>CAZYRP010000042.1:0-31457 GCA_964649465.1 uncultured Granulosicoccaceae bacterium | reverse complement strand
TTGAAGACTGGCGGCGCGAGCAAACCAGCTGCTCCGATGACCTCGATATGGAAGTGAAAAAGGCAGCCAAAGAAATCGAAGACAGTTTTGATCAGCAAGCCCTGCAAGCCATTGTTAAGAACAAAGGCAATGCAGATGCTGCCGAAGAAGAGTAAGTAGCTTGTATAGGGTAAGGCGATGGTCCGTTAAGCGATCACGGCTGCTGGAGACTTTCTATGCAGGCTTTGAAAAGCTTATCGTCACACTGCATCCGCTGTGGGAGCTGATCGGTTACCAGCGACTTGAAAAACCTTTCGCCATAACCGAAAAAGCTGTTAAGGGTTTTCTGTTTGATTGTCAGATGTGCGGCCAGTGCGCATTGAGCTCTACCGGTATGTCATGTCCGATGAACTGCCCAAAGAACTTGCGCAACGGTCCATGCGGCGGCGTCAGAAGTAATGGCAATTGCGAAATAAAACCGGATATGGCCTGTGTCTGGGTTGAAGCCTGGCACGGTAGCTCACGCATGAAAGAAGATAACGTCCATGTAGTACAATTCGCTGTGAACCACGAGTTGCGTGGTCGCTCTTCCTGGTTAGCTGTTGCACGCGAAAAAAATGCCTCTCGCCCTAACAGTTGCAGTGGCAATAGAGCGATCTGATGGAACAGCGTAACGTCGATCTGTCACCGGCTGAGCTGCTGCCAATACTTCCCGGCCACAATTCACCCGGCCGATTCGAACGCGTGCTGCGAGCAGGTAAGTTTGCGGTAACCACAGAGCTTGCTCCACCTGATTCAGCAGATCCCGCGCAGGTGTACGAGCGCGCCAGCGTGTTTGATGGCTACGTAGATGCAATCAATGCAACTGACGGCAGCGGTGCCCATTGTCACATGTCCAGCGTGGCAGTGTGCGGTCTGCTTACCCGTGCCGGCTACTCACCGATTATGCAAATCTCCTGTCGCGATAAAAACCGTATCGCAGTACAAGGCGACATACTCGGCGCGTCCGCTATGGGGGTATCAAATATACTTTGCCTCACCGGTGACGGCGTTGAATCCGGTGATCACCCGCAGGCAAAACCGGTGTTTGATCTGGACTGCATGTCGTTGTTGCAGGTCGGTAGAAAAATGCGTGATGAATCGACCTTTGAAAGTGGTCGTAAACTGGATCACGCACCTGCAGTATTCCTGGGCGCTGCGGCTAATCCGTTCGCGCCACCATACGAATTCCGTGCTGAAAGGCTTGCTAAAAAAATAGAGGCCGGCGCACAGTTCATACAGACCCAATATTGCTATGACATCGACCTGTTAAAAAACTATATGCAGCGGGTACGGGATCTGGGTTTGGATAAAAAAGTTTATATCCTGATCGGAGTCGGACCATTGGCATCGGCAAAAACCGCCAACTGGATTCGCAATAACGTACCGGGTGTACACATTCCCGACGATGTTATCAAACGACTTACAGGAGCTGAAAACCAGAAAGCCGAAGGCGTGCAGCTCTGTATTGACATGATTCAACAGGCAAGCGAGATTGAAGGCATCTCCGGCTGCCACATTATGGCGTACCGACAAGAACATTCGGTGCCGGAAATAGTAGAGCGATCAGGCATCCTGTCGCGCCGCAACAGTCGTCAGGCGCCTGCACGCCGATCTGACGCTTCAATGTAAGTTACATTCTAGACCAGCTAGTTATTTAAGATTTATTTCACCTGGATACCCCCATGACTGAAACCATAATCGGCTCGGAAAAGCGCGATCATATTATTGGCTTTGAAAAGCCGTTTACCATGATCGGCGAACGCATCAATCCCACCGGCCGCAAGTTGCTGGCAGAGGAAATGAAAAACGGTGATTTCAGCCGCGTTGAAGCAGACGCGATTGCACAGATTGAAGCGGGTGCACACATGCTGGATATCAACGCCGGCATCCCGCTTGCTGACGAACCTGCCCTGCTGGCTCAGGCAATCGAGCTGGTTCAATCCTTAAGTGACATTCCAATTTGTATTGATTCATCGATCATAGAAGCGCTCGACCGCGGTTTGCAGGTTTACAAAGGCCGAGCACTGGTCAACTCAGTGACCGGAGAGATGGAACAGCTTGAGCGAGTGATGCCGCTGGTTAAAAAATATGATGCAGCAGTGGTGGCAATCTCCAATGACGAGACTGGCATTTCAGAGGACCCGGCAGTTCGCTTTGCGGTCGCCAAAAAGATTGTTGAACACGCTGCAGATTACGGAATAAAAGCCTATGACGTTGTCATAGATCCACTGGTGATGCCTATCGGTGCGATGGGACAGGCAGGACGTCAGGTGTTTGATATTGTCGGGCGCATTCAACGCGAGCTCAAATGCAATACAACTTGTGGTGCTTCAAATGTCAGCTTTGGGTTGCCAAACCGTGACGGTATTAACGGTGCGTTTCTATCAATGGCCATCTCACACGGAATGACTTCTGCAATAACCAACCCTATCCACAAAGAAGTCATGGAATCGGTTATGGCAGCAGACGTACTAATGGGTCATGACCCCGATTGCCTGAACTGGATTGGCAAGTATCGCGAACCACCAAAGGAAGGCGAAGGCCGCGGAAGACGCGTTTCAAAACGCAGGCGCCCGGCACGACAATAAGGCTGGACAATAAACGAGCAATACCGATGGCTGAATCGAGTAAGCAAGTCAAAGTTGTCTTTACCCCCAGCGGTAAAAGAGGGCACTTTCCAGTTGAGACACCTGTGCTCGAAGCGGCCCGTGCACTGGGCGTTGATATTGATTCAGTTTGTGGTGGGCGCGCCATTTGCGGGCGCTGCCAGGTACTGTGTGCCGAAGGCGAATTTTCAAAACATGAAATTGTATCAGGCGCAGACAACCTCTCAGCATTTACCAAAACCGAGGAGCGCTGGGAAAAAGTTAAGAAGATATCACTTAACGGCCGACGCCTGAGTTGCCAGGCAAAACTACTCGGCGATGTTGTGATCGACGTGCCGCCGGACAGCCAGGTACACAAACAGGTGGTAAGAAAAGGTGCAGACCTTCTCGACATAGAACTCGACCCGCTGGTCAGACTGCACTTTGTACAGGTAGAAGAGCCTGATATGCATTCACCTACCGGTGACCTGCAACGCATACGAGCTGCACTTGAAAAGGAATGGCAACTAACAGACTTAAACGTTGAACCATCAATACTTCCAACACTGCAAACAACACTGCGTGAAGGCGAATGGCAAGTCACCGTTGCGGTATCTGAGGAAAAGAACATTATCGCCGTCTGGCCCGGTTTAAAGGAACAGGTACTGGGCATAGCGATCGACGTTGGCTCAACCACCATTGCCGCTCACCTCTGCGATCTGCTCAGTGGTGATGTACTGGCCTCATCAGGCATTATGAATCCACAGATTCGCTTTGGTGAAGATCTGATGAGCCGTGTCTCGTATGTCATGATGAACCCCGGCGGCGAAGTTGAAATGACCAAAGTTGTACGTGAAGCAATCAATACACTGGTGACATCAACTACTGATGAAATAAAAGCACAGGCATCGGATGTAATGGCAATAACGCTGGTTGCCAACCCGGTCATGCATCATTTACTACTTGGCATTAATCCGGTTGAACTGGGAGGCGCACCGTTCGCATTAGCGACCGATGAAGCAGTCAGATGCAATGCCTCCGCTCTTGATTTTAATACCCATCAAAACGCGCAGGTTTATGTGCTGCCGTGTATCGCGGGGCATGTCGGCGCAGATACAGCTGGTGTAATACTCGCAGAGCGACCGGATTCAATGAGTGAGATTACCTTACTTGTCGATGTCGGGACCAATGCGGAGATAGTATTGGGTAATAAAGATCGCGTTCTCGCCTGCTCCAGCCCGACCGGCCCTGCATTTGAAGGCGCACAGATCAGCGGCGGTCAGCGCGCGGCACCCGGAGCTATAGAACGGGTAAGAATTGATCCTGTAACCCTTGAACCGAAGTTCAGCATTATCGGTAGTGAGCTATGGTCAAATGACCCAGACTTTGTGGAAGATACTAAAGACCTGGGCGTCACCGGTATTTGCGGTAGCGGCATCATCGAAGTGGTGGCAGAGATGTTTCTGGCAGGTGTAATAGATACAAATGGAGTTATTAAATCAACACATGCCAGCAATTCAGAGCGAATCATTGAAAATGACAGAACGTTTTCATATCTCCTGCATGACGGCGAAGTAAAAATCGTTATTACACAAAACGATGTCAGACAAATTCAATTAGCTAAAGCAGCGCTGTACGCAGGTGTGCGACTGTTAATGGACAGGCTTGAAGTAGAACAGGTTGACCGCATCCGTCTGGCCGGTGCATTCGGCAGCCATATCGATGTTAAGTACGCAATGATACTAGGCTTAATACCTGACTGCGGGCTCGACAAAGTCTCATCCGCCGGTAACGCGGCAGGTTCCGGCGCGCGCATGGCACTACTTAACCGCAGTGCACGCTGTGACATCGAACAGCTGGTTAACAACGTAGAAAAAATAGAAACAGCTGTAGAACAAAAGTTTCAGGACCACTTCGTAGAAGCAATGGGAATCCCGCACAAAACGGCGAAATTCCCAAAGCTCTCAGAGGAGGTTACGTTACCTGCGCCTGCAGTTGAATCAAGCGGGAGAAGCAGTCGTCGCAGAAGGCGCAGAAGCTGAACACACCGTAGTACGCCGCAGGTTTGAAGTCTTCTTATCTTTCTTGGCAGCTTTACTGGCTTCAACCTGGCCTGCTGCACGGCGGCGTTCGTCGCGTGGTGGCAGACCGAACGTATCTCGATAGCACTTGCTGAAATGCGGTGCGGAAATAAACCCGCAAGCAAGCGCAATATCAACAATCGGCATACTGGTTTGCAGCAACAACTGTCGGGCGCGCTCAAGTCGCAGTTCAAGATAATAGCGAGTTGGAACACACTGTAAATACCGCTGGTAAAGCCTCTCAAGCTGGCGCCGTGATAAACCAACGTGATGCGAAAGCTCATCAAGCGTCATCGGCTCTTCAATATTTGCTTCCATCAGTGAGACTGCTTCGGCAAGCTTCGGCTGATTAGTACCAATACGTTGGGTGAGAGGTACACGCTGTCTGTCGTGCTTGTCTCTTATGCGATCACACATAAACTGTTCCGTGATTGCAGACGCAAGGTCAGCACCGTGTACATCTCTTATCTCGTGAAGAATCATGTCCAGCGGCGCAATACCACCGGCACTGGTGTAGCGGCCTTCGTCTATTTCAAACAATTCCGGCGAGATAACCAGATGCGGGAATTCTTCTCTGGCACTGGCCATGTTTTCCCAGTGAATTGTACAACGATGACCATCCAGTGCATCGGCCTTGGCCAGCACGTAGGTACCGGTGCAAATACCACCCATTGTCATATCGCGTTTCGAGAGTGAACGAAGCCAGGTGACCATTTCATTGTCAACGTGGTGTTGAATCAGATTGCCGGAACAAACAAATATGGCGTCAAGCTGCGGCGCATCCTGATAACTATAATCAGGAGTAAAAGAAATACCGTTACTGGCATCAACCGGGTCGCGAGATGCGCCGATCGTTACCCACTCATAGTGGTGCTCGCCGGAAAGTTGATTGGCCATCCGCAACGGCTCAAGCGCCGAGGAAAATGCCAACATTGAAAATTCAGGTACGAGGAGAAAGCCGATTTTAGTCGGCCCGGGGCTCTTGCTTTTTATCATGCAGTTATTCCAACCAGTAATACTTATTTTTATTTCCCGCCACGCCGATAAAGTTAACTGGTCCTCGTGGGCTGCACTTCCGGTGTGCGTCGCGCTGCGATTCTTGGTTGATCACTGGCACAAAGCGTGGGGCGTATATTAATGTCACAGACGAATCATGTACTGATTGCGACATGCAACTTAGGGCCAGATAGTTTTTCAATGAGGAACCAAGGCGATATAAACCGTTAATTGTTATAGTGTTTTCTACAAATAACCTTTTAGTTATTGATATTAAAACATTAATTATTCACGACCTTCGCTGGGAATAATTTCTAGAAACAATCAACATGAAGGCAAGTAATAGACGATTAGGGACATTTATCTGGCTTTCAGCAGCAGAGCATCTGTTCAAACAGCGACTTTCAGTGTGCTATCAAGACGTAAAGTGATGTCCTGGCACTTAGTCATGAGCGTCGTCGGAACCCTCCGTTCACACTGCTGACACATGTCGTGTATTCCTCCGTCGACCGGTACTGCCATCGTTGGTTAGGGCCGCTTCTTGTTTATAACCAGCCGCAAACGCTAGTAATTGGCATCTGGAAAAGAACTTTTTCTCTGCTCAATATAGGCCAGTAAAGCCTCATCGACCGATGAATCAATGGCAGGCAGCTCATAGCTATTCAACATACTCTTCATTTTTACGTTGGCTCTTTGCGCAGCATCCATTGCACCTTCCGATTCCCATTGTTCAAAACTGTTATTGTCCGCGAGATCAGAGCGATAAAAGGCACTTTCAAAGTTTCTTTGCGTGTGATCACAACCGAGAAAGTGCTTGCCGGGGCCTACTTCACGCAGCGCATCAAGTGCTTGCCCATTGTCAGTAAAATCCACACCTTCGCCAAAAACCTGAAGCATTCCCGCCTGATCAGCATCCATCACAAACTTTTCGTAACTCATGACCAACCCACCTTCAAGCCAGCCTGCTGTGTGAAGCATAAAATTCACACCGGCAAGCATTGCCGCCTGCAAGGTGTTGGCAGATTCATAGGCCGCTTGTGCATCAGGGAGCTTGGATGCATTCAGTCCACCTCCTGATCTGAACGGCACTCCGAGGCGTCTGGCCAGCTCTGCTGCAATGTAGAGTACCGATGACGGTTCTGGCGTACCGAATGTCGGGGCACCTGATTGCATCGACACGCTGCTGGCAAAGGTTCCAAACACAACCGGTGCACCGGGACGCACCAGTTGCACAAATGCCATGCCCGCCAGTGCTTCAGCCAATATTTGTGTCACCGTGCCAACTACTGTCACCGGTGACATCGCACCGGCAAGAATAAATGGCGACACAACCGTTGCCTGATTCGCTGTGGCATAAACTTCCGCTGCACCCAGCATGGTGTCATCAAAAGTCATTGGTGAGTTAGCGTTAATCAGATTGATAACAACTGTTTTTTCATTACCTGTTTCGGTATCAATAAAATCATCACCGAACAAAATCTTCGACATAGCAACGGTATCTTCTGCACGCTCTGCAGCGGTGACAGAACCCATGTAAGGTTTATCGCTGTAACGCATGTGTGCATAGACCATATCAAAATGTCGCTTGTTAACGGGCAGATCAACCGGCTCGCAAACAGTACCGCCAGAGTGATGCAACGAAGGAGACAGATACGCAAGCTTCACGAAGTTTTGAAAATCTTCGATATTGGCATAGCGTCTGCCGCCGTCGATATCTCTGACAAACGGTGATCCATAGGCGGGCACCAAAACCGTATTGTTCCCCCCGATCACTACATTTCTGGCTGGATTGCGCGCATGCTGAGTAAATTGCGACGGTGCATTTTTCTGAATGATCTCACGGCACATCCCACGCGGAAAACGCACGACCTCACCGATTACCTCAGCTCCGGCCTCCTTGAATAACTCCAGAGCCCGCGGGAAATCACGGAACTCAATGCCTATTTCCTCAAGAACCGAATCGGCGTTGCGCTCGACCAGCTCCAATTGCTCCTCTGTTGCATGGCAATAAGTCGGGATTTGACGGGATATATAGGGCGCTACGCTTGCGCTCTTTGCTGCCCGTGCTCGCTTTTCTTCACGCGAGCTGCGCCTTTTTTTTCTTGCAGCCATCGACCCGCACTCTATTTAATCTGGATGCCAAGAAGTATTGCCGCTGGGAGCACAAATCTCAATGTGTCTCGCGACGGACAACTGCATAAGTACGCCACACAACGGTTTACGCATAACCTGCTGCACAATACAGCCAGAAAAATACTAAGAATTGTCACATTATGAGTCACTGAATTTCGCAGCACAGCGGAATTTGCTATCGTTTTGAGGAGCGTTTCGGGCGGGTATCCGAGTCCTCGATAAGGCCGAAAAAGACTGCATCTGCGTTCCAGCGTGCCGGTGTGCTCTACACTATAATTGTTCGGAACTGTGCCACCGGCACTGCAGTTAAAATCTCATTTGCAATAAAAGTAAGTACACGTAGCTTTGCAAGGTCAAATCAGCGAAAATACGGCTATAAATTTCCACACTAAATAATTCGCTTTGCATCAGTCACGACAATTTCGTGCTGTCCAACGGAGTAACCATGGCAAATCCACCAGATAACAAGAATCCTGGCAACAACACTGGCAGCACACCACCTGTAGGTGATTCAAAATCAACGCCGCAAAGCAACCGCGGCACTGGTGGCAAACCTGCACCTGGCCTACAGCCAGCAAACCAGTCTCCACCGCCGCTTCCAAAGACCGCCACCCCCAGTCCAACGGCAACCCCAAAGGCAACCCCAAAGGCAACGCCAAAGCCTGCGCAAACCACGACCTCAGTGAACACCACTCCGTCGACCCGGAGTGCGGAGAAGCCTCCGGCTCCCCAAAACACATCCCAAACCCAAACGACGTCAATAAGTGCAAAAGCAACGGGGGTCGAGTCAGCTGCAACCAGAGGCACAAAGGTCGACGATACCCAGCCGCAGAGCAAACCCGGTTCTGCGGTCACGCAAACGACGTCAGCAGCTTCCGGGCAGGCTGCAGCACTGCCTGGTAAAACGCAGAGATCAGAGACTCGACAGGTTAAGAGCTCAACCCGGCCACTGGAAAGACCATCCCGACCGAGCCCGGAAGCCAGATCCGACGCCAGACCGACATCCAGACCAACAGCCAGACCAACAGCAAGTCCTGAGGCCAGATCTACATCCAGGCCTCAGGAAAGACCTCATCGGCGAGACAACCGACCGATGGCGCGTGAACCACACCAAAGACCTCCCGCGCGCAGACCTCGTGCAGACTCACGCGGACGCCCGGTGTACCGAGACAACCGCCCGCGCCGCCGAATGGCACCACCGCCTGGTGCTAAGACTGGACGATATATCGCACCAGCCCCGGGAACAGGAAGACGTGGCCACGTGGTACCACCGGCAGCGGCGGCACCGGGAGGCTCGGCCTGGGGCCCGCTGTTATTAGGGTTACTATTGTTACTCGGCGTGTTTTGGTATGCGATAAAACACTACGCTCCAACAATTAAAGCAGACCTGACAACACGCACAAACAACGCACTGGCAGAGGCCGGTTATGGTTCTGCCAATTCTGAAATAGATGGTAGAACAGCCATCCTTACCGGCAATGTTGCAACAAACGCCGACAGCGAGAAGGCAGAAAAAGCCGTTGCAGATACGTTTGGAGTACGTAACGTTGAAAACGATCTTATTGTTGGAGCATCAGACGCTACTCAGAATGCCGCAAGCGCCGATAGAACAAAGCCAACACTGACATTCTTTTCAACCGACAACGGCGTAAAATTATCAGGCATCGTTTCAGATCAGGAATACGCAGATAGAATCGAGAGCACCGCTAAAGAAATTTATGGCGACGACAACGTTAGTGGTGCAATTCGCGTTGATGCCAACAGCACCAACCCCGGTTGGTGGCCCGCAGTCGAAGCATTAACGCCTGAACTGCAAAGCATAGATAACGGATCTTTCTCGGTAGTTAATGGCTCCATGAGACTGATAGGCTCCACAGCAGACGAGCAGACCAAAAACGATATCGGTGCTCGAGCAGAAGAATTATTGGACGGACAGCTAACGGTTGAAAATCGCATCACAGTCGACAATCCCGTACCCGAGCCCCAGCCTGAACCCGTGCCTCAACCTGAACCTGAACCCGTTGCACTTAAGCCGGCTTATGTCACTTACTACAACAGCGGCGATGCGATTACTCTTTATGGTCGACTACCAGCTGACAGTGCTGCGACACTCGAAGAAGCCTTTGCAAACTCAGACCAGCAGATAGAAAATCGAGTTGCAGCAAGCGACAGCTTCGAAGCGCCGGTATGGGCAGCAAATTTTGGCGGATCCGTCGACGCAATGAAGGACATCGACAAAGCCAAAGTAGAAGCACTGGCATCAGGGGAAGTTGTCATCTCAGGCATTGCTTCAAGCGAAGAGGCAAAGCAAAGTGCAGCGCAAAACATAACCGCAATCTTTGGTGATCTGCCGCTCACTAACCAGATAGCTGTGGAGATACCGGAACCAGAGCCGGTGGTGCCGACGCTGCAACCATTTGCATCAGTAACTGACGATGGCACAACAGTCACACTTGCCGGTCTGCTACCGCAGGCGACCGTTAATACACTCACCAGTGCTTTCGAAAGTGCAGGCCGCACCGTGGTCAGCAATGCTACCGCAGATGAACGAGTCATTGAGCCAACATGGACCGAAGCACTGTCGGACACGCTTCAGTCTATGCAAGGCATAGAAAACCCGCAGGTCATTGTAGCCACTAGCGGCAATCTGACCATCAGCGGCGAAGCTGCAAATAACAGCGATCGCCAACGCGCTTCTGACAATAACTTCAATGCGTTTGGCAACTCTGTGAGTTTGCGCAACGACATCACAGTCAAAGGACCGGATATTAGCGAATTGCTTGCCCGTATTGATTTGACCGCTATCCGCTTTCGTTCTAACAGTTCGGAACTGGACGGCGACAGCATAAACATTCTCAATCAGGTAGCTGACGCGCTGCAACAGGTGCCGGACGCTGAAGTGGCCATATCAGGCCACACAGACTCCAGAGGCAGCGACGAGCGAAATCTTGTTTTGAGTGGGGAACGTGCTGATAGCGTGAGAAGTTTTCTTCTTGAGCGCGGCATCAGTGGTGACAGAATGACAACACAGGGCTTTGGTTCAACTCAGCCGATTGCTTCAAATGACACGGCGGTCGGCAGAGCGCAAAATCGACGCATCGAGTTTGCGCTAACCAACGGAGAATAAATAATGAATGTCATGG
This sequence comes from uncultured Granulosicoccaceae bacterium, assembly GCA_964649465.1. GTDB lineage: Bacteria > Pseudomonadota > Gammaproteobacteria > Granulosicoccales > Granulosicoccaceae. Next base: position 20,498 of record CAZYRP010000042.1, on the reverse strand, counting down.
GTGAACTAGCTTCGCTGGTAGGTCTTTCTGCGCTTGCAGGGATAATTATCGGATGGTGTATTCGTAACTTTTTCGGCAGCAGTGATAAAAAAGCCCGGAAGCATTTCGCCCGTGACATTGATGAAGCCGTCAAGGATGCCAGGCATCTGCGCCAGGCGCTCGATACAAAGGACAGCGAACTTCAAGACACCAAAGCTGCACTCCAGAGTCTGCGACGCAAAGACGACTCATCTGACTCCGATACACGAGTTCAGGTCAAAGAGATCAATGAGCTTAAACAAGAACTCGCTACGGCTAAAAAGACACTGTTGGATAACCAGTCAGAGTTCAACACCTACCGAACCGAGGCAAAGAAAGATCAGACCCAACTTCGCTCCGAACTGGCTAAATACACAGCCGGCGGATCTGCCAGCGCCGAACGCCTCAATGAAGCCACCGAAACTGTTAGTGCACTTCGAAGTGCTGTACGTGAAAACGACAAAGTCATAGATAGCTTGCGAGCCCGTGTAAAAGAAGCAGATGGCACAGTAGAGAATCTTCGCAGTCAGCTGACAACATCTGAGTCTGGTCGCAATCAAATTGAAAACGCATCATTTGAATACGACAAAAAAGTAGAGGCACTCAGCAAAAAAATCGAAGAAACTACAGCAACTGTAGAGAAGCAGAAACGTGACTATGATTTGATGCTTGAGAACAAAAACTCAGACATTAAAAACCTGCATAGCAAAGTTGAGGAAATGACTACCTCAAGCGCGGAATTGAAGTCCCGTGAACAGGATCTCAACAAACAGACCACGCAGTACAAACAAGCAGAAACCAAATATAAGACAGAAATTGTCGACCTGAAACGCGTAATCTCCGATCGTGATCAGGCGCTATCAAAAACACGCAAGCAAACAACCGAGCTAAACTCCCAGGTTAAATCTGCCAGGCAGCAGGCAGAACAGGAGGTTCAGCTTCTGCGTAAACAATTAAGCAGCTCTTCAGAATCCAGAATAAAAAGCAAGAGTGCAGAAGTATCTGCGCTAAACGAAATGCTCACAGACTCTGCCAAAAAGCGCGATAAGCTGCAGAAAGATCTGAACAAGAAAGATCTCGACTTCACCAGTCTAAGCAACGAACTCGATGAAACCAGAACCAGCCGCGATAAGCTGCACACTGAGCTCAAAGACGTTACCGCTAATCGCGATAAACTCCGTACGGAGATCGACGGTGCTCAAGCCAACCGCGATAAACTCCGCACCGAGCTCGATGACACTCGAGCCAGCCGCGATAAACTCCGCACCGAGCTTGAAGACACGGCAGCGAGCCGCAATAAACTGCGTGCCGATGTGGACGAGATAGCCGCCAGCCGCAATAAGGTGTCCACTCAGCTGGGTGAGTTGCAGACACAGGGCAACGTAGCGCTTGAAAAACTGCAGCAGGACATTAACACGCTGGCAAATACCCGTGATGAATACAAATCTGTCATCGGTAACTTGCAAGGTCAGATTTCAGTACTAACCAAATCAAAGGAAAGCCAGCTACAAGAACTTCGCAATGAACTGACAAGCACCTCCCAGGCCAACGAAAGCAAATACAAAGAAACTACCACTGACCTTACAAATCAAAAAGATGCACTGCAAAACGATCTGAAAACTCTCAAAGCAAAGTTGCACGATCAAACACGCTCCATCGAGCAACATAAATCGGATCTTACAAAGCAAGTTGAAATCAATCAGCGGATTTCCACAAAGCTCGAAGAAAAAGAAAGCCAACTCACAGAATTCCGCACCAAACTAAATTTTGAAGAGAGCGAAAGCCAGCGATTAAACCATGAGCTGTCAGCTGCGGAGACACTGCGTCTGACACTGACCGAACGAGACGCTGAGTTACGTAAAACACAAATAGAACTGCAGGAAGCTGCAGTCACTGGCGGTCCGGTGCAAAAGCTTCTCGAAGAACAACAAAAGCAAAACGACACCCTGACAAAAGCACTGCAGGATCGCGATGAAGAAATTTCCCGCCTGAATACGCAGATGACCAACAACCGATTGCGCAGCAAACAACAGCAATCGAGCATCTCTTTGCTAACAGACGAAAAAGAAGCTCAAAGCGCGCTGGTTAGTTCACTGGAGAAGCAAGCCGAAAATACCCTGCAACTTCACACCAAAATTGCTCAGCAATCTACCGAGCTTGAAGATCTGCGTGCCAGACTACACGAGCGCGATCACAGCAACAAAACTTCAACTCAGTCAATTGCAACCGCAAACGTAAACCAAACGGGTAACGTTTCGCAGAACAGTAGCAATACATCTGCTGCAGGCAGCTTACAGCAGGTAGAGACTGCACAATCCGCAGCCGCGAAACCCAGAGTTTTTGTCAGACCCGACACCGACACTGAAGCACTTACCGGTGCCACCGGATACCACTCATCACAACGTCCCCAATACACAGCAGATGGCCATCGCGTGCGCCGGCCTGACGGCAGTGACGACTTAACATTGCTACCGGGAATCACTCAAACTATTTCCGGCGCTCTCAATCGAAATGGCGTTACCGCCTTCGACCAGATTGCCAATTGGGGCGATCGTGAAGTTATGCACTACGCAGAGCGCATCGGAGTATCTGTGCAAAGGGCCAAACAATACCAATGGCCTGAAGCATCGACCAATATTCTGAACGGCACTTATCGACGAGACCGTCAGGAGATCGGGAACTAGTTTAACTACTGGCACCTGACATTCAGTTGATCTAAAAAACCCGGCATTGCCGGGTTTTTTATTTCTGCAGATCTTAAGGCGATCGCATTACAGAGAAATGAAACTACAGGTGTCGTCTCTACCACTTGTCCACTGACTGTGTTCGCTCTTATAGTAGCTGGCTACCCTGAATAAGAGAATCCGAATGGTCAAAGTCAACTCCTGGAACGAATTTGATCCGCTAAAACACATTATTGTTGGCCGTGCTGATCACACTTGCATTCCACCTACCGAACCTGCGACTGAGGCTAAAGTCCCTGAAGACAGTGACATGCGTGGCATGTGGGGCCCGCGTCCGCTTGAGACGGTAGAGAAGGCAAATATCCAACTCGACAATCTGGTTGCACTACTTGAAGATCGTGGAATCACTGTTGATCGCCCGTCGCCGATTCAGTGGAATCAGGCGGTTAACACGCCTGATTTCAGCACAGCTTCCATGTTTGGCTGTATGCCCCCACGCGATGTGCTGCTGACTGTCGGCAATGAGATCCTTAGTGCGCCAATGTCCTTCCGCTGCCGCTACTTTGAATACCTGGCGTATCACGAGTTAATGCAACGCTACTTCGACGAAGACCCTGATTTTAAATGGGAACAAGCGCCAAGACCGAGACTTTCAGATGAGTCTTACAAAGCAGGTTACTTTGACGAAATTACTATCGATGAGCGCTTGCAACGAACAGCAGCATTAGACTTTGTTACCAATGAACATGAACCCCTGTTCGACGCGGCCGATATTATGCGTCTCGGTAAAGATTTGTTTTGCCAGCACGGACTTACAACTAATCGTCGCGGTATGGAGTGGCTAAAAAGACATTTCCCGGACCACCGCATACATTCGGTTAATTTTCCCGGTGACCCCTATCCGATTCATATTGATGCGACCTTCGTTCCGCTCAGACCCGGTCTGATCATCAACAATCCGAACAGACCTCTGCCTGATGAACAGCGCAAGATTTTTAATCAAAATGACTGGGAAATTGTTGATGCGGCGGCCCCGGTTCACAACACTCCTCCTCCCTTGTGTTATTCAAGTGTCTGGCTGTCGATGAACTGCCTGGTACTTAACCATAAAACAGTGGTTGTTGAAGCCAGTGAAACAAAACAGATGGAGCAAATGGATAAGCTCGGCATGGAGGTACTGCCAATGCCATTCAGAGATGCTTATCCATTTGGCGGCGGGCTGCACTGTGCAACTGCTGATGTGCACCGCGAAGGTGGTTGTGAGGATTACTTTCCCAAACAGGTTGAAGGCACGTTAGTTTAGAAGCGCAGTTGTGAAAGGTGCATGGCGACACCGCCTGCACCTCAAAGTCATATGCTAATGCCTGCAACAGCCACCGCCGTATCATGAAACACCCCTCCGCCATTCGGGTACCCTGGCTCCGCACTCACGAGTGCGTTCACACCTACGCCCTCTTCAAAGGCTGAATTGGGCCAGATACTTTCCATTATCACTACACCTCGCTGCACACCGCTAAACGCTTTGGCATGCACAACTACATTGCCGCACTTACTGGTCATGCGAATCCTCTGACCATCTGCCACCGACAACGCCAGTAAATCATCCGGGTGAATCAATGCTGTCGGTCTAATTTCCGACTTCACGGAAGTCCTTGTTTCTGTAAATGTAGTATTAAGAAATTGCCTTGCGGGAGCTGCCACCAACCGATACGGATATTCACCGGATGATGCATCAATAACTTCCCAGTGATCCGGCATTTTTGGCATGTTGTGGTGCTTAGGTCCAACGCGACTCCAGTCTGGTGCAAAGTGAAACTTTTTATCCGGTGTATCGAATCCATTGAGGAAATTACTGTCTTCAAAGCCAGGTGCAACATCAACCCAGTGTTCGGCGTGCACTTTTTCAGCACCAGAGAAGCCTGAATCTGTAAGCGTTTGATCACACAAATCCCACTCTGTCAGGTTAAAGCCCGGATGTTCAATACCAAGTCTGTCTGCCAACTGACACAACACCTGGTGGTTGCTGCGGCATTGATCAAAAGGCTCAACAATCTTTTTGGTCATTTGCACATGTGTATGACCCCCTGCAATATAAAGATCATCATGCTCGAGAAACATTGTTGCCGGTAATACAATGTCAGCAAAGCGTGCAGTATCTGTCATAAACTGCTCATGCACGCACAAAAACAGGTCATCTCGCATTAACCCGGCAATTACTTTGTTTGATTCAGGAGCGACAACAACCGGATTGGTGTTTTGCATAAACACGTTTTTTACCGGTGGCCCTCCCTGCAGATCATCCGGGTTACCCAGCAATATGTCACCAATTCGAGACTGATCAAATACACGCGCACACCCCTTACGATCAAGACCTTCGATTAACGTTTTATTAATATTCGAATACAAGGCACCATTGGAATACAGAGCACCACCGCCGCGCTCACGCCAGGCACCGGTAATAGCGGGCAGGCAACTAACCGCGTGCACATTTACCGCCCCGTTCCGGCTTCTGGAAAATCCATAGCCGCTGCGAATAAAGGCCTTTTTATTTTCGCCAAACAAGCGGGCAAACTGGACAATCTTTTCAACACTTAGCCCTGTTATTTCTGCCGCCCATGCGGGCGTCTTGCGCTTTAAATGCTGCGCTACATCGCTTGAGAAATCGGTATATTGCTCGAGATAGTCTTTATCTGCATAGTCTTCCTCGAGCAGCACATGCATTACTGCAACTGCTAGCGCTCCGTCAGTGCCGGGTCGCAACATCAAATGAAGGTCAGCCTTCTTTGCTGTGCCTGTTTGATATGGATCGACCACCACAAGCTTTGCCCCGCGCTTTCGGGCCGTAGCAATGTGATGCATCAGGTTTACCTGAGTATTTACCGGGTTACCACCCCAGACAACAATAAGATCACTTTCTGCAATCAATCGTGAGTCAGATCCGCGTTTGGAACCAATACCCACGTTCCAACCAGCATCAGCAAGTGCTGTACAAAAAGTAGAATGTTGAAGTGATGTACCGAGACAATTTCGAAAACGCTCTATACCATCGCGCTGCACCAGCCCCATGGTGCCCGCATAGTGGTACGGCCAAATAGCTTCTGCACCGTACTCTGAAATAACAGATTGCATATTTTCAGCAACCAGATCCAACGCATCCGACCAGGACACCGCTTCAAATTCTCCATGGGCAGACTTTTGATTGGTTCTGCGCAACGGCTTACCGAGACGATCCGGATGGTGAATCCGTTCCGCGTAACGTGCGACTTTTGCACACACTACACCGCGGGTGTAGGAATTATCTGCACCATAAACTCGCCCGATTGTATGCTCATCAATTTTTTCGACTTCAAGCGCACAGGTGCTCGGGCAATCATGCGGACAGGCAGAGTGAAGTCTTGGGGGATCAACCGGCGTATTCATAATTCGCTTATCAGCGTAGGCATGCGCTCAGTATATGTGTCCTGCGCGCGATCGCAAATACCGTATCGCCGTACTTTACTATCAATATTAAAACCGGTAACACCTAAACCCTGTTCGGACTTCTGACAGTTTTGCCACTAGTATGGCGTAACGGTACTGGATCTCTAAGAAACAAACATCTGCCACTGCATCTCTTGCGCGGCGTCAGTGGCATTTGTGCGATGGTGTTATGGTCTACCGCACTGGCCAGAGCATCGGGCCTTTTTTAGGGTTTCAATCTGGTTATTGTTAAAACTCTCTCCAACACAAAAAATACAGCGAGTATTGTTGCCTGGAGCGGCATGACGCTGACGATACTCTCGCCGCCTTTGTTTATTATTTTCGGAGACACTCCTGGCGCCAGCGAGTTATTGCTGCTCGTGCTTGTTGGGGCTCCTGGCAACCTGGGTTATCTTTGCATGACCACAGCGTCATCGATGGCTGATGCCACAGCCGTTATGTCGCTGGATTTTTTTGCGTCTGCTGTGGACAGTGCTAATCGGTATTGTCTTCTTTGCAGAGACTGCCGACGCAATGACTTTGCCTGGCGCTGCGGTGATTTTTTCAAGCAGCCTTTACATCATCTTTCGAGAGTCGCGGACTAGTACATAGCCTGCTGCCGCAGGCTATGTATCGACTTTAAAACCAGGTTCCTCCTCCAATTAGCAGAGTACACAGAAGGAATTAGTTCGAGCGTTAGCAAGAACCAGTTCCGTCCGGTTACTACCACTGCCATCTAACCTAGCATCGCCGGGATATTTAGTGCATCCGTAATCAACCGGTTTGACTGATTTAGACTACTGCTTGCTGGTGATAGTAAAGAATCAAATTAATTCTGAGCAAAGGTATGTCTTAGTTGGCAAAATACAGCTTGATTTGCTACCCGGTAAGCTCAGGATTATCAAAATCGATGATCATTGGATCATTGTGATAGGCCTGCATGTACTGCAATAAACCAGCAGTATTTATAGTGGTAGTTTTTCGGTTGTCACAGGGGTGAAAGTGTAATGGATCTTTTTCCAACAATGCCTTATCCAGCACTGCTGTCACAACAACGTCTTTGTCGTTGATTACAGACAACGGAGTAACTGCACCGGGAATAACACCGAGATACAACATCAGTCTCTCCGGGCTCGCAAAACTTAGTTTCCCCATATTGAGTTGCGTGCCGAGGGCTGCCAGATTTATTTTTCTGTCTTCAAGCAATGTCACAACAACCATAATGCCTTTCTTGTTGCGTAAGAACAGATTTTTGGAAAATCCTCCAGTCACACCTTCACGCAACGCAATAGAATCCTGGACAGTTCTCATCGGTGGGTGAGAAATAGTTTTATTAGTGATTCCCAGTTTATCGAGAGCAGCGATCACCTGTTCAGCCGTAGCCGGGTAGCTGCCGTCGTGCAACACTGCTTCTGCTTTTTCTCTGGTTTCCTGTGTCATAAGAGTCCCGAATTCCTGATCAGCAATACAACTCTTCAAGCGACGCAAGCATCGCACGAAGTCCCATTGCTTCGCCTCCGATCGGCCTGCCACTTCTGGCTCTGTTGTTCCACGCCATAATGTCAAAGTGCAACCAGCGGATGTTATCGTCAACAAATTTCTGCAAATATAGTGCAGCCGTAATTGCCCCGCCAAACGGTGTACTGGCAGCATTCTGCATATCGGCAACATGACTTTTCAGATAAGACTGATAACCGGCATGCAGCGGCAGTTCCCAGGTCGGATCATAAGCGTTAGCCCCTGCCTCACGCACCAGGTTTGCAATCTCGCGGTCATTGCAAAAGTAGGCCGCTATTTCAGTACCAACTGCCACCCTTGCCGCACCTGTCAGGGTTGCAAAATCTACCAGCAGATCAGGTTTTTCGTCACACGCATCAGACAACGCATCACCTAAAACCAATCGACCTTCGGCGTCGGTATTGTCTATCTCAACAGTGATCCCACTGCGGGTATGAATAACATCGCCTGGCCTGAATGCATTAGATGAAATCGCGTTTTCTGCGGCTGCGACCAACAACCTCAATCGCACCGGCAGTTCAAGCGCCATAATTAACTGCGCTAAGCCAATTGCATGAGCCGCCCCACCCATATCCTTTTTCATCGTTCGCATACCGGCCGCCGGCTTGATATCAAGACCCCCGCTATCAAATGTAATGCCTTTACCGACCAGTGTTACCAGTGGATGCTTTGTACTACCCCACTGCAATTCAATAAGGCGCGGCGGATGAATACTCGCCCTGCCCACAGTGTGAATGCAGGGATAGTTCTCGGCCAGCAAATCCTCTCCAACAATCTCGGCAAATTCGCCACCATGGGTTTGCGCAAGTTCTGCCACTACTGAAGAAAGATGCTGTGGCATCATATCTTCTGCAGGAGTGTTGATAAGGTCCCGCACACGATAAGTAGCAGCGACCGTTTCCTGAATACGCTGGTGATCCGCCGAGTTTGGGAGTTTGAGCTTTGCCTTTACCACACCGTTTTTCCTGTAACGGTTAAATACATAAGACCCGAGACCCCAACCTACTGCCAGAGTTTCCAGATTGGCTCTAACTCCACTACCTTCGAGCGTGTATTCACCTTCTGGCAATCGCTTCGGTAAGTCAGCTACTGCAAACGGATCTTCTACATTGTCTATACCAACTAAATATCTTTCAATGCTGCCGTTATTACCCGGAAGTGCGCAGAGGCTGCCCGGCTTGCCAGTGAAGGCATTTTCTTCCAGCCAGCGAACCTGTTGCTTGGTAAGTTTTTTTATGGACCGATTAAAGTTTGCAGAATTAACGAGGACTATCGGTAGCGCATCTGAGCGGCCACCGTAGATGAAGCATTCGGTCATAAGTCAGGGGTCTTTAAATGGTGTATTTGATCCTTTGTATTGTAGATTATTTTTTACCAAATAGTGGGCTCGCAGACCTTTGTTTTTTTATTCCGGAGCCCTTCGATCACAGGTCTTGCCTGTCGCACTAATCACTAACGCCTTTTTACCGGGACTTGATCAACTGTAACTCAGCGTGCTGTAAATCCCGGTCGCTATCCTTGGCACTATTCGGGTTGCAATTGGGGTCGCTATCCGGGTCGCTGGCGAATATTGTCTGGCAGCCAGGTTGCAATCTCCGGCCAGATCACAAGAATTATAACCATCAAAATCATCAATCCGACCATCGGTATCGCTGTCTTTGCGATATAAGATATCTCATGCTGCGTCATACCCTGCAGGACAAACAAATTAAAACCAATAGGAGGTGTTACCTGTGCCATCTCTACCACTACAACAATAAAGATACCAAACCAGATTACATCAATTCCGGCTTGCCTGATCATCGGTTCAACAATTGCCATGGTTAGCACAACTGAGGATATTCCATCGAGAAACATACCCAGTATGATGTAGAAGACGGTAAGCGCTACTATTAGTGTGATCGGTGATAGTTCCATACCATCGATCCATGCTGCCAAAGCGCGCGGCAAGCCGGTAAAGCCCATGGCAAGAGACAGGAATGCAGCTCCCATTAAAATCAATGCAATCATTGCCGATGTTCGAGTAGCACCCATCAGGCTGGTTGTGAAAGTCTTCCAGTTCAATGATCTCTGCATCGCGGCCAGTGCAAGCGCGCCGAGCACACCAACAGCTGCAGCCTCTGTGGCGGTTGCCCAACCGAAATACATTGAACCAATAACCGTAAAAACCAACATCAGAACCGGAATTAAAAACCGGCTTTCACTCACCATTTCACCAAAGCTCATGGCGGGTTCCGGTGCCGGCCTCTGACCCGGACGTAGAAAATGCCAGCCTGCAATGTACGTCATAAAAAGTGCTGCCAGCACCAGCCCTGGAATAATACCCGCCATAAACAGCTTGGTGATACTTTCGTTGATTGTTACCCCGTAAACTATCAGCGTTAACGATGGTGGGATCATCAAACCCAATGTTGCGGCACCAGCTAATGTGCCGACAATCATATACTCGGGATAACCACGTGAACGCAGCTCCGGTATCGACATTTTGCCTACAGTTGTCAGTGTTGCCGCAGACGAACCCGAAACGGCCGCGAATATAGTGCAACCTGCAATATTGGTATGAAGCAAGCCGCCCGGCATCCAGCGCATCCAGGGTGCGAGACCACGAAACATATCTTCAGATAAGCGCGTGCGATATAAAATTTCACCCATCCAGATAAACATCGGCAGTGCCGTCAAAGTCCAGCTGCTGGAGCTGGTCCAGATGGTGGTTATCATTGCATCACCGGCCGGACGGGAAGTAAATAGCTCCATGCCAACCCAGGCAACACCCATTAACGCCAGACCTATCCAGACTGAACTACCCAGCAAAGCAAACAGGACAAACAAAAATATCGCAGTCGCGTAGAACTCGGTCATTTAACTGTCTCCGTTCTGATCGCACTTCTGCCATGCACTACCAGACGGGTTAAGTTATCCCACAGGCAAATCGCTAACAATACCGCGCCAATAGACATTGCAATTTGTGGCAGCCAGATAGGTGTGTACACCCACTCTGTGCCCGAGTTTGCCCACATCTCAGACCACGTTGCCGGTGAGGTGCTGAACATTTTAACAAGCGTGAGTAATTGCTCCGGCACCTGATCAAGCCCCTGGGTCCGATCATTAAGCATCTCGGAGAAAAAATTGGCTTTGATCGCAAAGCGTGCAAAATAAGTGGCTGTCAATGATGCGATAAACAAAGCAAAAGCATCGAGCCAGAAGCGTGTGTGATGATTGAGGTTTAGCAATATAGAAACACGAATGTGCGCACCACGATTTAACGCATGGGCAAGTGCGAAGAAAGATGTTGCAGCCATCGCGTAGCCAGCATAGTCAGTTGAACCCGGAAATTGCAGCCCAAACCAACGAACAAGCATTTGCGCCACAATGATTAGCAGTATCGTGATCATAAACAATGCAGCAACGACACCAGACAAGTCATACAACTTATTCAGCACCGCCCATACCGGCTTGAAAATTACTGCAGCTACACGCTTGAACACTGCACAAAAAATAACAACCAGACTTGGCAGCACAAATAGCCAGAACCATAGCGGCAGGCCGAGAACGGGCTTCCAATCCATAGGGAAAATTTTCTGTAAATTTAGTAAAGACAAACCCCCTGTCAGACAGGGGGCTCTTAAAGAGAACTACTGACTAGTTGTCCTTGTTAGTTTCCCTGGTAGGCATCAAGAATCGCCTGACCTTTATCACCCACTTGCGACAGCCAGTCCGCCTGCATAGTTGCACCAATCTCTTTCAGCTCACCAAGAAAATCAGGACCCGCGTCAGTCACGGTCATACCGTTTTCTTCCAGCTGCTCAAAGTACCAGTTAGCCAGCTCTTCGGATTTAGCGGTGCAGGATGCGCCGGTTTCATCAGCAGCTTTTTGCATTGCCGCCTGAACGTCACCGTCAAGTGCTTCCCACATACCCTTGTTAACCATTACGTAGTTGCGCGGCAACCATGCGTTTACTTTGTAGTAGTGAGAAAGATGTTCCCAGACCTTACGGTCGTAACCGGTGGAGCCCGAAGAAATAAAACCATCAGCAACACCGGTGGCCAGCGCCTGTGTCAGTTCGGCTGCTTCAATCTGTACTGGCGTGCCACCAAGGCTTTCAATAACAGTCGCCGTTGCAGCGTTGTACGAACGAAGTTTCATACCTTTCACATCTGCGCCGGAGCTCACTTCATTTTTGAAGTAAAAACCCTGCCCTGGCCACGGACAGGTGTAGAGCGCTACAAGGTTCATGTCACTAAGCGTTTCATTAACGGTATCTCGCGCCGCCTCCCAGAGTTTGGCAGAATCTTTATAAGTGGTTGCTAAAAAAGGTTGATTGTCCCAGTTAAGCAATGGCTCTTCGTTGGCGTGTGCCGACATAATGCGTTCACCAATAGGTGCCTGCCCGGTCTGAATAGCTCGCTTGATATCGGCACCACCGAATAGTGAACCACCCGCGTGCACGGTAATTTCCATTTTGCCGTCTGTGTATTCCTTAACTTTATCAGCGAACATCACGCCGTGCTCGGAATGATAGTTTGTCGCAGCATAGGCCATGGGCATGTCCCACTTCTCAGCCAGGGCCGCAGGTACATTCAGCGCCAGAGATGCGGCAACTGCAATAAGTGCTGGTTTAAGATTCATGTTTCTCTCCTTCGTTGACTCTTAATACTACCACCGCGTCCTCAGCGGTAAACCCGTAATTAGCTCTTTCACGCACTGAAACTCCCCCACACTTGCGGTATTACGACGTATCATTACAACAGGATGAAATCACAGCCAATTGATATTCGACTCGACAACCTTACGAACCCAAGGGTTCTCACCCTGCTGCACGAGCACTTGCAACAAATGGCAAGTCAGTCGCCACCGGACTCCGTACACGCGCTGGATGTCGCCGGGTTAAAAGCACCAGAGGTTAAGTTTTGGGCAGCGTGGACCGCAACTGATGACCTTGCCGGAGTTGCGGCATTGAAGTTTCTGGATTCCAGCAGCGCTGAAATTAAATCAATGAGAACCAATAGCAACCTTCGTCGCACCGGAGTTGCATCACTGTTACTGCAGCACCTGATAAACCAGGCGCGCGAGCTGGATTTAATAACGCTTTATCTCGAAACTGGCTCAATGCCTGATTTTGCCGCTGCCAGAGCGCTCTATCAAAAATTCGGCTTCACTTATTGCAAACCTTACGACACGTACGTGGAAGATCCGCATAGCGTTTTTATGACACTTGCAATTTGAACTCCCGCGCAATTCAAGCTGAGGTGTTTTTCTTATAATGATCAAAAGCACCTTTGTTACGGCCGAGAATATATTCAGCTGCTTTTACCGGTGGATACTTAGCGGATTCACCCGGCAGAACATCAGTCGAATCTATTACTGCACCCGGGTTAGGATCATAAAACATGGCTATTGAGTAGCGAGCATCGGAGCTCAAATTGCGTACCCGGTGTTTCGTAGACGGATAACGGTGATTAGACCAGCGTTCAAGTAAATCGCCGATGTTTACAACCAGCGTATTTTCAACAGGTGGTGCCGGCACCCACTCACCGTTTGGGAACATCACTTCAAGTCCTGCACTCTGCTGCAACAACAGTGTGATACAACCAAAATCGCTATGGGGTGCTACACCGAACTGATCCGGATGGTTTTCAGTTGGCGGGTAGCACAACAGCTGCCCACGCAGCATGCATCGCTCGTAGTAGGTTTTGAAGAAAGAAGGAGGCGCATCAAGAGATACGGCAATAGTTTCCAGCAGCTTATCGCCAATCGACTGAATCATTGACGAGTAACTAAGAACAGCATCCTGAAAACCGGTCAGTTCCGGCCACTGATTAGGACCACACAATGGCAAACCGGCGATTACGTCTGGATCGGTATGGTCTGCCTCACGCCCCCAGAAAAAAACCTCCTTCTGATCACGCCGCACAGCGCCGTGCATTTGCGCCATGCCTTCAGCCAGGTAGCCCCGGTTGTTTACATCTATCGCAATTTCACTCTTTTGCGCTACTGATTGAGCAAAAAATGAGCGCTGTGCACGACGTATATTCTCTAATATGCTAGCGTGCTCTTTACTTATACGGACATAGATAAATCCGCACTCCCGGGTTGCTTTAAGCAGCTCCTTTGCGGCCACTGGCAACACTACTGCAGACGGATCTGACAAATCCAAACTTGATATGAGAGAGTTCGATACCCCGTTACCGGAATCAATGCTCAAAAGCCAGCCTCTTGTCTAATGGCTTGTTAGTCGTTGAACAGGCTAACACAAAGAAACCGGGTCGAGAGTTCCCAAAGTCAGCAGCAATGGCTAAGAATTGCTAAGCCCGCAGTATTAAAAGAACCAAGAACAAAAAGCTATGAATAACATCATTACTGAGTTTCTGAAGGAAAAAAGCTATATCCTCGCAGATGGTGCAACCGGCACCAACCTCTTTAGCATGGGGCTTCAAACTGGTGATTCTCCAGAGTTCTGGAACGCTGATCACCCCGACCGCGTTACTCGTCACTACGAGAGCTTTATTGAAGCAGGCTCAGACCTGGTGTTGACCAACACCTTCGGCGGTAATCGATACCGGTTACAGCTGCACGACGGCGAGACGCGCGTCACAGAGCTAAATAAACGCGCCGCCGAGCTGCTGCGTGAAGCTGTGGACAAAAGCGGTCGCAAAGTAATTGTCGCCGGTGACATTGGCCCGACCGGCGAAATATTCGAACCGGCAGGTACGCTGACCATTGAGGCTGCCACAGAGGCATTCGCCGAACAGGCACAGGCATTGGCAGACGGAGGTGCCGACATCATCTGGATCGAAACCCTTTCCTCTCTGGAAGAAGCGCAGGCAGCATTCCTGGGTGCCAGAACCACCAAACTGCCAATCGTTTTCAGCATGAGCATAGATACCAATGGCCGCACCATGATGGGCGTAACCGCCGCCGATATCATCAAGCTCGCTTCAGAAATGCTGCCCGATCTCACCGGTTGCGGCACCAACTGCGGCGTAGGTGCTGCAGAGGTAGTTGCGGCGATGATGAACATGAAAAAGAGCTGTACCGAATTCCCTGAGCCGCCGGCTTTAATTGCAAAAGCCAACTGCGGAATACCCGAATACGTTGACGGTAAGATTGTCTATAACGGTACACCGGAATTGATGGGACGCTATGCACAGCTGGCTTTCGATGCCGGTGCAAGCATTATAGGCGGCTGTTGCGGCACATCACCGGAACACATCAGAGCAATGAAAGAAGCTCTGGATGGATACCAACGAGGTGCGTCACCCACACTCGAAGAAATAGTCGCAGAACTTGGTGAAGTGTCAGTCGGTGCAACTTCTCAACTACACGGTGATATGACCGTAGCAGGTGGATCAGTATCCGGAGCCAGCAAACGAAGAAGCCGTCGCCGGCGTCCAGCCTGAGTCGAATATCAGCTGATACTTTTACCCGGCCCGAATACAAGAACAACACTCAGGCTGTTCTATTACCCAGATTCCGCGGGTACTGCCTCAACCGCAGCTACCTTTGCGGGCTGGCTTTCTTTACGTCCCATGTATACATGCCGGAAGCTCACATACATGTAGATTGCAAATAGTGGCAGAGCGACTACCGCTACCACCAACGCCAACTCGCTAAATACAAACAATATAAAAAACACCATAAATGGCAGATAGCTGGCGGCAGCTATAATCGGGAAATTCTTGCGCTCCCCCTGCTTTGCAAACAGCACCAGATCGACAAAACCCATTCTATGAAAAACTGCCAGTGGCAATAGAAACCACATGGTCGTTACCATGATTCCGATATAAACGACAAACAGCGAAACCGTACCGGGATACAGCCACTGCAAAGCGTCAATAGGCGGAGGCCCACTGGTCTGATCAACCACGTCATCAAGAAAAAACATGCTTGCAAGTTTTGATGCGAGAACCCACAACAAAACATAAAATGCGGCACACAGGAGTACCGGCACAATACTGTTGAGCAGACTCCGGTACCAGATATTTAAAGTCAGTGGCCTGGACTCATCAGCGCACCGCGCAACCACAATAGATACAACCAGACTGACCTGGCAAAGCAGAAGGGCAATAAAAAAAGTCAGGTAACCGGTAATCCTTACTTTGTAGCAAACAAAAAAGAACACTACAGAGACAGCAAGAAATAAAGTTGGCCGGCGACGAAACAACAAAAACGACTCTTTCAGCCAGACTAATATGTCAGAAAATTCTACGCGTATAGGTTCAAGCGGGTTATTCACGACGTTCGAAGCGTTAGTTCCAGATAAAGAGCAGGCTTATGACGCCCGCGAGCTTGCCCACACCACTCACTAAGTGCAGACTCCCCTGTATTGTAGTTCATTGCCAATGCGTGCGCTTACGGGCAACCCATTCAACGTGTTTTTTCACCGTCGGATCCTGCATGAGCTTGGCAACTGTATTCAGAGTTTTGCCTAATTGCATTTCATCGTACAACTTATGCAAACCGTTATGGCAATCCCGGCAGATTAAAGCAGTCTTCTGCAGATCGGCTTTGGCAAATTTTTTCCTGAAATGGTTGCGCCGATGCAATTTGCGTGGAATAAGGTGATGAGCGGTCAACATTGACTTTCGTTTGCAAAGCTCACACTGTCCGACGTCGGTTTTGGCCAAAATCACCTCTGCATTATTCGCCTGTCCGGCATTTATTCTCAGCGCTGGATAAAATAAAACTCGCGCCCAATATCTAAGTTTCAGACCTGAATTTCGAGCTCCGCAATAGCCGCTGGCAACGCAAGCATACTGGAAATACTTACCACATTGGACGCTATGCCATTCACAACGCCGTTACCACCCGGTTTATAGTAAACACATTTCATAGCCGCTGCCCTCGCAGCTTGCACACCAACTTCACTGTCTTCGATCACAATGCACTTTGCAGCATCGAATCCCATCTGCCGTGCTGCATGTAAAAACAGTGTCGGATCCGGTTTAAAGCTTGAAATATCATAGGCGCTGAACAGGTTGCCATCGAAGAATTGGGACAATTCTGTTTTATCCAGCACTTGCGTCAGTTTATTCATCGGTGCATTCGAAGCAACACACTTTAAGTGATGCAACTGCAGCAGTGCCTTACGTATGTGGGCCACCGGCTCCAGTTTTTCTGCAAAATAACGGCTTGCACGGGCACGAAACGCAGTTTCAAAGGCAGAGTCTAATTTAACACCATGAAGCTCACTGAGTTCAGCAAGCATTGCTTTAAGTTGCCAGCCGCGGTAGCGCACCAGGAGCGAGCCTTTATCTTCAGCGATATGATGCAGCGCCAATTCGTCGGCCAATGCTTCGGTATTTATTCCTTCACTATCAACCAGAGTACCGTCACTATCAAACAATAGGCAGTGTGTCACGCAGATTTCGCTTAATCACTTATTTAGTGCGACTATACCAGTTGTTTTTTCGAGCCATGGTATTAGTCACCCCGCTTACCCGTATAGGATCGATCTCCTCTTTAATCAACCGCGCTGTAAAGTTCAGGCTGCTTACTTTTCAATGTGTCGCAACTCAATTCGTAGCGCTTAACCATCCTGCGCCATTTCTTTCCATATACAGAATGATTACAGCCAGTCACAAGCTTCTGCTCAAGCTGTGCAATCGACTGATCAGCATCAGCATGGCTTGCAGCACCATTATTAGGCTGCAGTTGCTGCTGCCGTTCGTTTAGTTGCATCAGCTCAGTTATTGTCGCGACAGTCAGATCCGGGTTGCCAGTGCGACGCATCCGGCTTTCGGCAATCATGAGTTGTTTTTGCAGCAGTAATTTCTGGTGCGCCAGCCCTTCATGAAGTCGCTGTCCAACACGGTCACTTATTCCAGCAGCATCACCATCGAACTCACCAAGCCTGGAGGCCACCCACTCCAATGCCTGCAACTCAGCGTTATGCAGACAGGAAATAAGCGTCTCATCGACTTCGCGCCAGCATTGACGTGCAATCTTGTTGCGTTGATCAACAGACTCTTGACGGTCGATGATCCCTTGTTTCTGCGCCCGAGTGACCGCGTCAGTCAATTCCCGATCAATGGCACTCAATACCGGCTCGCCACAAATGGCAATCTCGAGCCGCGTATGCGGGGATTGGGTGCAATCCACTCCTGCGCTCGCCGAATTTCCGTATAGCAGGGGCAGCAAGCACATCAGTTTTGCTATGTTTTTAATCACACGTCGATCCTTACTTTTTCGTTGTGTGGACGGAGGGTGCGCGATTTCTGACCAAATCACAGAAAGCACCTGATGGCACTTCGCCTGAACACTCCATCACCATTTTTCAGATGACGAGTTGGCGGCTGCAATTTAAATAAATTGAGCCCATTTTTGTCAGAACATTGCAAATCCTCTCGAAAACGAGCATTTAGTTCGTTTTACCTTGAAAATCAGTACTCATTCGCCTATATTCCGCAGCGCTAGCAAGTCGCCGCCACACCGGCTAAGTTGACAAAGCAATTCATATTCACTGCTGTCAGCGAAAATCGTAAATACCGGACCTTGTAGATTGCTGTCGACAGCGATTTTCTCGCCTGTTCAGACGTTTACTGCTATAGGTGGCGCAAATTACCGGTTGTAAAAGCCGCGCATACATAGCGCTTTGCCACGTGCGATCTCACAACGTGATCAACGAGGGCAACGCGGATTTGACCCCTCGGCCTGAGCCGTACGCGCACTGGTGTTTAACACCCGTGCTTTTTATCTTTGAGAAACGACATGACTGACTTAACGCTATACCGAAACATAGGGATCTTCGCCCACGTCGATGCGGGAAAAACCACGACGACGGAGCGCATACTGAAACTGACTGGCAAGATTCACAAGATCGGTGAAGTTCACGACGGCGCGGCGACCACAGACTTCATGGATCAGGAGCAGGAACGCGGTATCACCATTCAGTCTGCAGCAACTACCTGTTTCTGGAATGATCACCGATTAAATATCATCGATACCCCGGGCCACGTTGACTTCACCATAGAAGTCTATCGCTCCCTTAAAGTTCTTGACGGTGGTGTTGGTGTATTTTGCGGTTCCGGTGGTGTAGAACCTCAGTCGGAAACCAACTGGCGCTATGCAAACGAATCAGGCGTTGCACGTATTATCTACGTTAACAAGCTCGATCGCATGGGTGCTGACTTTTATCGTGTAACCAAACAGGTTGAAGACGTACTCGGCGCTGTTCCTCTGGTTATGACACTGCCAATTGGTATTGAAGATGACTTCACTGGTGTTGTTGATCTGCTGACCCGTAAGGCGTGGGTGTGGGACAGCACTGGTGACCCAATGGCTTACGAAATAACTGATCCACCTGCCGATATGGCAGACAAGATCGAAGAGTATCGTGAGAAGCTGGTGGAAACTGCCGTTGAGCAGGACGACGATGCGATGGAAAAATACCTTGAAGGTGAAGAGCCTGACATGGAAACTCTGAAGCGATGCATTCGCAAAGGTACCATCGAGCTGGCTTTCTTCCCGACATTCTGCGGCAGTTCATTCAAGAACAAGGGCGTTCAAAACGTACTCGACGCGGTAGTAGATTACCTGCCCAATCCGACTGAAGTTAAACCTCAGCCGGAAGTTGATCTTGAAGGTAACGAAACTGGTGAATTCGCCATTGTCGACCCGGGCAAGCCACTGCGAGCGCTGGCTTTCAAAATTATGGATGACCGCTACGGTGCGCTTACGTTCACACGTATCTATACCGGCACGCTTGCCAAGGGCACAAACGTTCTAAACACCTTTACCGGTAAAACAGAACGTATCGGCCGTATTGTAGAAATGCACGCCGACTCCCGTGAAGAACTCGACAGCGCACAAGCAGGTGATATCGTCGCGATTGTTGGTATGAAAAACGTACAGACAGGCCACACGCTTGCAGACGTTAAAAACCCGGCAACGCTTGAACCGATGGTATTTCCAGATCCGGTTATCTCAATTTCTGTGTCTCCGAAAGATAAGGGCGGCTCTGAGAAAATGGGTCTGGCACTGAGCAAGATGGTTCAGGAAGATCCTTCGTTCCATGTTGAAACCGACGAAGAAAGTGGCGAGACCATTCTTAAAGGTATGGGTGAACTTCACCTCGATATCAAAGTTGATATCCTGAAGCGTACTCATGACGTTGATGTTGAAGTGGGTAAGCCACAAGTGGCCTACCGTGAAACAATTACCAAGACGGTTGAAGACAAGTACACGCACAAAAAACAGACTGGTGGTTCAGGTCAGTTTGCACAGATCGAATTCACCATCGAGCCTGCAGAAGTGGGTACCGGCTTCACGTTTGAATCAAAGGTAACTGGTGGTAACGTACCTCGGGAATTCTGGCCGGCAGTTGAAAAAGGCTTCAAGCAAAGTATCGAAAACGGTGTGCTTGCAGGCTACCCATGTCTCGACTTCAAAGTGACTTTGAATGACGGTGGCTTCCATGCAGTTGACTCTTCGGCTGTAGCCTTTGAAATTGCCTCTCGTGCCGCGTACCGGGAATCAATGCCAAAAGCCGGCCCACAGCTGCTTGAGCCGATCATGAAGATTGACGTATTCACACCGGAAGATCACGTCGGTGATGTGATTGGTGACCTGAACCGCCGTCGCGGCATGATTCAGGGTCAGGAAGCAGGCGTCACCGGTGTTCGAGTCAAAGCAGATGCACCACTGAGTGAAATGTTCGGCTACATTGGCGACCTGAGAACCATGACATCAGGCCGCGGGCAATTCTCTATGGAATTCTCTCACTACGCCCCGTGCCCGGCCAACGTTGCCGAAGTTGTGATAGCACAAGCTGCCGAAATGAAGAAAGCCTCATAGCTCTGCTATAAACGTTTTGTGCCGGG
>CAZYRP010000041.1:0-31608 GCA_964649465.1 uncultured Granulosicoccaceae bacterium | reverse complement strand
GGCTATGCCGGGTTTTTTTTTACCCGGCATCTGGTGAAAGGTAAGAGAAATAATTTTCACTATTACGTGCTTGCCAATATTCCTTTGCGGAACAATTGTTACTACTTTACACCAGTGAGTAAGTGCATAACTGATCCTTTAACAATACCGACGAGCACTGTGAACATGCTCATGTTCTGGCCATCATTCAAGCCGTGCTAAAACAGCCGATACCCCTAGTGTAGATAACAATTCTTGTTAACCAGAATTGCGCACGGGTAATCGGCGGAATGGAATCGCTGTGACCTGCGCTAAGGAGAATCGGCATGACGGATTTTTCAAAATCCACCGGTAAGGCGCTGGCAGTTGTCGCGGTGATAGGTATCACTGTTTTCGGGTATCAGATTGCACGATACGAATTTAATTCGCTGTCGAATACTGATATCGCCAATAGTGATATCGCGTCTGGATCATCCGCTGTCGCAGAACAAAGCGACTGGGTGCCGGCAGATGGACCCGCGCTGGCTGTGAGTCAATCTGAGCTCGATTTTGGCAATGTCGTTGTTGGTGAGAAACTGGCGAAGTCGGTTGCTCTGACTAACAGGAGTGCGAATCATGCGGTGACAGTAAGTAATCTTTTTCTCGATGAACATGATTCGCCCCACTATTCATTAAGCCACAACGCGCCACTAACTATTGCAGCCCGGCAGACTATTGAGTTGCAAATTACTTTCGCCCCAAAAAGAAGCGGTGATATCCCCGGGCGGCTGGTGGTTAACACTCAGGAAAACGTTGAGCTTGTTAGCCTGTTCGGCACAGGCACAGTTTCGGATCAGCCGGTCATTGCTGCGGCAAATCCTTTATCTTTCCCGTTTGGTAAAAGTAAGTTGAGTGGTTCGGATGTACAGAAACCTACGTCACTTCAGTTCGGTCCTGATGGCAGGCTGTATGTTGCACTGATTGATGGGCTAATAAAAGTATATGAAGTTGAGAGAACCAATTCGAACAGCTACAAAGTGGTTGGCAGTGAAACTATCCACCTGATAAAGAATATAAAAAATCACAACGACAACGGTGTTGTTAATAACGGCTTAAAAAATCGCCTTGTAACCGGGTTGTACGTTACCGGAACAGCGAATCAGCCGGTTATTTATGTACATTCAAGTGATCCGCGAATCGGTGGCGGGCCGAGTGGTGCAACAACCAATCTGGATACAAACTCAGGTATTCTCTCCAGGCTGATAAAATCTGGTAATAGCTGGCAAAAGCTTGATCTGGTTCGCGGGCTCCCGCGCTCGGAAGAAAATCATCACACTAATGGTATAACTGCTAATGCGAGCGGCACAAAACTTTATTTAGCTGTTGGTGGTAACACTAACATGGGCGGAACCTCAAACAACTTCGCATTCCTGCCAGAGTATGCATTAAGCGCCGCCATCCTCGAGATAGATCTGCTACAGATTGGTAACAGCACCTATGATCTGCCGACTCTTGACGATGAAGATCGAAATGGCAGTAACGACTTTAACGATCCGTTTGGTGGCAATCGTGGTAAGAATCAGGCGATGCTCGTCAGTGGTGGGCCAGTACAGATCTATTCACCTGGATTCAGAAATCCCTACGATGTAGTGCTCATGCAAAATGGTCGCATGTACTCATGGGACAATGGTCCCAACTCCGGGTGGGGTGGTATACCGGTTAAAAACGGTACGCAAGGAAACTGTACCAACGGCGTCAGTGAGCCTGGTCAGACGCAGCACGATGCGCTGCACCTGATCACAGGCAAGGGCTACTACGCGGGACATGCTAATCCTACACGAGGTAACAATAACAATACCTTCAACTCGAGTAACCCGCAGTCGCCAGTGCCCTGGAGTAACCCTGTGGAGTGCGATTATCGTGGTGCCGGGACCAACGGAAACGGTGTTGACCCGCAAAACGATATGTTGGTGAGTTTGCCCTCATCGACTAACGGGATTGCCGAGTACAAGGCGTCAAATTTTGGCGGTTTAATGCAGGGAAATTTATTAGCGGCTTCCTTCAATAATAAGATTTACCGTGTGGCGTTTGATCAAAACGGCGAGCTGGACAGCAGCGATATTATGTTTTCAAACGTCGGTACCCTGCCGCTCGATGTGACGGCACAGGGAGATGCAGACATCTTTCCCGGCACTATATGGGCCGCTGACTTCCAGGGTAACAGTATTGTTGTATTTGAACCGGAAGACTTCGGTGGCGGTGGTTCATCCGGTTGTGTTGCCGGTAACCTGGGACAAGACGCCGATCTCGATGGTTATACCGATGCTGATGAACTTGCTAACAACACTGATCCGTGTTCTGCAGCAGATACTCCAACAGATGCAGACGGTGATTCAATCTCTGATCTCACAGACCCGGATGACGACAACGATGGTATTAGCGATCATAACGATCCGTTTGCACTAGACGCTGCAAATGGTGCAGGTACCAGTCTGGGTGTGGACTATCAGTGGGAAAACGACGGAGCTGATGCGGGTTTTATTGCTAACCTGGGTTTTAGTGGCCTGATGTCCAATGGCGTTGATAATTATCGCGATCAATTTGATCTGAACCAAATGACCATTAGTGGTGCGGCAGGTGTGGTTACTGTAGATAACGTAACCAGCGGTGATCCGATAGCTGGCAAAAATAATCAGGACTACGCGTTTCAGTTTGGTGTCAATGTGAATTCATCAAGCCCTGTCTTTCGAGCGCACACCCGGGTGCTCGCACCGTTTAGTGGCTTCAGCCCGAAAAACTGGCAGTCCATGGGAATGTTTATTGGCACAGGTGATCAGGACAACTACCTGAAATTGGTGATGAACAGTGCTGGTAGCAATGGCGGTCTTCAGTTTGCAAGCGAGGTAGGAGGCGCGCGTGTTTACGAGCAAAATACACCGGCTGATATTCTCAATGCTGACTATGTTGATCTATATATTGAAGTTGATCCCGCCTCAGCTCTTGCCACTGCGTTTTATCAGGTAACAAGGAACGGTCAGACCGGCGCGCTGATTCCAGCGGATGCGGCAACGACATTTCCGGCCGCTTGGCTTAATAATCCAACCAAGCTGGCTGTAGGTATAATTTCGACATCAGTTGGCGCGCAACCTTTTCCGGCAACATGGGATTTTATCAGCGTCAAGCCACTCGGCGATGAAGCAATTACTAATAGCGCACCGGTTGTGACTGTAGCAGAGCAAATACACGCTACCACTAATGTTCCTGTGAATCTTCCTGCAACTGTCACAGATGACGGACTGCCAAACGATAACGTTGGCCACAGCTGGCTTGCACCAGGTGGTTACAACGTCAATATAGCGGATGCAACGGATCCGGCAACCAGTGTTACTTTTAGTCAAGCCGGCAACTACACTCTCTCTATTACAGCTCATGACGGTGAACTGTCGACTACTGAGGTAGTTTCAGTTGTTGTTACTGACGAGGGTGCTGTCGCTGCACCTTTGTATCGAATAAACGCAGGTGGTCCTGCGATACCTGACGCTGGCGGTGACTGGGCGGCAGACACCGGGAACTTTGTTAACACCGGTAACAAATGGTTTAGCAACTCACCTGTCAATACAACAAATATAGATCAGGCCATACCTGAAGCATTGTTTGAAACCGAAAGATATGACTCCCCGGCTGGGCCGGATATGCATTGGCAGTTGCCGGTGACGCCTGGCACTTACGATGTTAATTTGTACTTTGCGGAAACTTACTTTGGTGCGCAATCGTCAGGCGGTCGGGTATTTTCAGTGCAGATTGAAGATCAATCGCTAAACGATTTTGATATTTACGCAAATGTTGGCGGGTATGCGGCTGTGGTTCAGTCTTTAACTGTATCAACAGATGATACTCTTGATATCAGCTTCTCGCACATCGTCCAGAATCCCGCCATTAAAGCAATAGAAGTTATTCCGCATCAGTCAGGTGGTGGTAATAGTGGAACTGAAATAGTAGAAAATAGTGAAACTACTGATACTGAAGTCGTTGATCCTGTATCGGATCCGCAAGCTGAGACAGAAGCGCAGGCAGAGACAGAAGCGCAAGCAGAGATAGAGGCGGAAGCAGAGACAGAAGCCGAAGCGGAAATTGAAGCAGAGGCGGAAGCAGAGTCAGAAGAAGAAACGACTGCGGAAGTGGAAGCTGAGTCAGAGGCTCAGGTAGTCGACGCGTTGTTAAAAATAGAAGTAGAAAGCTACAACTCCAAAATTTCCGGTGGTGCACATCAATGGGTTGTTGACAGCAAGCAGGGTGCTATTGGTAGTGCTATGGTAACCACGCCGGATGCTGGCAAGCTTAATAGTAATCCGAATGGTTCTGCGGTGATGAATTATTCAATGCTTTTTGCAGAAGCGGGTACTTACCATGTGTGGTTGCGAGGCTGGGGCGATACCGTTGGTAATGAAGGCAAGAGCGATAGTGTTCATGTCGGTATCAATAATAATTTCGGTACTGCTCAGGTACTTGAGAACTTCCCCGACCGCTGGAGCTGGTCTAACAAAAAGCGAGGCGCAGGTGGTGTCACGGTGACTGTACCAAGCCCTGGCGAGCATGTAGTAAGCCTGTGGATGCGTGAGGACGGTTTAACACTGGATCAAATGATACTGACCAAAGATGGATCATTCATTCCTGTCGATGGTCAGATGCTTTCGTTAAATCAATCCGCCAACGATGACAGTTTGCCAGAGGCCGATGTCGATGCGGAGCCAGAGCTGGAAACTGTTGCGGAGCCAGAGCCAGAGCCAGAGCCAGAGCCAGAGCTAGACACTGACACTGAAACAATCGCAGTGTCGGATCAGCCAGAGACTGATCAACCAGTAACGGAACAGCCGATTAATAGCGATACGCTGGCAATCGAAGTAGAAAGTTATGCTTCCAAAACTGCGGATGGTGCGCACCAATGGCTGGTGGTAAGCAAGTCGGGGGCAAGCGCAAGCGCTGTAGAAGCAGCACCGAATACCGGAAAACTTAAGAACAGCTCAAATGGATCTGCAGCGATGAACTATCCGTTGGCTTTTGCAGAGGCTGGAACTTACACAGTCTGGTTGCGAGGGTGGGGTGATTCCAACAGTGCAGGTAAGAATGATAGCGTTCATGTAGGGGTCAACAATAACAACAGCACGGGACAGGTGTTGGAGAACTTCCCTGACAGCTGGACGTGGTCAAAGCAAAAGCGTGGTGGTGGCAGTGTCACTGTGAATATACCAAGCGCCGGTGTACACGTCATAAACCTGTGGATGCGTGAAGATGGCCTGGTTCTGGACAAGATGGTGCTAACGAAGAATGCGTCGTTTACTCCTGTCGGTAGTGGGCCTGTGGCATTGAATGTATCTGCAACTGTTATTGATGCAGAGACAGACCTGCAAACCGATACTGAGCAGGAAACAGATAACATAGCCGACACGGCAACTGATCCGCAGATTGACAGCGATACTCTGTCAATCGAGTTAGAAGGTTATGGTTCCAGATCTGCAGATGGTGCACATCAATGGTTGGTCGTGAACAAGTCTGGCGCCAGCGGCAGCGCCCTGGAGGCGACACCGAATACCGGCAAACTCAAAAGTAACTCAAACGGATCTGCGGTAATAAATTATCCGGTGCCTTTTGCAGAAGCCGGTACTTACACTGTCTGGTTGCGAGGCTGGGGTGATTCCAACAGTAGTGGCCAGAATGATAGCGTTCATGTAGGGATCAACAATAATAACAGCACAGCTCAGGTCTTGGAAAATTTCCCTGACAGCTGGACGTGGTCGAAGCAAAAGCGTGGTGGTGGCAGTGTTACGGTGAAAATACCGAGCGCCGGTGTACACGTGATAAATCTGTGGATGCGTGAGGACGGTTTAGTACTGGACAAAATGGTTCTTACAAAGAATGCATCATTTACCCCGGCCAATACGGGACCAGATGCCACTGTAGTTGTATCTGATACTGATGTTTCTGCAGCAGATACTTTTATAAGGTTGAGTGATAATTTCATTGCGGTGCGTATTGAGGCGGAAGATTACACAGAAAAAAATGATCGCTGGATGTTAACCAGTCCAACCAGCATACCGAATGTTGCGGATGACCCTGATGGGCCGCACAACAATACGGCGAGTGGTAAAGCCAATCTGGAGCTGTTACCCGATACGCGCGTAACGCATAATGATCCGACTTCAGGTGGCCCGGACGGTAGTTTGTGGGGCAATGCCGGCCCGGGACCGAGTATTGATTATCTGGTCAATGTGCCGGAAGCCGGAAGGTATCTTGTGTATGTTAAAACCTATTCAACCGGTCTGGAAGACAACGGCATTCACGTTGGTATAAACGGTACCACACCGGACAGTGGTGAGCGCATACAAACGTGTGCCAAGCGCAGATGGGTCTGGACTGCTGCACAGCGTACAAATCAAGAGCATTGTGGCGAGCGGAAAATGATCTATGTTGATGTTCCTGCCGCAGGGCCGAATAAAATTACTTTCTATGCCAGAGAAGATGGTTTTGAACTGGATCAGTTTGTTTTGCTAAAAGAAACCCACAATGGCACGCTCGATTGCGATCTGACATTGGGTGATGACGTCGTGTGCAAAAATATTGTGACTGGCGCCACTGTTAGCGATACCGAACTGCCGGTGTCACAGACAATTCGCAGCAACGATGATGCATCGTCTGACAATTCAGCAGGCCTGCCGGATCTTGGTGGTCGATGGAACTTTCAGAATAGCTCGGATGGCAGCACCGTCCTGCGCAGACACGAGGCTGCCGGTGTTAACTACAACGGTAAACTATATGTCCTCGGCGGACGAGGCACGCGTGGTGTCAGTATTTATGATCCAGCCACCAACAAGTGGACGCTTAAGGCTGCATCACCGATCCAGTTAAATCACTTTCAGCCAGTTGTGTATAACAACAAGATCTGGGTGATTGGTGCGTTCACCGGTCCGTACCCGGATGAAACCTCAGTTGCAGATATCTATACCTACACTCCGGCCACGAACAGATGGGCAAAGGAAGGGACCATTCCTCAGAGCCGTCGACGCGGCTCAGCAGGTGCGGTTTTACACAACGGATTGATATACATTGTAGGCGGTAACACTAATGGCCACAGGCTCGGGGCGAAAGCCTGGCTGGACAGTTTTAATCCATCGACCGGTCAATGGCAGGTGTTATCAGATGCTCCTAACGCGCGTGATCACTTAAGTGTGTCGGTAAGTAATAACCGACTGGTCGTTGCAGCAGGTCGTAATACGATTTTCCCCAACCCGTTTGTCAATACAGTTTCGGCTACTGATGTGTACAACCTGAGCACTGGAAAGTGGTCTAACGCGAAGCGGATACCTACTGAAAGAGCCGGGGCCATGGCAGTATCAGTGGGGCAGGAGGTAGTGTTCATTGGTGGTGAAGTAAATACTCAAGATGATGCGCTTGACAGCGTTGAATCCTACAATGTAATTACTAATGCCTGGCGCACGTTAAGTCCTTTGCAAGTTGGCAGACATGGAGGCGCTGCTGCCGTGATAAATAGCAAAATACACGTTGTCTCTGGCAGTGAGAAAAAAGGAGGAGGGCCTGAATCAACCGCGCATGAGGTACTGGACTTCCAATAGTTGGGCAGTAGTTGGGCAAGTAGTAGTGGAAATAGTAGCGGGCTGAATGTTCGGTTGTCAGCACCATGGTGGTGCTGACAATTCTGCCTTAGGTACCAGCTTGAATTCGGGCTTAAAAATGGTTGGTATATTGTATTCCGAATGTAGACAATGATTCGGTAGTAGTAAACACTTCCAGTGCATCGCTGCTGTGTTCCAGCTGCAGGCTGAGTTCATCATTACCCAGTACTCTGAATCCGGCACCAGCCTGAACCTGCAATCCGGTATTGTCTGAAGGCCAGCTGTGACCAAGTCTTGCGGAAACATGGTATCGAGGACTTGGGGTAGACGGATAGTCTGAGCGAATATTGCCGCGAAACCATGAGGCACTCAGTGCCACTTGCTGGGACTCATCCAACAGGAAGCTGCTTAAATTTGAAAGTGGCTCCAGGTCATTGCGCTCGCCGCTTGCTACAAAGCCCATTCTCCAGTTGTTGCTGCCCACCGTACCGGTTGTACCGACTTCAATACTTGCGCCAACGCCTCTTGCAATTTTTTCATCAGTTGAACGTGAGGCAAGTTCATTAACATTGCCACTTAACCGGACAAACTCACGTTTGCCGAAAGTGGACTGGAAGCTGACTTCAGCTCTGTTCTGCTTTGCTCCTATGCGGAACACTGCAGATTTATCTGCAACTTCGTTAAGCCCGACCTCTGATACCAGCTCTCTCTTGCCGCTGCGATCGCGAATATAGTATTCACCGGATGTGTAGTTAAGATCATCTTCACCGTTGATGTTTATGCCTGCGGTTAAGCGCCCACCGCGAGTACTATTACCAAAGTGTGCAGACACCGCGAGGTCGTCTTCGTCGGCACTTGCCACATCGAAGACATCAGAGCTCAATCTATTGCCCCGGTAGTCGACCTGAAAACCCAGGTCAGCTGCAGTCAGTGTATGCCTGAGAGATAAGCCTGATTCTGTAATGCTAAGGTTGCCGATTTCGGAATGGCTCGCTATACCTGCATAGTAACCAGGGCGTGATCCGCGAATTGACATCAGGTGCTGGCGAGCAATATCACGCTCGTTAACAGAGTTGTTACTATTAGCCAGAGTATTCTTTGCCAGTATGAAGGCCTGACGCTCGTGGCCAAGTTTACGCAAGGCGAGAATCTCGTCACCAGTGGTTAACTCGCTGTTCGTATCAGCCAGTATATCCCTGACAACAGGCAGATCATTTTCGTTTAATGCAACGGCAAGGCGTTGCCATGCGGGAGACTCTAATCTGCGTTCATGTATTCTGGTCATCACAAGACGTGCGTAGTCGCTTCTTTGTGTTGCCAGATACCACGAGGCTGCCAGTTCTCGACGCCAGGCGCTTTCTTCCGGTGTCACATCTTCTATACCGGTGAGCAGTTTTTTTGTCCAGGCTTCGTTCTCGGCGGCACTGCCGTAACTTCTAAGAACAGAGATGTAGTCGCGGCTCAAGTCATCGATTTTATCATCGGTACTTGCCAGTACTTGTGGCAGCAGTTGTTGCATTGCGTAGCGGCGTACTTTGAATGCATGCGTGTTGTTGTCTGTTTGTTCGAGAGCGTCAGCAAATGAAAGCAGTATGTTGTAGTCATGGTCGCCTTGCGCCATGATTTTGCTAAACCAGCGCAAACTTGTATTCGGATCTTTAGCGCTCAGGTAGCCCACTGCGTAAGGGTGCCACAGTGAAGGTTTTTCGGTCGCAACATCTTTAAATTCATCCAGTGTTTCAACCAGCGCTGCTTTATCGGTATCGTTGCCAAGCATTGCCCAAACAAGGCCTTCAACTGCGTTGATGTTATCGGACTGCATCGCCAGTGTATTGCGATACGTCTCGATAGCAGCCGCAGTATCTGAATTTCTATTGTGATAGTCGGCGATAGTGAGCCAGTATTCGGGTATTTCACGAACTTCCAGCAAGTCACCGTCAGCGTCCAGAAACCGTTCGTAGTGCGGATAGACGTTTTCTTTCAAAGCTATGTGTATTGCAGAAAGTAAAAACGAAATGTCGTCTGTTTCACGCCACATGTTCTCTGCGGTTACAATAGCCTGACTATAGTCTTTATTGTCAATCAGAGACTGCACAATCCGTCGTCCGTTGGTGGAGCCGAATGTCTCACTATCGAGCTTGTCCAGATAAGGTGCGGCTGCGTAGACCAGCTCAGGCTTTCTGTATCTCCAGCCGAGTTCCGTCAGTAGTGCAAGTTGGTACTGGCTGGCGCCGTTACTGTTGAACTGATTAATCTGGGCGGCTACCTCGACTGCTTCATCCGGTCGTTTCAGTCGCCATAAAAGCTCTGTGCGGTTCAGCGATTCTTCTGCTGAACGGCCAAAACGACTAACAAATTGCTCCCAGGCTGCCAGTGCTTCTTCGTATTTAATGTGATGGGTGTGAAGTGATGCGAGCTCGCGAAGTATCATCGCATCGTTATCACCACCAAGCATCTCTTCAAGTGCTGCGGCTGCAAGGTCTGGTGTGCCGTCCTGCTCATACAGTTTAACAAGCTTCATTAACTCCTCAGTGGTTAGTGGAGTTGCACGTGCAATTCTGTGTAGTGTTTCTGCGGCTGTTTTGGAATCCCAGTTTAGCTCAGCTAATCGCAAAAGCTCACGATCGTTAGCAGCGGAAGGGTGATTGGTAGCCAGCCATTGTCGCTGCTTCATCGCAGCATCTACGTCACCTGTCCATTCTTCCAGTTGAGCCAGTCGCAAAACAAACTCAACGTTATAGGGTTCCTGTTTAATAACCTTTCTGTTCCATGCCAGTGCCTCTTCGAGACGATTGCTAGCCACTTCGAAGTCTATTTGTCTGACCATGGCTTCGAGATCAAACGGTCTGATCCGAAGTAGCTCTTCATTCCATTCCAGTGCCTGTTGCGTCATTCCCATGCTGCGGGCGAGAGCAATGCCCTCTATCAGTTCTTCGCCACTGTCCGGGTTAGCTAAAATGCGTTCGTACATAGTCGCTAATGCTTCTTCGTTTCTTCCGGCGGCAATCAGGAGCGCCTGACGGCGGCGATTTAGCTCGGGTATGAATTGTTCGTCGCTGAGATCACGTATTGAAAGAACGTACTCGGCAGCAATACCAGGCTGGTTGGAAGCTTCAGCCCATACGGTCGCTTTTTCGAGCCAGAAGACCGCTCTGCCACCGTCGACATCGGCCAGCTGTGCATACAAAGGGTAGGCGAGGTCGGGTCTTTCTGTTTCGAGCGCAAATGCAGCAGTTCTCGTCAGTGAACGTATATCCGCCGGTACTTCATTAACCATTTTTTCAAGCGTCGATTTTGCAGCCAGGCGCTTGTTATTGTTTTGGTGTAGTCGCCCGAGTGTCAGGTTAATCTGGTTGCGTTGCACAGGATCATCGGCACTTGCGATTGCGTTTTGATAGCAATCGGCTGCTTCTCCGTACTTTCCAAAACGTCGCTGTACGTTTCCGCAGAGGGCGTAGTTGTCAGCGGCTTTGGCAGGAAATTTCTCTGCCATGAGTCTGTAGTAGCGTGATGAAAGATCCGGTTGTTCGAGATCAGCGCTGAACTCGGCAGCCTGAGTCAGTGTGCCTTCATCATGCAGAACAGGCGTATCGTACAGCCCCTGCATCAAACCGATAAGTTCAGCTTTGTAGGATGCGGAGCGTGCTTCATTTTCAGCACCATAGAAACCCGCCGATGCTGTTTCCATGTTCAATAAAAATTGATCCCGTGGATCGAGCACAAGATCCGGCCGTTGCGCCATCAGGATTCGAGCCTGTTGCCACTTTTTACTGCGAATCATGTTATGAATAACAGACAGCATTTCATCTTCCGACAAATCACCGGATGCATCACGAGCCTTCAAGTAGGCAATTTCGAGTGAATCTATGCCGCCGCTTTCAGGTGAACTGGAAGCTGAGTAGGTAAACGTTTCGCTGGAAGGTATCAGTGCGACAAAGGCAATGGTAAGCAGTAGCGCGATACTCAGCAGGTGTAACCTGGGAATAAGGCTTTCACGTTTTACAGTCGATAGTGGCATTGCCAGTATCCTTTGTTGATAAGTTAAAGCGAGTGTTACCGTGCGGTGTTAACTGGCCGCGAATTGTTTCACCGTGTGCAGTAAAGTCACAGTAGGAGTGCTTGCCACTGAGCTCGAACGTCACCGGCAGGTCACCTTTGAAGTGCACGCTGATTCTGTTGGCTGAGCGGCGTTTCCAGTGTTTAATCAAAGCGTTTGCCGAAACTAAATGAGTCCGTCCAGGCTTTGATGATTGCATACTGAATGTCACTGTATTCGCACCGTCGGTGTGAATGTAAGTAGCATCATGCGTTTCTTTCGTGCCGATAAGAGATTGCGCGCCATCCAGATTCGGATAGCTGTTCTTTTGCAGCGTTCGCAATGATTTTATTGGCCCAAGCCCACTGACTTTCCAGCGACCATCCAGATGACGGGCAACACCTGCAGTTCTAAAGTTTGGTACCTTTAAGATATATTCGCTTGACAGAACGGGCAGAATGTCCTGTTGCAACGACCAGTCATAAATTTCTTCGAGTGATCTGAGTGAGGCCTTCTTGGTACCGGCGTAAAAATGGTAATAGATATTTGCCGGTTTTATGCGGCGCGGTCGCTCAGTCATTTCAAGTGTTTCAATCACACGCCGGAAGCCATCAAACGGACCAAGCCATTCATTGGTAAAAACGTTTTCATTCATGATTGGTGCATAAACCTGTGTCCAGCCGCCTACGGTTCTGACGTTCGGACTAATGGCAGCTACCGTCGGCTGACTCTTTGAGATAGTCGTGTTGCCGCCGTTCATGTTAATCAGACCATACTTATCTGCGGTTGCCAGTGCATCAGCCAGTGGAACTGCATCGCCACTCCAAAGCATGACCTTAGTTTTTTTACCGGGTGGTGCAAGATTGGCGTTAATGTATTCCGCAGATCCGCCAATCTCTCGATCGAGATCATAGCGGTAGTTAGGTATTGATAAATTATGTTTACCGCTTAGTGAGCCTCTTTGCAGGCTTTGCCAATGAAACGGATGGCTATAGGTATGTGTTGCAATTTCTACGTAGTCGAGTGCGAACAAATCCCGTGCAGTTTTCTCCATGCGCCCTTCGCGACCCGGGGTAGACATTTCTGCCTCGACTATTGAAATCGTGTGGGGTAGCTCATAGCGCTTGATGATTCGGTCTCGAATGATCTCTGAGCCGAGTTGGCGACCGGGCAGTTCTGCCCAGGACGGCAAAGCATCACCATCAATATGCGAAAACCACAGGCGCAGGCCGTTTTCGGTTGTGATGTCCGGCATTGGTGCGTCGACCAGCTGCAATGATGTTTTTAGAAATTCAAACGGATCTATAATCCAGCTTTTCCTTCTAAACGAGTCGAAACTGAGGTCAAGAATAGTGGGGTGTATAGCAAGGCCACCCCAGGGAGCGGTTATAACTGTGTCGATTGATAAACCGAATTTGTCTGTATATCTAAGGTGACTGGTGTTTCCCGGTGCGTTGCTTTCAACCGCCATGCCGAATTGATCAATTCGCACGGGGGCCGGAGATTCGAACCCGATCAGTGAGCTATTTGTGTTTGTATTAGGTCTGAGTGAGAAAGGGTCAACGTTGTCTACCTGCTTCAAACCCAGTCTGGTGCCCAGTGACTCGGTTAGCCGGGTGCCGATAGAGCCGAACATCGCCAGCGGTAGCCCGTCGTCCATGTGCTTTGCAAGCCATGCGGGATAACCATTGTCTTTCACTATACCTCGGTTCCAAATAGCAACACCGGCGTATGCACCCTTCAAAATTCCCTGAGGCAAGCCGTCTGTTGCTATGTTGTGATAAATGGGTACATAACCCATGTACTCCAGTGGCATTGCCAGCAGAGTATGTACTTCTGCTTCTTCAATCGGGCCGTTCAAGGTGGAGTCATATACCATAAGAACTTCACGTGGAATAACTTCGAGGTTGCTAATACCAACATAGTCAAGAGAAGGGTTAGCTACCCAGGGAATAAATCCGAGAGACGAGATTTTACCTGCCACTTCACGGGCTTTGCTACGATCGGACGGTGCTACGTAGTCAATCGCAATTACATCGATATTATGATTGTTTTTAGCTTCTGTGAGTTTTGCCTGAAGCCATTGTCTATCAGCTATTGGGACAGGCTGGTAGCTACCGGCGCTATTATTCCATCTGGAATAAAGCGATTCTGCTGCAACTGCTTCCAGATGCTTACCGATTTTATTCATCACCTCGAATCCGCGATTGGAGATGAGTTTTACGGACGGATGCTGAAGCTTGATCTTCTGGATCAGGTTGGCAAGTGCCGCTTGCTGTGAGGCAAGCATTGCCTGGTCTTTTGCATACAGCTGGTAGCTGTCCATGGTATCGAGAAACAGCCCGTCGAAGCCTTGCTGTAAAAGTAACTCCACGCGTTGCAGTACAAACTGATGCCAGCCTGTATTGGTCATGTCCAACACTGTGCTGTTCCATTCGGTATTAACACCGAGGGTCCATTCCGGTTTGATCAGGTCGGCCCAGCTTCGCTGTGAGCTTACTTCGCCTATGCTCAGGTAGGCATAGGTATCGCTGCCGTGTTGCTTCAGATTATTAAGTTCTGAAGGTCTCAGGTTTTCTGATTCAAGAACCAGTCGGTCAAATTGCGAAAGGCTGCTTACCGGTGGATTTGCACCATAGAAAAACGCAATACTTCCCGGGTCTGCGGAATTTTGGTTGTCTGCAGCATTTACCTGATTGATTGCGCTAAAGTTGATAGCTGTAATCAACAAACAGGAAGTCAGTAAGCTCTTGTATAGGCACGCACGTATGAATTTCATAGTAGGGAACTCTTTATGCGGTAGCATCACGTGGTCGCATGAACGTTCTGAATTCGATATTTTCCAACTCACTGGACAACAGGAAGATGCCGACAAACGCTGTCAGTGTCATTGAGAGACCAAAACCGTAACCGTAGAACATTGGCCCCATTTGTAGTGTTATCCAGGTAAACGCGCTGTTACTTATGAGTAGTGTCAGTGTCAGCCAGAATGCGTCACTTAAGCGATCAAGGTAGAATAAAACGTTAAGCACGGCGAGCATCAGCACCTGTGCTGCAACGCCTACCAGATCGATGTAGTAGAGGTGAATAAACTTATCCGAAATACCAAGCCAGGCAACTATTTTTGGTCCCAGCATATACAGGATCAGAACGGTGATTCCCTGAACTTTGATAATCTGGAATATACCTTCACGAACTGCGAGGATCATTTCGTTACCGAGCGTCTCAATCTCCTGCAGGCTCGCGTTACCACGAACTGCATTAAAGAAACCGTCGTACGCCTCTGCAAAATCTGTTTCGATGCGCAGTAGAAATACTGCCATACCTGGAATAATCGACAGATAAGCAAGGAAAATAGGCAAATCGTATATCAGGGAAGCACGCAGTGGTCCGATAACAACTTCGGATGTACCGGGATAAAACCAGAACATCAGCTTGTCTATCCAGATACCCAGATTGTAGAAAAGACCAATAAATATCAGTACCGGGAATATTTGCTTCAGTCGCATGAAGTCGCCGCGCACAGTTGAAGTGTGAGTGACAGGGTGTTCCGGTATAACCACCGCGAGCATTGAAAAGAGCAATACCGCATGGCCTGCCAACAGGCCTGCCAGTAACCCGTTGATGCCGTATGGGATCAGCAGAATAGAAAGGCAGACTGTGGTTGCGTAACCTGCGAAGAATGAATACAAAATTAATTTGAACTGCTTTAATCCGGCGACAAAAATTACAACAATCCATACGTTGTTCAATGTGACGAAGTTGCCAAGCATGAGCACTTCATAACTGAAAGATTCGTTAAATACAGTGAGTAGAAGTGCAACACCGATCAGACCACTGACGAGCGTTGTTAGTAACATGGCACCGAATAAGTTAGGATTGATCAGTTCGGGACGCCCTTCAAACAACCGGTCAGCAATGAAACGGGTGAACACCAGTTGCAACAGACCAGATAGCACCAGAGATGAGCCCATGATCCAGGTAACTGAGGTGGTGAACTGTTCAACTTCTCTGCCACCGACTTTTTGCGATAGAGCGACAATACCAATAAGCATTACGCCGAGAATTGAAAGTACCCACGGGCCGGCGCTGATCAGCCCTGCAAAACCGTAGGCTTTTAATGTACCGCTGAATGAATCATCATCAAGGTACTTGCGTAGTTCAAAACCAATACCTGCCATGTTACAGGCCTCCCGCTTGCTTCATTTCCGACGAGCCGGCTATCTGATCAACGTAAATTGAGTGATATCGATTCAGCATGTCTTTTTCGTCGTAGTATTTTTCGACTCGTGCAATACCAGCGTCTCGTGCTGCGCGCCATCTGGTGTCATCGGTCAGGAACGGTATTACCGCCTCTGCAAATGCTGCAGGGTTTGCGATTGGTACAACTGCCCCTGCGGCACCAATTGCGCGGTCTTCTTCTGTGTCGCCATAGATTAGTTCGCTACAGCTACCTACATCTGTCGTAACCGTTGGAATGCCTGCAGCAAAACCTTCGAGAGTGGTCAGTGGCTGCCCTTCAGAAACTGAAGTCAGTACGGTCAGTCCGATCTGTGGAAAAATGTCTGTGAGTTTTTGAAAGCCCAAAAACTGTACTGAGTCTTCCAATCCAAAGCTTGCTACCAGTGCTTTGCACTCAGCTACGTAGTCAGGGTCTTCTTCTTCCGGGCCTACCAGCCAGCCTTTTGCATCAGGGACTGTGGCAATAATAATTCGCATTGCGCGTACAAAGGATTTTATATCTTTAATTGGTACAATCCGTCCGATCAGTGCCAGTACCGGTGGCACTGGTGCATCTTCTGATCGTCTGATATTCGTAAGTGACCTGACTGCTACACCGTTGGGAATAATAGTCAGGCGTGACTCGGGCGCACCGTCTTCTATTTGTCGTAAGCGGTTTCCGTTATACAGGGTGTAAATATGATCGGCAGCACTGTATGACATTCGGCCCAGAGATCGGAAAAACCGTATCCACGTTTGTCTGAGGTATCCCATGCTGTCATCAAGGCCCACACGAAAGGGGTCAAGCTCTTCGGGAATCCAGTCCACATGTGCTAAATCGATTTCGCGTTCTTTGGTATAGATGCCATGTTCAGAAATAATATAAGGTGCGCCGGTTTTACTTTTCAGCATAGCGCCAAGGTATCCGGCATAGCCTGTAGATACAGAGTGATACATGTTTGCTGGCGGTGCGTTCTCAACGATTTTTGCCAGTGTGAAAAGCGGCCCGTGCATTGTTCTGACAGTCCAGAAGAAATGATTAAAATCCAGTCCTTCGGGTGCATCAATATATTTGTTTCTTATGGTGTTCCATGACTCATCACTATGGAAAAGATCACTGCGTGTGATGACATCTTTACCAGTGGTCAAACTGGTGAAGTCCCGTACAACTTCTGTTGCTACATCGATGCCCTGTTGTTGTGAATCAGTGAGCATGTCGTGCAATTGTTGATTGCGATCAAACAGAGCAGCCTTATCTGCTTTTCGTGCAAATAACTTTTTCTTTTGCTGTGGTTCATCACTGTCAGAGAGCATCAGATAGTGAATTTCTATGTGTACAACATTGTCCGGGATTTCATAAGCCGGTGCGTCGTAGTCATCTGGGCTTGCGCCGAGGAAAATTATCGAAAACGACAGACCCGGCATGCCCTCTATTAATTGCTTCACCCAGGTTGAGACTCCACCTCTTACGTATGGATAGGTGCCTTCGAGCAACAGGCAGACATCTGCATGTGCATCCGGGTTGTATTTAGGTGAATCGTTTGTGGCTGTATGGCTCATGCCCAGAACTCAGCAACGTTTGAAAAAGGCGGGTAGGATCTGAATGCCGGATCCAGGTGATCCATTACTTTGCGCAGCTTTTTAAAGTCCCGATCTATGAATGCGCATTCAGCTATGTATGGCACCACTTTTTCTTTTGACATGCCCAGACGTTCGGCATGCGCAAAGGCAATGGTGGCCTTTTCGGTATCGCCTTGTTTCAATGAAACCTGGCCTAAGAGAAAGTGTGCATTAACGCTTTGCGGTTGCCACTCTATTGCGGTGGTTAAATGCTCATGTGCATTATCCAACAGTTGTTCACGTGCCACAGGCTCATCGCCCTCAAGCGTAAGCAACTCCCAGTAGTTGTTGGCTATCTGTAAATGTATGTTCGACTTCGCGACCCCGGATGCTTTTTTTGTTTTGATTTCCAGTCGTTGAATCTCTTTGTTGAGTCGATTGACTTTTTTGTCGAGCATCTGATAGGCAACCAGTCTGATTCGTTCGTTTGAGTGCCCGACAGCGCTTTTAAGTACCGGGCCCGACTGGCTGTCGCGGATATGCCGTGATGCAACAACTTTGTTGTAGAGGGTTTCTGTATCACTATCGAAAGCGAGTTGTTCCGTGAATCCGCGGCTGTCAAGTTTGGGAATAGGGCGACCAACAGGCGCTGCAAACGGAAGGTCTGTGTTATCTGTGAATTGCCAGAATACGTTTTCCTTGTGACGGTGCTGAGCCATAATTGCACCGAATGTCATTGCCAGCCAACAGCCCGCAGCGCCCAGAAAAGGAATGAAGACGCTGAATAAAAAAAGCATGAAGATAAGCTGTAGGCGTCGGCCTGGTATCAGGTTAGTCAAAAGTGCAGAGATACATACAGCTGCGAGCAGGCTCGCCAGAACATGTATGCTGAGCAATAACTGCTGACTCAGATCGAATGTCAGGCTGGCCACGTATCCGTTGCTATCAACAAGAATGACGGCAATCGCGAATTCAATCGCCAGAACCGCACATAGCAGAGGTATTCCGAAGAGATTACGCAACACGTTTGCGTTTCCCCCACAGTTTTCTTTGTGGCTTCTTGCCAGATGCGCCTTGTGAAAAGCCGGCTACCTTATTGATAAACTTGACGCAGGTTTCTTCCGTATCGCGCTTTTTGATTTGCTTGGCGCTGACCACTTCTGTCACGGAGGCAAGGTCAATACCTGTTTCGTCATACATTTTTTTAGATACTCGCTGCAGAAACGCACGACTTTGCTCTTCGTTCATCAGGGGTAGCAGAAAAACCATCGTAGATTGATTCTCTGATTGTTCAGGCTGCCATGCGCTATCGAGACTTCTGATGTTGTTACCCAAAAAGTCCATAACCATTTGAGTTTTCGTATCTGCAGTTATCCGTATTGCCAATATGCAGGAAGAAACACTGTTTTGGCGTGCAAAGCGTACGGCGTTGCTGAGTTCTGCCATAAACCAGCCACTGCGCGACTCACCTTCACTTTTGGAGCGTGTCAGCATGTCGCCAACATAGTTACCCAGTAACGATAGAACGTTGAGATTCTCTTGTTGGAATGCCATGAAGTGCATATCTTTAACTGCAAGCACTCCATGCAGATGTCCGTGTGAATCAACAATAGGAACGACCGCAAGCAGGTCACTTTCCACGGTTTCATTTTCCTGAGCGTGTAGCTTTACGCTGACAAGCTTTTTGCTGTCTACCGCCAGTTTGATCAGCGGATCAAACAGGTTTAGTTCCGGCATGCCGCCGTGCGTCGCAATAGGCTTCGGGTCGAGTCGGTTCTGATCTTTTGTGCCGTACAATCCAGCTACCTGTACTGCGCCAAACTGTGCAAACACGGCCATTAGTTCACTGCCGGCCTTAATTTCATCACTTGTATTGGAGGTGAGCATTGGCTTGAGTTGCTGCAACGCCTGTCGCACACTCATGCGATTGCCTGCCATGAACTCCTCAAGCTGACCGTGGGAGACTTTTAATACGTGGTAGTCTTTTGAAAACTCTTTCAGTCGATGATGCAGATACTTATTCTCTGCTGATTCCTGTGCGCTTTGCCTTTTACCAGCCGATGCAAAATCTCCAACCAGGATGCTCAGAATTATAGTACCGACACCCAATGCAATCAGAGCACTGGTTTGATCGGCATAAGCTTGCCATGGATAGGCAAGCGTTGCCGCACTTGCAACAGCGCAAACAAAACCCCAGACACTGCCGTAGCGGGCTGCAAACAACACTGCTGGCATCACAATCCAGGGGAAACCTGAATTCATACCAACTGGATCGTTTTTGAAAAACAAAAATCCAACAACAGGTACGATCAGGGCAAATACCACCAGCTCGACAACTTTATGGGACCACTTTTTATTGGGCCCCGTATCAAACCAGGATGATCTGCTTTTATGTTTCTTGACAGCCGAGGACGGCAGATTGAAACTGAGCATTGACGTATACGCTCCGCTTACGGTTGATTAATTAAGTCGGGCCGAATTGGCGCAGTTGGTCTGCTACCACCTGGCTGCCCGACGGCAGAAGATGCCCCGTTGTTTTGATCCGGTCTGGCTCTCGCAGCTGCCAACACCGGCCGACCACGTGAATTAGCGTCGAACTTAACCTGACCTAACAGCTCTTCAATTGTTTTGTTCGCGGTACTGGATAAATTGCTGTAACCCCAACCAGTTCTCGTGGCGCTGGCAGTCCACAAAACTTCTTCGGATTCCAGGTCGACAAATTTCAGTGTCATGCCAATAGACGGTTCGTTATCCAGTCCGTTTTTATATGCCCACTCCTGCACGTCACCTGTAATGCCGTAACGAAAGCCGTTTTGCCTGGCCCACTGTTTTGCGTCGTTCAATTGACCAGCTTCATCGAGCAATGCAATAACACTTTGATTTGCAGGTGGCTTATAAGCTTCCAGATTCTTGACACCTCTGGCACGCAAGTGTGTTTCCACCAGCGTAGAAGCGCGATTGCCTGCCAATGGTGTTCGTGAAAGGTTCACGATTGGTAGTAGTGCCCAATTCTCGGCGGAGCTTACGATCACGCGGTTTGACGAAGTTATTGTCTGGCATGCGGTGAGCAATGCGCTAGAGAGAACAATTACGCTGGCTAAGATTTTGATGCGCATGGTTATGTCCGATTCAATTCCACTAATTAAGTTTGAAAAACAACAGGTTTTTCGCCGGTGTTCCATCATTGGTTTACACCAAAAGACACCACTCTCGTGATGCAGTACCGATCTGAATGACTGCTAAGTCACAGAAACCGGCAGAGACTGGAGCATGAACTGTTCCATAGACCCGAATTAGTGTGCGACACGTCACGCGCCAGTAGAGGTGCAACCCGGCAGTATCTGGTCGGATCAGTTATTCTTTGCAGATGTTTGATTGGTTTGAACCATTAAAAAAAGTGTTGAGTCGTGATTCAACGGCGGTGCTTGTCACGGTCATTGCGGTGGATGGTTCCGTTCCTCGCGAGCCGGGTGCGGCGCTTGTTGTGTCAGCTGATAATGCTTACGGAACCATTGGCGGGGGTAATCTTGAACACACTTCTATAAAGCGAGCACGTAGCATGCTTGCGGCTGGTAATAATAATCCGCCTGATGGACTGCACATCGGTGTGAAACAGACTGGTGAAGATAGTGAACAGGAGTGTCATCAGTTGTCACTGGGGCCGAGTCTGGGCCAATGCTGTGGGGGAAGGGTCGAGCTTTTGTTTGAACGGTTAAGTTCTGCAACCAATTGGATCAGCGAACTGACCAGTGGTCACGAAGCATCTGAGTACAGTGATGGTGAGCCTGAGAAATGGCTTTGCAGAAATTTAGACAATAACACTGTGATTATCGCGACGCGTGAAGGTTTTCGCAAAATGGTACCGGGAATCGACAAGCCAGTCAGTGAGCTTAAAAAAGTAAGTTTAGTTACTTCTGCGGTTGATAGTAGCCGCTGGTTTTGCATGCCACTGAACGAAAGGGTTCCGTCGGTCCAGGTCTACGGGGCCGGACATGTAGGACAGGCGGTGGTCAGGCAGCTGAGTCTATTGCCATGCCGCATTTCCTGGCTGGATTATCGGGAGGACTGGCTGGAGTTGCAACCGGATCTGGTGGTCGATCGTGTACTTACCGATTCACCTGAAGATGAAATTGCGAAATCTCCGTCTAATGCCTGCCACATTGTGATGACCCACAGTCACAGTGTTGACTTTGATATTTGCCACGCTATTTTGAAACATGGTGAGTTTGGATTTTTGGGCCTGATAGGATCCGAAACCAAGCGACGCACTTTTACCAAAAGGCTTAAGCAACGTGGCCACAATGATAATCTAATTGATCGAATGAATTGCCCGATTGGCAACTTACAACTCAAATCATCAGTGCCGTCAGTTATTGCACTAAATCTTGCGGCGGAACTCGCCACCCTTTGGGAGCAGGCGATGACACCAGAGTGTTGATTAACCAAGATATTTAGTTGCCAATGAAAACAGAGCCAGTATAAAGTGAATCAAAGTAACGTGAACCAGAAAAAGTGAATACAGGAAAAGCCATCGAAGAAAAAGCCACGCTATATTTTGCCACGCTGGTGCACTGCACTAATGATCCGTGGATTATGGGTGCATCCGCTGTGCAGGTAATTGATGACGGTTACATCAAGGTTAAAAGTGGCCTCGTAGATTCAATCGGGGCAGAGAGTGATCTGACACCGGATGAACTTAGTCAGTGTAATAAAGTCGATTATCGTGGCAACTACATTGTGCCGGGGTTTGTTGATGGTCATCTTCATTATCCACAAGTTGGTGCAATAGCAAGCTATGGCGAGCAGTTGATAGAGTGGTTGCAGAAGTATGCTTTTCCGGCAGAAGCGAAATTTTCAGATGCAAATTACGCTGCTGCCGCGGCAGAATTTTTTGTTCAACAACTATTGCGTAACGGTACTACATCGGCATTGACGTTTGCGACAGTACATAAGCAATCTGTCGATGCATTGTTTGGCGCTGCATCTGCTGTGAATATGCGCCTCGCAACAGGCAAAGTCATGATGGATCGCAATTGTCCGGAGAATTTACGTGATACTGCAGCATCCGGGTACGAAGACAGTCAGGCTCTGATAGATAAGTGGCATGGCAAAGGGCGATTGTCTTATGCAGTTACACCTCGCTTCGCGCCGACGTCTACTGAAGCGCAACTGGAATTCTCAAGCAAACTGTTTAATGATAACGATAATGTCTACCTGCAAAGCCATGTTGCTGAAAACAAGGCAGAGGTGGAGTGGGTAGCCGAACTGTTTCCATGGTCGCGCAGTTACCTTGATATTTACGATCACTACGGCTTACTGGGTGAGCGCGCTGTCTATGGACATTGCATCTATCTTGATGATACAGATCTCAAGCGAATGTCTGATTCCGGTACGGTTGCGGCTTTTTGTCCCACCTCCAATCTTTTTCTGGGCAGCGGGCTATTTGACCTGGTCGGTGCAAAAAGCCGGAATGTCAGAACTGTGTTGTCGACAGACGTAGGCGGTGGTACCAGTTTTAGTATGTTTCGCACCGCTGACGAAGCGTACAAAGTAACGCAGCTGGCGGGTAATACCGTAACGCCGCTCCAGCTTTTTTATGAGCTAACTCTGGGTGGAGCTGCCGCTTTGTCTATAGATAGTCAGGTGGGAAATTTTGTCGGCGGTAAAGAAGCGGACTTTGTTGTTCTTGATCCTAATGCTACCGAGATATTGTCCCACCGCATTGAGCAGGCTCATAGTA
Source organism: uncultured Granulosicoccaceae bacterium (assembly GCA_964649465.1). GTDB lineage: Bacteria > Pseudomonadota > Gammaproteobacteria > Granulosicoccales > Granulosicoccaceae. The sequence goes on along the minus strand of CAZYRP010000041.1, from coordinate 8,465 downwards.
TTGAAGAGATACTATTTGCAATGATAATACTTGCAGATGACCGTTGTACTCTGGCTACTCATGTTATGGGCGATGCTGTATACCGTCGTGTTAGTGATTAGTTTTACCTGTTGTGGTGTTTTGAACCGGTTTTTTTAAGAATCACACCGCAGAAAAGATATCCCGGGAAGCAACCCGCAAGTCCAGGTTACCGCGTGAAGTTCAGCTGGTGGGGTCGGACATGTTGTCCCGATTCATAGATTGTCTGATACGCGTCTCAGCAGCGCTTCAGTAGCCCCGAATCAGTCTGTGGGTGCCCGTTATCCTTTGATTTCGGGCGATTGGTGGTGAATTCATCAGCAATACTGTCTTTTTCAAATATATTTCCTAAGATGCCGCTCCTCCCCGAAAAATATGGATTTTAGACCGTATGCTGACGGTGGTGCAGCGTGAAATCTGGACTATACTTACTCACAATGCAGTGCATTTATGCCTGACAAAAATAAAAAAAAGAGTCACTGGCTGGCCCATTTCCCCTATGAGGCGAATTTTTCACAAATCTGCTTTCACTGTTCCGGTAAGCCGAAGTTTACCGGGGGTGTTCCTGTTGTCTGCGGCTACCACCGTGTCAATCGGCCTGGCTCAAACTGCACCGGATCCCGCTACCCGCGCTAAGGAGATCGCAGCACTCGCGCCATTGGTCGAGAAGACTGATCTTCGCAAGGCGGAGGTCAAAGAGCTCAGTGTGGTGATGAGAGGGGTAGAGCTAAATCTGCGCGCTAACATTGAGAAGTTGCTTGATATCTGGCAATTCCATGAAAAAGATATTCCATCTGTATCGCGCATGCGCTTTATGCATCGCAAGGCTCCGGAGCAAATTGCTTCAGCGCTTAGACCATACGGTTACTACCGCTCTACACTTGAGGCGAGCTTGCACGACCTCGGCACCAAGTGGCAGGCGGTGTACCGGATAAAGCCGGGTGATCGTGTTGCTGTAGATAAGGCATCAGTAAAAATAACTGGTGATGGTGCAGATGAACCTGAATTTTTAAATCTGCAGAAATTTGCTGAGCAGAATATCAAACGCGGATATGTGCTAGATCAGGAACTTTATGAAAACCTGAAGCGTAATATACAAAGTGCGGCAGCCAAATTGGGCTACTTTGACGCAGAGTTTATTGCTCAGGAAATATTGGTTGATCTTGAATCTTACAGTGCGGATGTCACGCTGCATTTTTCCACCGGTAAGCGATACAAAATTGGTGAGATCACACTAAGTCAGGATGTCAGGTGGTTATCGGATGATCTGCTGGAAAAGTATGTGGAGCTTGAGGAAAATCAGGATTACGATGCCGGTGAAATACAAAGAGTGCAGAGTGACTTCAGTAATACGTCCTACTATCGCAATGTTGAGGTTCGAGCGTCACTTGAAGATGCCGTAGACCGGGTGATACCGGTCAGTGTCGATTTAGCACATAGGAATCCAAAGCAGTTCGTCTATGGAGCTGGTTATGGTACCGACACCGGTGCGCGTGTTCGTTTTGGTTTGACGCGCCGCAGGGTTAACAAAGCAGGACATCATTATGAATTACAGGCCAATCGCTCTGAGATCGGGTTTGGCGTTGGTGCAAGCTACACCATTCCGACTCGTGATCCGCGTACAGATAGCTACGGTCTGTCTTTTAGTGTTGAAGAGGAAAACGGCGCAGGCAGAAATTTTCGTGGTGTGGGCATCGGCGGTAATTTTCAATTTCGTGATGATGTCTGGATCAAGACCTATGCGCTTGACTATGAGTTTGAAGAAAACATAGGCGATGACACAACATCGACCCTGCTTGTTCCAAGTCTCGAGTGGATACGCACTACACCGTTCGAGCTGGAAAACCGAATCAACGTATATCGGGGTAGCTGGCTTAAGCTGGATTTGAGTGGTGGCAGCAACGATTTCCTTTCAGACACTTCTTTTATACAAGCTCAGGTGTCAGCTAAAGCAATCAGATCCTACGACAACGGTAACCGGCTGATTGGTCGAGCGAGTGTCGGAGCTACCGGCGTCAGTGATTTCGCAATGCTACCGGTTTCGAGAAGATTTTTTACTGGTGGTGATCGCACAACCAGAGGCTATAGTTTTGAAAATATTTCACCTGGAGATGATGAAGGAGGGAAGTTTCTAACTGAACTAAGTCTGGAATTGGAAGTGCCGTTTCGTCCCAGCTTTAGCTGGGCGATCTTTGCTGATTTAGGTGATGCGTTCAACGATGACCCTGATTTGCGACGCGGAATAGGTGCTGGATTAAGATGGCGCTCTCCGATTGGGCCTGTTCGTATAGATATTGCCCGCGGACTCGATTCCCCCAGCGGTGGTAACTACCATCTGCACTTTGGTATCGGACCGGACTTATGAGGCAACTCTTATGATCTGGATGAAGCGTTTTGGGCTGCTAATACTTCTGCTGCTGTTACTACTGGTTGCAATGCTTGCCTATGTGACTATGACCAATGGTGGTATGCAACGGATGTTTTCGTTAAGTCAGAGCTATCTGACTGAAGAGTTAACCATCGGGAATGTCGAAGGTAAGCTTGTTGGTCCCGGTAGTTTAGAGAATATCAGTTTTAATAATGCAGCCGGTATGGAAGTCGAAGTAAATTGGGTTAACTATGACTGGAAGCCAAAAAAATTATTCTCTCGCAAGCTAAGTGTTGATCACCTGGATGTTGATGGTGTCACTGTCAGATTGCCGCAAGCTGCTCCATCAGCCGAAGATGGTTCATCTGAGCCATTTCAGCTAAAGGATTTACGCATTCCGTTTGCTGTTGAAGCAGAGTCATTTGCTTTTACCAATATAAAGATTTACCCACCGGCATCTGACGAGCCAATAGTTATTGATGAAGTGTTGCTTAGTGCCGGAGGTGAGGAAGATAAGCTGCGATTGATTGAACTGAGCGCCAAAGCGCCACAGGGTAGTCTGCGTTTAGGCGGAACTTTAAATACCAGTGGGGACTGGCCGCTGGCGCTTGACAGCGAATGGCAGTTTGATCATGAGCAGTTTGGACAATTCAATGGTTCAGGTGCTGTGAATGGAGATTTGCAGACACTGAAAATTCAACACAAAGTGGACGGCTTTGTGAATGCAGAAGTTGATCTTGATGTGACTGACGTGACTGGTAAGCTGTCATGGGATGGAACTATTGAGGCGGGTTCAGATGACCTCGGTGTGGCTTCAGAGGCGCTTACTGGAATTCCGTTTACACTTGCTGCCAAAACTCGTGGCAACCTGCAGCGCTATTCTGCGAATGGCACTCTCACCACAAATCATGAACAGACCGGCCCGCTTCAAACTGACTTCAATGTTTCGGGAGATCCTCAGCAGATTGAGTTTACCGACTCCACAATGCAGTTTGAGCAGGCACCCACGGAGCTTGCTTACCGAGGAACTGTTGAGCTGTCGCCGCTCAAAGCTGATCTCACAATTGACTGGAAAGAACTGATCTATCCACTTATTGCAGAGCCAGTGTTGGTAATGAGTCCATCTGGTTCAATGCACTTCACAGGGAATGCTGAAGATTATAACGTCGAGCTGAATTCGAGTGTGAAGCAGGATCTTGCGGGTGAACTGGATGTTGTATTAGTCGCCTCCGGTACACCGGATAAAGTTACTGTTAACACTCTGTCTATTGATGGTTCTCCCACTTCGGTTTATGGAGTTGGGGTGATTGATCTTGCGACTCGCGAAGTAGATATCAAAGGCAACTGGAAAGACTTCCGCTGGCCGTTGACAGGTGAGCCGGAGTTGATAGAAAGTTCAAAAGCAGACTTCAGTGTTAAAGGAACATTGGATGATTATCAGCTCGATGCCGAAATGGCATTTGCTGGTAAAGATATCCCCGAGGGAGACTGGCAAATCAGCACTCGCGGCAGCACAGAAAAAATTACAGGTATGACGCTTACCGGTGAGGTACTTGATGGCCGGGTTGATGCCACCGGAGATGTGGTATTCAGTCCAGAGCCTGCCTGGGATCTACTGCTTAAAACCACCGGGGTCAATCCGGGACTGCAGTGGCCTGATCAACAGGGTAGTGTGTCGGCTACCATTAAAACAACCGGCCGTTTAACAGATAGCGGTCCCGATTTAGTAGCCGACATACAAGATTTGTCCGGCAATTATCGAGGGCAGGCGCTGGCGGGTGGTGGCAGGGTAGCGTTTGCAGGCGGCGAGATTAAAGCTGATGGTATGAGTGCTAAAGTCGGGTCTGCAACAGTTAACCTGGATGGCGCCATTGGTGATCCTGTCGATCTGAGCTTTCAGATGGACGCCGAGCAGTTTACTGATCTGCTGCCAGGCGTAGCAGGTGACATTGACTTGCAAGGGAAGATCACAGGATCTCGCGATACGCCGAAACTTGAATTCGAACTTAAAGCGCAGGATTTTGTTAGCGAATCCCTGAGCGCTGAAGATCTTAACGGCAGCGGCATTATTGACCTTACAGGTGACACGGAATCGAGTATCAAAATCGCAGGTACTTCATTAAAGCTTGGTGGTTACCAGTGGCGGGATGTGAAAGTTGATGGAGGCGGTAAGCCGGAGGAGCATCAACTCACTGTAGCTATGACGGGCAACGCGCCGGATATAGCAATTGAATTAAAGGGCGGTGTTACCGATGAACTCTGGAGCGGAGAACTTGGAAAACTCGACCTGCTTCAAACACCGGTTGGTGACTGGAAGCTACATGAGCCAGTTGCAATTGATGCTTCACGCGCCTCATTTGCAACAACGGTTCTCTGCCTCACAAACTTACCTGCAGTGATATGTGCAGATGGAAACTGGGATTCGACTTCGGGCGTCGCATCGCGTCTGGCACTGGAGAGTTTTAACTCGGAATTGTTCAGTGATCTGATGCCGCCGGATATTGCCGTTGATGCGCCACTTTCCGGTACCGTCGACTTCACAATGAAGCCGGGGAGTAAACCAAATGCTACTGCGAAATTTGATATACCCAGAGGACAAATTCAATTCACCAGTAAAGGCGATGTGATAACTGCGGTTCTGGGAGAGAGTGAAGCCGAAGTTTTACTAAGCGATGATAGCGTAACGACTACTGTAGATCTGGCATTGGGACAGATTGGCACCGTCGTGGCGGAGACAGTGGTCACAGATCTTTATGGTACACAGGATCTCCGCGGCAATATAGTCAGTGAAATACAGGACATCTCTTTGGCTGGAATCGGTGCGTCACAGTTGAGCAGCATTGATGGTGCGTTTGCATCTGAGCTGGAGCTTGGAGGTACGCTTAAAGCACCCCAACTTGTGGGCGGTGTCAGTTTGCAGGGATTTGCAGCTGAAATACCTTCGTTGTCTGTGCGGCTTGAAGATGGGAATATTACCGCAACCAGTGATGGCAATGGCAATCTGAACATTGATGGTCAAATTAAATCCGGAGATGGCGAACTGGATGTTGCCGGTTTTTTTAATCCTGAAACCGGTGAGATGGAAGTAGAAATAAAAGGGGAGGAATTCCAGGTTGCCAACGCCAAGCGACAAAAAGCAGTGATATCCCCCGACTTGAAGATGGCTATCAATGGAGAGACAATTTCAGTCATCGGTGAGCTCGAGATTCCATCGGCGTTTATTAAAACCGGTGGTGACGGTGGTGTTGTCATCGAGTCACCCGATGTAACCGTCATAGTAAGTGCAGAAGATCAACAGGAGCAGGAAGAGAATAACAGTCGTGTCGCGCTTGAAATCAAAGTTTCACTTGGCGATGATGTCCGCATAGCGGCAGGGCCGTTTGACGGGGCTTTGGCTGGCGGACTAACGCTTGAGCAGGTGCCGGGTAAGGTACCTACCGGCTCCGGTGCGATAGAAGTAGTGAGTGGTGACTTTTTAGTGTACGGGCAAAAGCTGACTATGGAGCGTGGTCGGGTTCTGTTTGGTGGTGGTCCACTGGACAACCCGGGACTGGAGTTGGATGTCGCGCGTGAAGCACCACTGTATGACGTTAAAGCCGGTGTCAAAGTACGGGGTACCGCCCAGGTACCAATATTTGAGCTTCAGTCAGAGCCACAGCAAACGGACGCCAATACGATCTCTTATATCCTTTTTGGCAAGCCGGTTGGCACCGGTGTCAGCTACACGTTGGGCAAGTTCATTACCCCGGACTTATTTGTTAGTTACGGTATCGGCCTTTTCGACAGAATTCAGGCTTTTAACATGCGCTATAAAATCACCGATACTGTATCGCTTATTGGTACAAGTAGTACCATATCAAGCGCGGACGTGATTTATACAATCGAGCGTTAACTTCATTGATTGTATTGTCTGCCATGAAAGTTATGGCGGCAGCAGATTAGCAATCGCAACAACTCTGCCTTTTCTCATACGGTTTGTCTTAACTGGCTGTTCTTAACTGGCTGTTCTTAACTGGCTGTTCTTAACCGGCTGGTCTCATGCTTTTGGCAGTCGAGGCTTACGTCAGGCTATTACGTATCTGTTAGTATCACTGTGCAATTCAATGAGTTTAATTTTCGAACACAGTGTTTGTGTTGCTTACAGTGTCAACCATAAAGGTAGCTATGCGAAATTTCGAATTCCCCGGACGCTCTCCGGTGATGTCAACTCAGGGCATGGCCGCCACGTCCCACCCACTGGCGACTCAGGCTGCAATAGATTTACTCAAACGTGGCGGCAACGCGCTTGATGCATCTATTGGTGCATGCGCTGTGCAATGTGTGGTTGAGCCCCACTCAACAGGGATTGGTGGCGACTGCTTTTGTTTCTACGCGCCAGGTGGAAATATTGATTCCATGGTTTCGTTTAATGGTTCTGGCTGTACACCCGCAGCAGCGACTACAGACTGGTACCTGGAACGCGGCATAAAATCAATTGAGCGTCAGTCTCCACATTCTGTGACAGTGCCGGGTGCGGTGGATGCATGGTGTCGATTGAATAAAGATCACGGTGTTTTGTCACTGGAAGAAATATTACAACCTGCAATAGACTTTGCCAGCGACGGTTATCCGGTGTCCCCGCGGGTAAGTTTTGATCAGGCGAAGCAGTTAGAGCTTTTGCAAAACGATGCCAATGCAGCGGATGTATTTTTAACCAATGGTAAGACCTTGTCAGTTGGACAAATGCACAGCCAGCCGAAGCTTGCAGCAACGCTTAAAAAAATTGGCAAGCTCGGTCGTGATGTTTTTTACACCGGCGAGGTGGCAGAAGATATTGTTTCCTACCTGCAGAGTTTGGGTGGTTTGCACACACTGGATGATTTTGCTGCGGCAAGTGGTGAGTATGTCGAGCCGATTAGCACAAATTACAAAGGCTATAGCGCATACCAGATACCCCCGAACGGTCAGGGCATTATTGCATTGCAGTTGCTAAATATTGCCAATGGATTTGATGTTGAAGGTGTTGATCCAATGTCTGTCGAAAGATTGCATCTTGAAGTAGAAGCCGGACGCCTGGCTTATCGTGACAGAAACCTTTATGTGGGGGATGCGCGGCATAGTGATGTACCGGTTGAGTGGTTATTGTCGGCTGATTATGCCAACGACTTGCGCAGTAGTATCAATCCTGAGAAAGCCCTGAATAAACTGCCTGAATTCACCGCAAAGCCACATCAAAGTACAGTCACTATTACGGTTGTGGACAAAGACCGCAATAGCTGCAGTTTTATCAATTCAATCTTTCATAGCTTTGGTAGTGTGCAAATGGCACCCGAGTCTGGTGTGATGTTGCACAATCGTGGCGAAAGCTTTGTGGTTGAAGCAGGTCATCCGAATTGCATCGATTCCAACAAGCGTCCGATGCATACTATTATCCCTGGAATGCTTGCCAAAGATGGCAAAGTAGTGATGCCCTACGGAGTGATGGGTGGCCACTATCAGTCATACGGACACATGCAGTTTTTGACGCGCATGATCGATTTTGAAAAGGACATACAGCAAGCGCAGGATATGCCGCGCATTTTCCCTGAACCGTCAGAAGGTTATGTTGAGTTTGAAAGCTCTGTACCTGAAGCAACCGTTGTCGGGTTGCGTGCGCTGGGTCATAACATGGTGCCGGCCGGCAGCCCGCTGGGTGGTTCTCAGGCAGTTGCAATAGATTGGCAGTCCGGTGTGCTCACCGGTGGCTCCGATCCTCGTAAAGATGGCTGTGCTATTGGTTATTAGTGGGCTGTATGTAAAGTTCATAAACACTTTCCTTCGCCACAGCCGCCAGGGCTGCGTAGGCCTTATGCATTTGAATGTGGCTCGACGTAGGCCCTGCTATGCCTGCGTTTTTCCACACAAGCTCAGCCGACTGTGGCTATGAAAAGTTTTAACACGAATTTTTCACCGCCAGGGCACGTTCGCAGTAGCAGAGGTTCTGCCGCGCAGGCTCCTGGTCTGCTTAATTCAATGTTATAGGTGGGCGATATTAATACTAGATCAAGCGTTAACGCCGGGGCCATTAAAGGTGTCGTGTTCGATAAAGACGGCACTCTGT
>CAZYRP010000040.1:0-31794 GCA_964649465.1 uncultured Granulosicoccaceae bacterium | reverse complement strand
TGACAGATGATGTAATGGCAGAATTTGGTAACGCGTTTATTGGTGTCGTACCGGGCAGCTTATCGGTTCAGAACTTTGCAGGCACGGGTACTGCGCCGGGTGCGAATGCAGCGTGGGAAGGTGACACATCACTTGATCTGCTTAACGGTGCTGGCCAGGCTAACATCGGTGATTCATTTGAAGTTGTCTTCACAGTCACGATTGATCCTGATGGAATCGATAGCGTATCGCAGGGCCTGAATAATCAGGGCACTGCAGGTGGTGAGGGAATCAACCCGGATACCGGACTACCAGATCCGGCACTTGTTGCGACTGATGATTCAGACAACGGTACCGATCCGAATGATGACAACGGTAGCGGCAACAGTGATGATGCTACACCAATCTTAATTGCTGATGTATCGGCTGCCAAAGAATCCGTTGGTACTCCGGTACTGTTGAGCAATGGCAACTATGAAGTTACGTATGAGGTTGTTATCGAGAACACCGGAACGGTTGATCTTGCGAACCTGACACTGGGTGAAGATCTTGCCACTCAGTTTGGTGCAGCCTATGTGAATGCCAGTGGCCTGACTTTGGTTACTGCGCCGACGGATCCATCAAGCGTAGTAGTGCTTGATGGTGCAAACTGGAATGGCAGTACAGCCACTGAAATTGTAGATACAGCGACCCCATCGTTACTGGCGGTAGGTGATTCATTTGTCTTTCAATTCAATGTAGAGATAGACGCAGCGCAGGCGGCCGGTGTGTTGGAAAACACAGTGACTGCCACGGGTGCAGCGGTAGATGAAAACGGAAACCCGTACACTGATTCTACAGGTGCTCCAATCACTACCACTGATGCCAGTGACAGCGGTGCAGAACCATCTGATTCCAATACAGGTGCACCGGGCGATATGGGTACAAGTGATGATCCAACACCGCTTTACATTCCGAGTATAGGGCTTGCTAAAGTGGCGGGAGATGCGGTGCCTAACGGTGACAACTTCGACGTTGAGTTTACGCTGGTTTGGGAAAATACAGGTAACACCGCACTGGATAATGTAGAGATTGATGATGACATCGCGGCCGAGTTTGGTGCTCAGTTTGTGGGTGTTGTACCGGGTAGTCTTGCAGTGCAGAACTTTGCTGGTACTGGCGCAGCGCCAACAGCTAATGTTGTGTGGGAAGGCGATACCGCACAGTCACTTATCGTGTCGGCGGGTGCACTAGACCTTGATGATACTTTTGAAGTGGTGTTTACGGTTACTATCGATCCGGATGCAGGTGGTACATCATCAACTGGTCTCGAAAATCAGGCGACCTCATCAGGTGAAGGGCTTGATCAAAATGGTAATCCGTTAACTGATGCCAGTGGTAATCCTGTTACGGCAGTTGATGACAGTGATAACGGAGTTGATCCTAACGGTGAAAACGGTGAAGACAACAGCGACGGTACCTTTGGCAATGATCCAACACCGATTATTATTCCGGATATCGCGGTAGCTAAGCAGGTGGTGGGAGTACCGGTACTACTGTCAAACGGTAACTTCGAAGTGATTTATGAAGTGGTGACTGAGAATACCGGTAACGTCGATCTGGCAGGTCTCTCTCTGGTTGAGGATCTTGCCTCACAATACGGTACTGCACTTGTAAGCGCTGGCAGCATCACGCTGGTGACAGCACCGGCGGATGCATCGAGCAGTGTAGTGCTCAATTCAAACTGGGACGGTAACGTTGCTGTTGAAATGGTTGATCAGACTGCCGCAACGATGCTGTCAACAGGCGATTCTTTTATTGTGCAATTTACAGTAGAGGTAGATCCTGATGCGGTCGGTGCACCAGGCCAGTTGAATAATCAGGTAACAGCAGGTGGTGACGCGGTAGATGAGAACGGCAACCCGCTGACTGATGCATCTGGTAACCCGGTTGTGGTCACAGATGACAGTGACAATGGCACTGACCCGAACAGTAATAACGGTGAGGGCACATCGGATGATCCTACCCCACTGTTGCTACCGGCAGTCGGCCTTGCAAAGTCGGCAGGTGATGCGATATCGAACGGTGATAACTTTGATGTGCCATTTACCTTCGTTTATGAAAACACAGGTACGATTGCCTTAACGTCGCTGTCATTGACAGATGATATTGCCTCCGAATTCGGCAACGCATTTGTGAGTATTGTACCGGGAAGTCTATCGGTACAGAACTTTGCTGGTAGCGGTTTGGCACCGGCTGCGAACGCAGCATGGGAAGCTAACACAATGCTTGATATGCTAGATGGCAACGGTCAGCTAAACGTTGGTGATTCCTTTGAGGTGACGTTTATTGTTACCGTAGATCCGGATGGTATTGACAGCCAGTCGCAAGCTCTTGAGAACCAGGGCATGGCCGGTAGTGAAGGCATTGATCCTGTTACAGGATTGCCTGATCCGTCACTCATAGCCACTGATGATTCTGACAATGGCACTGATCCGAATAATGAAAATGGTGAAGACAATGGTGATGGCACATTCGCAAATGATCCAACGCCAGTTATCATTGCAGATGTAACGGCTGCGAAAGAAGCGGTCGGCACACCTTTGCAGTTATCTAACGGTAACTTTGAAGCAATGTATCAGGTAGTTATAGAAAATACTGGTACCGTTGATCTTACCAATCTGTCGCTTGGTGAAGACCTTGCAGCTCAGTTCGGTGCGGCCTATGTTAACGCTGGTAGCTTATCCATAGTTACTCCACCAGCAGATCCCTCAAGCTCTGTTGCACTCGATGCAGCCAACTGGAACGGAGGTTCTGCTACAGAGATAGTTGATACAGCGACGCCGTCCTTATTGGTGGTAGGCGATTCGTTTGTCTTTGAATTCACTGTAGAGGTAGACGCGGCCCAGGCAACAAGTGTATTGGAGAACACGGTGATAGTTGCTGGTGCAGCAGTAGATGAAAACGGTAATCCGTACACTGACTCAACCGGCAATCCAATTACGGCAATCGATAACTCGGACAGTGGTGCAGATCCATCGGATCTGAACGCTGGTGCTCCAGGTGATACCGGTACCAGTGATGATCCAACACCATTGTATATTCCGAACATTGGTGTGGCAAAGTTGGCCGGTGATGCAGTGCCGAGCGGAGACAACTTCGATGTGTCCTTCACTTTGATATGGGAAAATACTGGAAATACAGCGTTAGATAATGTTGGTCTGGTAGACAACCTATCAGCTCAATTTGGTAATCAGTTTGTTGGTATCGTACCGAGCAGTCTGGCGGTACAGAACTTTACGGGCTCGGGTACAGCGCCAACTGCTAATGCAGGCTGGGAGGGTGATACCACCCAGTCGCTAATCAGCAGCGTGGGTCCATTGCAACCAGGTGACACCTTTGAAGTAGTTTTCTCGGTGACAATAGATCCGGATGCAGGTGGTACATCAGGTAGTGGTTTAGAGAACCAGGCTACTTCAATGGGTGATGCGCTGGATCGGAACGGTGATCTGCTTACAGATGATGGCGGAAACCAGGTTTTTGTGATCGATTCCAGTGACAACGGTAAAGATCCGTCTGGCGAGAATGGTGAGGATGATAGTGATGGAACGTTCGGTAACGATCCGACACCGATTGTTATTGCAGACATAGCTGTCGCAAAGCAGGTAGCAGGTACTCCGGAGTTGCTTGCCAATGGAAACTTTGATGTCAGCTATGAGCTGGTGATAGAGAACACAGGCAATGTAGCTCTGGCCGGATTATCATTGGCAGAGGATCTGGCATCGCAATACGGTACTGCTCTGGTTAGTGCAGGTAACATTGCTCTTGCGATACCTCCGGCGGACGCATCAAGTAGCGTGGTGCTTGATACAGCCTGGAATGGCAATGGTACGACTGAGATGGTCGATCAATCTGCGTTGTCTGCACTGGCTGTTGGTGACTCATTTACGGTGCGATTCACGGTACAAGTAGATCCGGATGCGATTGGTGCACCGGCTACTCTTGAAAACCAGGTGACTGCCGGTGGTGATGCGGTAGATGATAACGGTAATCCGATCACTGACTCGTCAGGTAACCCGATTGTGGTCACCGATGAAAGTGACGATGGTGTGGATCCGAACAGTAATAATGGAGAAGGAACATCTGATGATCCTACGCCGCTTATACTGCCATCTGTTCCGGTAGAACCAGAACCCGCTGCGGCCAGCTCTGCGTCTGGCAACATCGATTTACTGACTGTCGCACCGGTACGACCGGTAGTGGTTTCTGACAATACGTATGAACGTAACTACGATCGACTGGAATCCGATGCGGAGCTGGTGATTCTTGATGCAGTCGAAGAACTGGGCTCGTTGAACAGTGTAGACATCGCGAGTCTTCTATATCTTGATACCCCGGAACTGAGTGTATCTGAAGCGGCCAACGGCGATTTTATACCAAACGTTGAGTACGCAGGTTCAGAAGGCTTCTCATCAGGGAAAGGCTATCGGGGGACTATCAGTGTTGATCCGACTGATGAATGTGGTCGTTTCTTTGTCGATACCATTACCAGAGACAGTATGTTGTCTTTGATCACTCGCAGCACGATTGATCCGGAGAGGTCCAGCGGGGTTGTTGGTTTTAGTGCAACACTTGCCAATGGCCAACCGTTGCCGGACTGGATTTCAACTATCGGAGATGGCGAGTACCTGATCGATCCATCAGCGGGTGTTGATTCAGTAGCTTTGAAATTGACTGCACACCGTGAGAGTGGCTGGGGTCTGGAGCGTTTTGTTGAAATCAATACGTTAACCGGTGAAATAACTGAGTTACCAGCCCAGTCTCCGGATACACAGTTGTCGCAAACAGAAGCAGTAAATTAATACCTGGTCAGTAGTTAAATAATAAACCATCACAACATCACCAACGTATGACGAGTATCTGTATCGTGCTCGTCAAACGGATAAAACATTTGAGGATTTATCGATGAAGTTATCTATCTGTCTGGTTCTGACAGGATTTGTATTAAGCGGGTGTAGCGTTAAGTTGCAGCCCTTAGGCTTGGAAGAGCTCGAGGCCAAGCGTGAAGCACGACTGGAGCAATTCACGGCTAACCAGGAGGAAATTACCCGTCCGGTGACACTCTATGATGCTATGGCCAGAGCAATAAAATATAATCTTGACTATAAAGTCGAATTGTATGAAGAAGCATTGCGTAGCAGCGAGGCTGATTTGGTTAATCTGGATAAGCTTCCCCGGCTTGTTGCAAATGCCGGATACTCTAATCGCAATAACTTCAGCGGCAGTAGTTCCAGTGCACTGTTGAGCAGCGATACGATAGGGGGACAATCGCTGGTATCCTCAACATCGTCTGACCGTGACATACTTGACGCTGATCTGAGTTTAAGTTGGGACGTTCTCGATTTTGGATTATCTTACGTTCGCGCCAAGCAGGCCGCAGATGGTGTGTTGGTGGCAAACGAAAGGAAGCGACGTGTTGCTAACCGAATCATAGAAGACGTAAGAACGGCCTATTGGCGAGCGGTGAGTGCAGAGCGACTGGTGGACAAGCTGTCGAGCTTGGAGAATGATATTGAAAAAGCACTGACTGAGTCAGATGCAGCATATAGAAGAAGACAAACGTCTCCGCTGGCGGCTCTGACATATCAGCGAGAACTACTGGATATCCAGAGCACTATTCAAAGAATGCACAGTGAATCGTTTGCAGCGAAGCGGCAACTGGCGGCGTTGATGAACGTGGATCCATCTAAGGAGTTTACATTGGCGCTGCCGCCACGCGCATCAGGTGACACAGAGCTTGTATTTGAGCCTGATGCAATGATGCGCTATGCCTTGTTGAACAGACCTGAATTGCGAGAGCTGAACTACGAGCAGAGAATCAGTGAAAACGAAGCGACTGCCGGCCTGTTGGCGTTGTTGCCAAGCCTGCGATTCTTTGGTGGTTTTAACTACAACAGTAATGATTTTCTTTTCAACAATGACTGGCTAAGCTGGGGAGCACGTGCGAGCTGGAATGTGTTTGAAATATTTAAATATCCACATGTGAAAAATACCAATGAACTACAGCAGGAATTACTAAACCAGCGTGCACTTGCGCTGACAATGGCGGTGGTTACTCAGGTTCACGTGAGCGCAAGCCGTTATGAAATAGCCAAGCGTCGCCTAGCCACTTCGGCGAACTACTTCGACGTAAACAATAATATATTGGAGCAAACCGAGATAGGCTATGACGCGCGAAAAGTAAGCTACCAGAATTTTGTAAGAGAGAAGATGAACAGCATCGTGGCAGAAGCAAGATACGATATCGCAAGAGCCAGTGTCGAGAACGCCTATGCGAATATATTTGCATCAATCGGACAGGACACTTTCGGAGATATCGATGTGGCTGCATCCTCCGTATCAGAACTGGGAAAACACTTAGAAAGCCATTGGAGCGGATTACGCTCTACAACACAGAACTAGTAAAACCAGAATAGAGCGCAGCGAGTGCCGCGCTCTACATCTGCCTTAATCTCCCTCTCGCGTTTCAACAGAAAATTAAAGATTACCAGGACAGTCATCGGAAGAAAGATTATTAGGACATCCATCGAAAGATTATTAGGACATCCATCGGAATGGTATTGATAGCGGATGCCCGATTGCTGGTGATTCCCAGGAATAGACATCCAGAGTGTCCCGGGAATAAATTCACGGGACACTCTTTCAAAAGTTCATATAATTATCAAATAGCAAATGTGTGAGTGCGATTATTCGGTAAGTGTCATCCAGGCCGAGATAAGAACGTATATTTATAGGCCTATAGTTATACATCTATATCGGATGGTCATAACTGCGTGTGAACGGCCACTCATAAATTGCAATTCACACTAGCCGCCATAATAAATTGTTGTACGGTGTCGTCAGAGTTTGCGGTAGGGACTGTTGTTGTGTTTCATTGACTCTGAAGATGTATCTAGCGTCTTGATCCAGGTGCCACCGCTTACTCTATCTTTATTATTACGTCCTTGAGAAATCAAAGCTTTCAATGCTGGGATTTTCGAGGGCGCAGGAACTTCAATGGTTTCTGTAGGTGTCCAGCAAGGTAAGGAGCGCTAGCTTGTTAGCTTCAAACTGCAATGCGTGTAAGGTTAGCTGTGATTGACTTTAGCTATCGCAATAAGACTATTAAAATTTGCACGAGAAGCCCTCGCTGACTATGTCTAAAAATCAAACCTTTCAATCAAATACTAGCGGAAGTTTCGTGTTTTCCGGGGGAATTATATGTAACGTCCAATCCCAGTCTTCGACGCATTGTGATAGTTCGTTTCGATGGTTGAGGGTGTAACTCATGGCTTTTCCAAGCTAATATTTTGCAGCTGCTTTGTACTGTGCATTATTAAACCATCGCTTAAGCTCGTTGGGTAGGTCCACGCTGCCGGATAGTGTTTATTTATAATACTCTGGTAGTGACGTATTTTAAAAGTTAGGGTCTACCGCTTACAATTTACTCATGATGGCAAACGCTTTGAAGAAAAATCCCTCTTGTCTTTTGGCTGAGTATTATTTGTCTCGGTGAACTTATACCGTATGTGAGCCAAGTAACGCACGTGGATAATGCATTTACGTACAACCGCTATTGGGCGGTATGGCGTATACGTCAACAATTGCAGCACTCTTAAGGCCCATTAATAGCTTTGTGGAGTTTTATAATGCTTTGCATAAGATTAGTAGCGAAAACCTGGGCATAAGATACGGGATGATCAAAAACACGATAGGCAATGACATTCAAAGCAAAATATAAAAATCGAGACATGCGTGGCATTGTAATCTTGAGAACGGCGGCAGAATACATGGCGAAGTAACAGATGTAGGAAGTACACCATGACTAAAGCTCGAAAGCATCAGATATCTCTGGAGGCTACACCTTATTACCATGTGATCTCACGGTGTGTTCGACACGCATTTCTATGCGGTCAGGATAAGTTTACCGGAAGATGTTTTGAACACAGACGTAGTTGGATTGAGAGTGATCTTAAGCAACTTTCGACAGTGTTTTTTATCGATATAGCGGCATACGCAATTATGTCAAATCATTTCCACCTGGTGCTGCATGTGGATCAATCGGCTGCTCAACGGGCCGATACTCACGAAATTATAGAAAGATGGCACAGACGATTCGGTGGAAGTGTTGCTTCACAGAAGTATATTAATAAAGAAACTCTGGAGCCGCACGAAAAAGATTTACTCAACGTGCAGGTTGAATTATGGCGTGGGCGATTATTTAACATAAGCTGGTTGATGAGAACACTCAACGAAACCACAGCCAGAAAAGCAAATAAAGAAGATGAATGCACAGGCAGGTTCTGGGAGGGTCGGTTTAAATCTATACCGTTGCTGGATAATCAGGCCTTGTTGAGTTGTATGGCCTATGTAGACCTCAATCCGATACGGGCTAGTGTGGCGTTGAGCCCGGAGACGTCAGCGCATACCAGTATAAAGCAGCGTGCCTTGAGTTTTGCTGGTGATTCAACAGATGCAGGCGGTGCTCAACCAAGTTATCTCATGCCGCTGATAGGTGCTCGTCTACAGCCCGAGGTAACTGGTATCGCCTTTAATGTTGCCGATTATCTTGAACTGGTAGATTGGACTGGCCGGCAAATAAGAGAAAAACCATCGGGTAGAATCCAATCCGATGCGCCACCGATACTCGGAAGACTGAATATCACGCCTCAGCATTGGATCTATCTAAGCACACAGTTCGAAAATCGTTTCAAAGGACTGGTAGGCACTGCTGAGTCATTGAAACGATCGTTTAAGCAATTTGGGTTGACTCGCAGACCGAATTTGAATACCAGCTATTGTTGTTTGGCTGAAACTGGTTTCACTTTTTCTATTGAGTGAACATCTCTCGCAAAGAGAGATTTTTCTGTGCGGGTGATCAGCTATTTTTAGAGCTATTCATGGAAAAATTCCGATTGTTCAGCACCGATCGGTATAACTTTCTTTTTATTGTTTGGTGGATTAATTGAAAGAAGCTCTCGAGAGCTCTTCTCTGCGAGTTTGACGATCTAATAGAATGGTTGTCCCGATTATGGGTGCGTCCCGATTATGGGTAAAAATGGCTGTCCTGATATATTGTTGATGATTCGATAAAATGGTTGTCCTGATAAATTACTAACTGTATAAATCCGACAATCATCACAGCACCGAATACCCCGACCAGTAGATAGGCACGATACCTAACGTGTAAATGTGCAAGCGCCATTTTTATTCGTCTCTACAGTTGCTTGTTCGAAGCTGGCATCGGCGTTTAACACGAGATCATCCAGTACCTGCATTGCGCTTCATCAATCATTTCGAAAAAAACCTTGATTAACGAATTACTGCATAAGACAAAAATAGGTATGTTGCGTGTGTATAGCTTGCGTTGGATGTTGAAATATTTCTCTGTAATTGTAACTGCATTCGCGGTGGCAAGTATTTTCCGCAGTAACGAACAGATCGAGTGTTCTGCATTAAGACACGTTTGTTTCAATGTGCTGGGTGGAATACAGAGTGGTGCTACGTTTAAACAAACAGAAAGTTATTCGGTTGTTTCTTTAACAACAAAGCTGGACTGACTAAGAAAAAGTCTGAGATTTTAAAACCTTAACAGCCATGGAAATAGAGTTACAAATTACCTTTGGTGATTTTCTATTGATGCATTCTGCCCACAGATTATTTTAACGAGGCATGCAACTCACTCTGGCCAGGCGTTTGAACTGGTTATTTATCAGTGCCACGCAATTTCAAAATTTCTGCCTCTAGTTCATCAAGCTTAACGTCTTCCGGTGCAATGGCGACTCCAGTGTGAACGTTGATCTTTTTCATGAAATTTCGAGGCCAGCCTTTCATGGCACGGCCACCGAAACGTGAAAACCACGTACCCCACAGGCCGCTGATTGCCATTGGTATGACCGGCACGGGTGTGCGTTCGAGTATTTTTGTAATACCGGGTTTTAGTTCCTGAAGCTCGCCGTCAGGGGTTAAGCCACCTTCCGGAAAAATTACCACCAGCTCACCTCGTTCCAATGCATCGGCTATGCGGTCGTAGGCTTCTTCCAGAAGTTCAGGATCTTCCTTCGCAGGCGCTACAGGTATTGCTCGCGCTTGTTTAAAGAAATGATGCACGATCGGCAGGTTGTAGATTTTATGGTACATAACAAAGCGCATCGGTCTGGGGGTCACAGCACCAACAACGATTGGATCAACGAAGCTAACATGGTTGCAGGCGAGGATGGCAGCACCTTCTTCGGGAATATTGTCGAGATCGTGTTTGCCGATACGATAAATAGAATGCATCATCAGCCAGGCCATCATCTGCATTGTAAATTCAGGTACGCGTCTGAAAATAAAGAGGCCAACCACTGCATTTAACAACGCCACAATAACAAACAGGTTTTGGATGTTATTGCCTAGTTTGAAAGAAATGATGGCAAATATTCCAGCAATAACCATTAAAAACGAATTGAGTATGTTGTTTGCAGCAATATTTCTGGAAAGATATTCTATGGGGGTTTTGGTTTGCACGTTGGCATATAGCGGAACGATATATAGTCCGCCTGATACAGCGAGTAGTAATAGTGCCAGCAGAGCTTTAATGTATACCCATGTAGTGAAGATATCGGCAATGGAGTTTTGTTCGGCACTGAAAGGCAAATCCATAAATCCCAGATAAGCACCGAATATCGTCATACCCAGTGCGCCTATTGGTACCAGGCCAATCTCTACTCTTCCGCGGGACAGCTTTGATGAAATAAAGGATCCCAGTCCGATACCGATGGAGAACATAGCCATCAGAACAGTTGCTACATACGGGCTGCCGTATAGGTACTCTCGGGAGTAGACGGGTAACTGAGTCAGGAACGTGGCTCCAAAAAACCAGAACCACGATATGCCGAATACGGTATAGAAAATCGCTTTGTCGGAGGCCAGGGTCGCAAAAATACTTTTACCAGAGCGAATAACGTTGTAGTCAATTTCAAGGTCTGGTTGTTCTGCCTGTGCTACTGGAATGAACTGGCAGGCCACTCGGCCCAGTATTGAAAAAAACAATATCGAAAGTGATACGGGCAGTACGTACTGATCAAAGCTCGCAAGAATACCACCTAGAATCGTACCTAACAGAATTGCTAAAAAAGTACCTGCTTCAACCAGTGCATTACCACTCATTAGTTCATCTTCACGCAAGTGCTGCGGCAGGATGCTGTATTTGATGGGTCCGAAAAAGGCAGACTGGGTGCCCATCAGGAACAGGACGAACAGCAACAGCGCGATTGAGTTCAGGTACAGGCCGAGTACCCCGATTGCCATGATGCCAATCTCGATCCATTTGATCTTTCTGATCAGAGCACTTTTTTCGCACTTGTCTGCAATTTGTCCGGCCAGAGGTGAGAACAGAAAAAATGGCAGAATAAAGATGACTGCGGCCAGATTCACCAGAATACTGCTGTGGTCTGAGACGATTTTGAAAGTCAGCAGAATGACCAGCGCGTTTTTGAAGACGTTATCGTTAAAAGCACCAAGGAACTGGGTCAGGAAATAGGGGCCGAAGCGCTTTTGTTTAATCAGGCTCATACTGTCTTCTCTTGCGGTTTCAACTTCTTAGCGCTGTGCAGGTGAAGCGTGCATGATGCCTGTTCGGGACGATCAGGGAGTCTGGTTTTGCTAAACCGTAAGTATATTAATAGATTAATCAGCAGGGCGGGTTTCTCAAAAACCCGAAAACCGGGACTTGTTTAGCCTCATGTATTTATCAGGCAACCGTCGAATTTGAGTTTAGTGCTTTATACATAGAGGTTATTGGCGAAGTAACACGTTGCCTAAAGTAGCAAATGTCCTATTCAACTCCAGAAACAAATATCGTGTCACACTCGGGTGATCGAGCGACCTTTTGGGCGATATTTACTCCAGACGCCGAGTCCCTGTGAATAGTGCCGGCTGGCGCTTGCAGGTGATTGTGAGTAGGGCATACTCACGGAATCTCAGATTCATTCGGTCGAATAATGCTCCACACGCGTAAATCTTATAGTGGCATGGTGACTGCGCCCCATCATCTGGCAGCGGAGGCGGGATGTCGTGTACTAAAAGAAGGCGGCAATGCCATTGAGGCCATGGTCGCTGCAGCTGCCGCGATAGCTGTTGTCTACCCGCACATGAATAGTCTGGGTGGTGACAACTTCTGGCTTATACATGAGCCGGGTGCTGAGCCGATTGGCATTGATGCCTGCGGTGCAGCGGGGAGCAAGGCCACTGTTGATCACTACAAAGCTGCAGGCTTTGATGCTATTCCCGGTCGCGGTCCCGATGCCGCACTGACGGTAGCCGGTGCGGTTTCGGGTTGGCAGCAGGCTTTGCAGCACAGCGAGCGATGGGGTGGCACACTTCCTTTGGCGCGATTATTTGAAGATGCAATTCATCATGCAAAAGCAGGCATGCCGGTAGCGGCGACACTTGCCAATAATGCGGCCGGCAAATTACCAGAGCTTGCAGATGTTCCGGGTTTTGCAGAACACTATCTGGCAGATGGCATACCTCCAGCGTCTGGTCAGCTTTACAAGCAGCCTGCCCTGGCTGAGACATTGGGTACACTGGCTAAGGAAGGTCTCAATAGTTTTTATAATGGTGCGCTGGCGAAAAAAATAGTTCATGAGCTTGCCGCCGCAGGTTCACCCATTGTGGCGGAAGATCTTGCGCGTCATAAAGCGCTTCCGGTGAAACCGCTGGCGCTCGAAATTGATGGTCATAAACTTTTTAACATGCCGCCGCCGACGCAGGGTCTTTCGTCTTTGATGCTGCTTGGTGTTTACTCAAGGCTCGGGATTAATTCTTTTGATGACTTTGACTACATTCACGGCCTGATAGAGTCTACCAAGCAGGTTTTTAGAATCCGTGATAAGCATGTTGGTGATCCTGCGTATATGTCCCGTGCTGCAGAAGAATTTTTGCAGCCGAAGTTTCTTGATGAGCTGGCGGCAGGAGTTAACAGGAAAACGGCGCAAATGTGGCCCGATGCGGCAGCAGGTGGAGATACAGTCTGGCTCGGCGCTATGGACAGTGAAGGACGATCAGTCAGCTTTA
Source organism: uncultured Granulosicoccaceae bacterium (assembly GCA_964649465.1). GTDB lineage: Bacteria > Pseudomonadota > Gammaproteobacteria > Granulosicoccales > Granulosicoccaceae. Next base: position 18,738 of record CAZYRP010000040.1, on the reverse strand, counting down.
TTCAAAGCATTTACTGGGAATTTGGTTCCGGGGTTGTGCTGCCCTCCACCGGTATAACCTGGCAGAACCGTGGCACGAGTTTTAGTCTTGATGAATCGCATCATAATTGCCTGAAACCGGGCAGAAGACCGTTTCACACCATACAACCGGCGCTGTCGCAGTTGAGCGATGGTCGGGTTATGCCGTACGGTACAATGGGGGGTGAGGGTCAGCCACAGACTCAGGCAATGGTCTTCTCGCGTTATGTGCTTGGCAGGCAGGATTTACAGCAGTCAATCACGGCACCACGCTGGTTGCTGGGCAAAACCTGGGGCAGTGATGTTACTAACCTGCGAATAGAGAACCGCTTCCCGCCGCAGGTCTACGATCAGTTGAAAGCTGCGGGTCATGATGTCGAAGTGATTGGTGATTTCGATGAAGTGATGGGGCATGCCGGCGCTATAGTCAGGCATACCAACGGTTTGATCGAAGGTGCGAGTGACCCGCGTAGTGACGGTGCGGCCTGTGGTGTATGAGCCATTGCTACCTGGCTCTTACTTGCGTGGCGTCTGCATATAAACTATGTACTTAGAACCCGGTAATTCCAAGGCAGGTTCCAAATGAAAGAAAACTACTACTTTGATAACGCGGCCACCACCTGGCCGAAGCCAGAGCCGGTTTATGAATTCATGGATAGTTTTTTTCGCTCGCATGGCGTAAACCCCGGGCGCTCAGGGCATACTCTTGCGATTGAAGCTGAGCAGATGATTTTTTCAACGCGGAAACTGCTTGCCGAATTCTTTGGTTTTACAGGTGACCCGAACCGGGTGATCTTTACCCAAAACGCCACTGACTCTTTAAACATGGCATTATCGGGTGTGCTGCAAAGTGGTGATCACGTGATAATTTCGCAGCTTGATCACAACGCTGTTCTGCGACCAGTCAATCATATGCGACGCGATTTGAAAGTAGATGTGTCGGTGATGGAACCGGATGAGTACGGCCTCATCTCGCCCGCGGCCTTTGAAGCCGAAATTACCAATAAAACAAAAGCTGTGGTCGTCAACCACGCATCAAACGTGATTGGTATTGTTCAGGATATTGCCGCAATTGCAGCTGTTGCCAAAAAACACAATGTGCTTTTAATCGTAGATTCCGCACAGACAGCAGGGGTGCTAACTATTGATATGCAGTGCGGTATCGATGTGTTGACCTTTACCGGCCACAAGGGGTTATTTGGTCCGATGGGTATTGGCGGGTTGATAGTATCTGAAGATGTTGAGATCAGACCCAGCCGCTTCGGTGGTACCGGAGTGGATTCTATTTCTGATTTTCAACCGCATACTTATCCCCACAGGCTGGAGGCAGGTACGGTATCAATACCCGGAATTGCGGGGTTGCATGCAGCGCAGAAATGGTTTGCCGAGCTCGGCCGATCAGAAGATGTGTGTAAGTCATTGAATCAGTCTGGAAATTCCGATCATGCAGAAAGTTGCCGTGCGGCATGTCAGCACATACATCAAGTTGAATCAGCGCATGCGGAAAAAATATGGGATCATCTGCATAAGATCGATCGCGTTAGTCTGATGGGGACGCGCAGCGATCAAAACCACTATGTTGCCACATTGAGCTTTTCGGTAGAGGGTATGCCGGCTCAGCAGTTGGCTGAGATGCTCGATGCGGATCATTACATTTGCGCCAGAGCAGGACTTCATTGTGCGCCGGCCATTCACGGTGCCCTGGGCACTGCTGACAAGGGCGGAGCGCTTCGTCTTTCACCCGGCTATTTTACCGAGGGTCAGGATGTCGATCACCTGCTCGATGCAATAACAGAAGTACTTCAGTAAGCCATAGTTCATACGCCATAACTCATAAAAGACTCACCAGGGTTTTACCGGATCAGACAATGAAAGTTCACAACCACATAATAGACACTATCGGCAATACACCGTTGGTTAAGCTCAACAAGATTGGCGCGGACTTACCCTGTCAGGTATTGGTGAAAGTTGAGTACTTTAACCCGGGTAATTCTATGAAAGATCGCATGGCGATCAAGATGGTTGAAGATGCTGAGAAAGATGGCTCGTTAAAACCCGGTGGTACAATTATCGAGGGCACGTCGGGCAATACAGGTATGGGACTGGCACTAGCTGCCATAGCAAAAGGCTACAAGTGCATATTTACACTGGCAGACAAGCAGTCGCAGGAAAAGATAGATATTCTCAGGGCGGTGGGTGCGGAAGTTATTGTATGCCCGACTAGTGTTGATGCTGATGATCCGCGTTCTTATTATTCGGTGGCCAAACAGGCACACCTTGATATCCCTAACTCTATCTATCCCAACCAGTACGACAATATGTCGAATTCACAGGCGCACTACGAAACCACAGGCCCTGAAATTTGGGATGACACTGACGGTAAAATAACTCACTACTGTGCAGGAGTGGGTACTGGCGGAAGTATGTGTGGTGTGTCGAAGTATCTTAAAGAAAAGAACGGTGATGTAGTGACCGTCGGTATAGATACCTATGGATCTGTTTTTAAGAAATACAAAGAAACCGGTGTGTTCGACGAGTCTGAAATTTATCCGTACATGACAGAAGGTATTGGTGAAGATATCCTGCCCAAGAATGTCGACTTTGATTTGATTGATCACTTTGTCAAAGTAACTGATAAAGACGCTGCAATCATGACTCGTCGCCTGGCGCGTGAAGAAGGTTTGTTTTGTGGATGGTCCTGCGGATCTGCAGTAGCCGGTGCGCTTGACTGGGCAGCTGAGAATGAGCTGACAGAAGATGATGTTATGGTGATCATACTGCCGGATCATGGAACACGATATCTCGGCAAGGTATACAGCGATAGCTGGATGAAAGATCATGGTTTTCTTGAGGAACGGGACTACGCCACAGCCCGGGATATAATCAGCACGTTCGCTCAAGACCGCAGCATGCTGCATGTGGATGTATCGACCACAGTGAGTGACGCGGTTATGCAACTGACACAGGCAAACGTATCTCAGGCACCAGTGACCGATGATGGTGGTTTTGTTGGCAGTTTGATTGATTCCAAAATGCTGGCAATGATAATTGACAATCCGTCAATTAAGGAGACGCCGGTATCTGAAGTCATGGGTGCGCCATTTCAGATTGTCCCCAAAGACACCACGCTGGATGTACTGGCATCAATTATTAACCGGGATAACCCGGCAGTGCTGGTGCCGGACGGTGGTGACAATATGAGAATAATAACCCAGCATGACGTTTTGAAAGCCGTGACCGAGGCGTAGCCGGTTAAAGCTGTGGATGTAGCAATGCACAGCTTTGTTTATTCATTATAGAATTGCCTCTTTCAGATGAACGAGGCACCTGAATGAACCGCTTAATTAAACTATCTCTCAGCGCTGTGGTTGCTGCCACTGTTTCAGCTTGTAGCACGTTGGAGCCGAACCTTATTCCGGGATCGACGGCTTCAATCACGCCATTGATAACCACCAGTGGCAATGTTGCCAAGACTCCGGATGGTTCCTTAGTTGATGCCAATGGTACAGCAGCAGGTGGTACTAAAACCTTGTTGCCTGCAACTTCCGGTGGTGGTGCCATTCAACAGATTTTTCAAACCGATCGGTGCAACGATTTATCGCGTGGTGGTTTTATCTGGTTCACCGATACTGTCGGTTTTGATGACTGGTTGTCACCGCTGAGCCCGGCACTAAAAGCGCAGGTAAAATCCGGGGTGGATTTTTCTCAGCAGGGAGTTTTACTTATTGACTACGGCGTTGCCGGAACAGGTGGAGCAGGGACCACTGTTATGAGCAAGAGTCTGGAATTAAAGGGCAGTGAAGCGATTGTCAAAGTAAAGCGATATCAACCTTCGGCAACAGATCAAAAGAAGCGTGCGCAGGTAGTTACGCATCCCTGTTCGTTGCATGTTATGCCGAGTGCCGGTTTTAGTACGCTCGTCATCCATAGTGAGCTTGGCGACAGACTTACTTCGTTCGCAAATACTGCCCGCTAACAGAACTCGTAGTAAGTAGCGGTAGTAAGTTAGCCAAAAACTTACGGCAGTAACAGGACCAGTTTAGCTGTGAGTGCGCTGTAGCACTACACAGCTTGCTGGTCACTTTATTACTTCGGTTTCTATAAAGTCTATGACTGCGTCACTCACACGCTGGTTGTTCTGCGGTGCCAGGATGTCACCCACAATAACGTGCTGGCTTGGATCGTCTGGTGCATCTATTTTCAGTATGCGTTTGCGACAGGACAGGCCCTCGCAAAACTGTTGAATTCTGCTTGCACTGACAGTGTCATCGTGAGGTGAGTACAAAACAAAAACAGGTTGATTGCACTTCGAGGGATCGTTTCTGCGCGCGACTTTAACCATGCCCATCATCGGTAACAACGCTTCTGTCGGGTAGCGAAGCGTCCAGTACTTTGCATGCGCTTCGGAGTATGCTTCGCTTTCGCGGTAGTTACCAATTATGGCTTTAGCGAGTTGCTTGCCCCATCTGATCGTCAGCAGGGTGCCGCGTGAATCTGCTACTCCAAAGTTGGGTGAGAAGAACACCAGAGATGCAATTTGTGGCTGAAACTCTTTTTGACACGAAGCCCACCAGCCGAGTGAAGCGCCGGTTGAGCTGCCGATAATAATGGTTCGCTCGCCAATCTGTTTGGCAATTGTCAGCGCCTCACTCGCATCGTTTACCCATCGGTTTACAGTTCCCAGTGCCATGGCATCTGAGCTGCGGCCGTTGCCGGTTAACCTGGTGTAGTAAATGTTGCTGTTAAAGTGTTTGGCAATGACTTCCGGGACAGGCATCGTCTCCTGACGGGTGGCGGAGAATCCATGGAAGTAGACAAAAGCCAGCGGTGTTTTAGCTTTCGTTGCAGGGTCTGCCCAGTGGATAATCTTTTCAGTGCCATCTGTGACATCGTCAAACCTGGCTTCCCGGGTTTTCAGGTAGCCGTCCAGGTCCTCGGGAAGATCAGGGATTGTATAGTTTGTATCGACTGATACTTTCGGGCCGATTAAATAGGCCACCACGATAAAAAGTAAAAAAGCGACGAGCAGCATGTGGTGAGCTTCCGGTTGTTTTCTTGTAGAGCCTGTCTGACGTTAAGAATCCGGCTGATCCAACACGGTAACTGGTCAAGGCACACGCGAGTATATCAAGTGCACAGCCTCAAGCGCTAAAGGAGTTGAAATTGATGCCGATAACCTGTGGTCGCCGGGATGTGCTGGTGACTGTCGTTGTGCGTTGATGCGAGGTTACTGACGTGGATTCTGAAAACACGGTCAATTCTGGAGATAGCCGGGTTTTGAGACCTGCAGTTAATCGTTGGCTGAAGGTTTTCCGGCAGAGTAAAGATCAGCCGGACGGGATAGCGAGTGTCGCAAACGTTGTAAGTCTCTTTTCATCCAGGCTGCGAAATACTGCTGCACCAGGTGGAACTTCGCATGACATTGATCAGCATGAATCTCACCTGGTACATGCTGATAGTGCTGTAAGAGTCTCTGAGTTGCAGCGGCAGTTGAGTGACGTGGAGACTGCCTGCGGTGAATTGATTGTGCAGTGTGAGAGCTTTGAGCGCAGTGTTGACAGGGCGCAGGAAATTTGCGATCTGGCCCGCGCACGCCTGTCGACAGCGGGTGAGTCGGTGCCGAGTACTGATACTGCTGGAGTGTCGACACTTCAGGCCAGCTATTTGAACTTTGCCATGGTGCTAAAACTTCAGCAGAACAAGCGTGACCGCGCGGACCGGAAACTTGCCCGAATGCAGAGCAGGCACGCATGCCTGTGGGCTGAGGTGCTTGCGTTATCCGATGATCCTCGCTCAGCTGAGGATCATGATTTTCGGCGCGCGGCGTAACTGCAGAGAATCCTGTGCTTACCAGCGCAGTATATTGACCCGTTGCATGGTTTGTCCGGCTTTGTGGCTGTAGTTTTGTGCTGAGCCAGGAGCCTGCGCGGCAGAAGCTCTGCTACTGCGAACACGCCACATCGGTGCGCCATTTTCTATAAATTAGGGATCGATCATTTTCGTTACGTATGCCTTACTTTTATGAAGACAGGGCTATGCGCCTCAAATGATCGTTAAAACGCCCTCGCTATGACACGTTCTTGCTACGCAGATTTCTGCCGCGCAGACTCCTAGCGCGCAATAACAACCGGTGGCCAGCTTTGCACATCGCTGGCAACAACCCTTTGCCATTGAGTTAGTGCGGAGCCCAGGGTGCCGGTATCGATAGCAGAGAAGTTGTAGATCATCTGCTTTCGCTGTGGGGTATTTCTGGACAGTAAAAATGGTCCTGTGGAGTTGCTCGTAACAACCTCCGCTGTCTGGCTGCTGATATCCAGAGGTTCGTGGTCTTTTATCATGGAGCTGCATCTGTCTGCCGTTGAGCCTTCGGCTACTGGCCAGATAATTACGCTTGCAGCGTTGGCCGGAACGTCAGACGGTCGGGTAACCGGATACGCGCTCAGCAAAGCCTGACAAATTTCTCCTTCGCGTCTTCGGTTTCGCTTGGTGAAATGCACAAAGGAAAGGCTGGGGACATTTTCCGGCACATCAAAAATGGTTGATACCGTCAGGTAGGTTCCGACCGCGTTAGCCGACGCAGTTGCGGCAGTTCTTTGGTCGGAGGTTGCAGCAGGGCCGGGTGCTGGCAGTGGTGGTGGCGGGGTGAGGGTTGGAACCGATGGTAGCGGTGGCGGCGAGGATGCGACCGGGTTGTCAGCTGAAGGTGGGTTGATAGTGGTCAGGTCGTCCAGCGGTTGTTCGAAAAAGGTACAGGCTGATACGGTGCAAAGCGCGAGCACGCTGGCGAACATTGCTGATTTCATGTTGCGAAGTTCCCTTGAGTCTAAAAGTCTGCCTGAATTTAGTCATTATCCGTTTTAACCGGGTACCAGTAAACAGTTTCCACCCGCCAGGCACTTTAATTTTTAGTTAGGCACATTAGTTGTTAGCCATGGTCTCTGCACTTGCACCGGAGGTTGGCGACTACCACTCACGCCAATAATAGAGTGTTGTTCTGGCGCTCTGCCAAATTGGTAAATGCGAACATAAATTTGCATTCAGTTTTTTGTGAATAGGTCGCCATAGTTTTTACGCACAGGTCTTTCGCAATTCTTCGCCTGAACGCAGGTTGGCGGTGTTGTCATGACTGCTGAAAAACGCTAATGTGCAGTCGAACATCACATTTTTAGTAATCTTGCAGGAGAGCTAAATGGCTAGCAGCGCCGCCCACAAGTTGAGCGACGCCGTTGATTTGTCTGTGTATGGCATTAACGGCGCAGTAGATATTATTCATAATCCATCCTTCGATACTCTGTTCGCGGAGGAAACACGGGATGATCTTCAGGGCTTTGAACGGTCCATTGTTACCGAGCTTGGCGCTGTCGCTGTCGACACAGGCGAGTTCACCGGTCGTTCCCCGAAAGACAAATACATTGTTAAAGACGATGTAACCCGCGACACCCTGTGGTGGTCCGATCAGGGAAAAAACGACAATCAGGCTATAGACCAGAACGTCTGGAATGATCTGCGTGATACTGTTACCGAGCAGCTATCCGGCAAGCGTTTGTTTGTTGTCGATACCTTTTGCGGTGCCAACAAAGACTCACGTCTGGCTGTACGCTTCGTTATGGAAGTGGCTTGGCAGGCGCACTTTGTAACCAACATGTTTATACGCCCGACTGAGGCAGAGCTTGCGAGCTATGTGCCTGATTTTGTTGTGATGAATGGTGCGAAAACAACCAATGAAAAGTGGCAGGAGCATGGCCTTAACTCTGAAAATTTTATCGCCTTTAACCTGACTGAGAAAATGCAGCTCATCGGTGGTACCTGGTACGGCGGTGAGATGAAAAAAGGCATGTTCGCACTGATGAACTATCTGCTTCCGCAGAAAGGCATCGCGTCTATGCATTGTTCTGCCAACATGGGAAGCGACGGCGATGTTGCGGTATTTTTCGGCCTTTCCGGTACTGGTAAAACCACACTCTCGGCCGACCCCAAGCGCCAGTTACTCGGAGATGATGAACACGGCTGGGATGATGACGGTGTTTTCAATTATGAAGGCGGCTGTTATGCAAAGACTATTCGTCTAAGTGCAGAAGCAGAGCCTGATATCTACGGTGCGATCAAGCGCGATGCGTTGCTGGAAAATGTTGTTGTTAGGGATGACGGCACGATTGATTTTGATGATCCATCCAAAACTGAAAATGCGCGCGTTTCCTACCCGATTGATCATATCCGTAATATTGTCACGCCAGTCTCAAAAGGTGGCCATGCGAACAAGGTTATTTTTCTGTCGGCTGATGCATTTGGTGTGTTGCCGCCGGTATCGAGATTGACGCCCGAGCAAACCAAGTATCACTTTCTGTCTGGCTTCACTGCCAAGCTTGCAGGCACTGAGCGTGGTGTAACTGAGCCAACACCGACTTTCTCTGCCTGCTTTGGTGCAGCGTTCCTGACACTTCATCCAACACGCTATGGTGAAGAGCTGGTGAAGCGTATGGAAGCATCCGGTGCCACAGCCTATCTGGTGAACACTGGCTGGAACGGTACCGGTGACCGCATTTCAATTAAAGACACGCGTGCCATCATCGATGCAATTCTCAATGGTGAGATTGATGATGCAGAGACTATCAATGTTCCCGTGTTTAATCTGGCGGTTCCGGTTTCTCTGAATGGTGTGTCTGACGGTATCCTTGATCCTCGTCAAACCTATAGCGATGCAAGTGAGTGGGATAACAAGGCCCGTGATCTTGCCGCTCAGTTCATTGAGAACTTTGCCCGTTATACCGATACATCTGAGGGTGAGTCGCTGGTTGCAGCCGGTCCTCAGCTTTAAGACTTAAGCGCCTGCGCATTCTCGCAGGCGCTATCCTGTTCGCTTTTTCAGCAGTTAAGTGCTGCACTCCGCATAACGGCTTTAGTTAATAGCAATTCGGTTTGGCCCGTGAGAGTCCGGCGTTTTGTTGTTACGTATTGCAATGGCCTGGCAAGCAGTTCTAGAGAGCTTGCAGGCTTATCTTGCGTTCCGCTTTGAATAATTAGCTGCGAACTCAATCTACATGAGGACGCTATTTGAGTGTAACGAGTTCCTCAAATGTTTACTGATTGAACTTTGCGTCGTCGTAAACGCCGGGTGACTGTTTGATCGTTATTAAGAGAGTTGCTCACTTCTGCATTTGAGATGACGAAGCTGATGCGGGAGATTAGGTGGCGAAACGTATCCGGCCAAAGTTGTTACTTAACCAGCGCTCTGCGTACTTCCTGAAGGCGGGCATTGACGCGTGATGAGGCGTTTGAGTCTTCGTCGGCGGATTTTAGCGCCAGTTCCAGTTGCCCCATTGCCCCGCGGGCTTCATCCAGAGAGAAGTAATAATCTGCCATGGCCTCGTGTGCCGAGGTAATTTGGCCATTTCGCTGCAGTACATTGGCATACTTACGGTATACCGCAGGAACCGGGCTTGATGTGCTGCGCAGGTACTGGCGTATTGCGTTTTCCGCTTCATCTGTTTTCTGCTGCTTTAATAGTGTCTCAACGAGTACGTCAGTTGCCGCGTAGTAGTCCGGGTGGATGTTGGTGACTGAGGTCAGTAGTGACTCGGCACGATCATAGTTGCGTGTTTCCATGGCGACTCGTGCTGCTGCAAGCTTTGCTGAGTTGTTGTGTGGCTGAATGGCCAGAAGTTTCTCGGCTGTAGTAGTCGCCTGGCTTGCGTTGCCGGCATTCAGTTGCAGTAGTATTTGTCCGTAGAGTCTTGCAGCGTTGCTATTGCTGATATGTCCGTTTTTTAGTGCGCGCAGCATTGACGGTGGATTGTCCGAGTGCAACACCAGTAGTTTCATCTGCTGGAACTGAAAATCTGTGGTGTTCTGGATACCGACCGGATTTTTTAATCGCTCGGCGTTATTACGTGCTTCTGAAATACGGTTATTGGTCAGCGGGTGGGTTCGCAGGAATTCAAGCTGCTCCGTGGTGTTCAGCGCAATGCGGCGTCGCAATACTTCAAAAAACTCTACCATCCCGCGCGGGTTGTAATTGGCATCTGAAAGAAGCTGTATCCCGAGCCGGTCGGCATCGTACTCGTTGCTGCGCGTGAAGTTGATTGCTGACTGTCGCGAAGCCGCCAGACCAGTTAGCAGTGCGGCTTGTCCCGCCTCTGGTGAAGATTGAGAAATCAGAATTGCCGCCAAAATTGCCGCTGCCGTTTTTACCCCCTGATTGCCCTGGCTGGCATGCGCTCTGGCGATATGTCGTTGCAGTACGTGTGCGGCTTCGTGCGCAACTACACTTGCGAGTTGAGACTCGTTTGCGGCTGCTGTGATCAGACCGCTGTTAATGCCAATGAAGCCGCCGGGTATAGCAAAGGCGTTGATTTCGGGGTTATCGACCACAAAAAATGTGAAATCGTCCGGATTAATGCCTGGCTGTGTTCCCACCAGTCTTTTACCGAGTCGCTGGACGTAGTCGTTGACTTCCGGATCCTCCACCAGTGGCAGGTGCGCACGGATCTGACGCATGAAACCGCGGCCGATTCTTTTCTCATCACGGGGTGACATAACGAGGTCAGCCGGTTCACCCATCTGCGGTAAATTCAGCTTAGGGTAGGCGACAGAGGTCTCGACGTTCATCAGCAATGTGCTGGTGAGCAGAGTTACAGCTAACAATTTGGTGGGAAAACGGCTATTCATCATACGGTTAGAGTAACAGACCGGTTGCTTGTTCCATTGCTATCGGCAATGAGTGTAACAAGCTGTGACCGTCTGCGTCCTTAACTGCGCAAAATAGATGATTAGCTTTCTAAAGTGTGTTGCAGGCGGTGCTGGCAGGTGTTGTATCAACCAACGACGTATTCGGCGCGTTGTACAGGTCTCATTCGTACAGTTTTTTTGCGCTGTCAGACTAGACGCTGCTGTGCCGAGATGTCATATTCTGTTTTCGGCGACAAAGAATCGCCAAACCCTTCGTTAATTCCAAGCGAACTTGTGGCAGCAGACCGTGTTGATCAGCGGTCGGTAGTCACCGCAGCAAATTTTGAGGATCGGCCTCCCACCCATAAACGCCGACAATCACAGCTGCGAACAGGTGCTGGCAGGTGCCGGCCGTTGCAAAGACTTGAGCTTTGCAAAACAAGAGTTCTGTACAGAAAACTGTGCAGGTGGAATTGGCTGTGTAGAATTTGTTGTAGAAAGCACAGTTGAAAATTAACCCCTTTTAATAGGTTTTACAGGTAGAAATCACAGTGGAATTATCCGGTGGTGAGATTTTAATTCAGTCATTGCAGGACGAAGGCGTCGAGTATGTATTCGGCTACCCGGGCGGTGCGGTGCTGCATATTTACGATGCCATTTTCAGGCAACAGCAAGTCCAGCATATATTGGTACGACACGAGCAGGGCGCGACCCACATGGCAGATGGCTATGCTCGTGCCACCGGTAAGCCGGGCGTGGTACTGGTGACCTCAGGGCCGGGGGCGACGAACGCCATAACCGGCATCGCAACGGCTCACCTCGATTCTATTCCGCTGGTGGTGATCAGTGGGCAGGTCACCTCAAAGTTCATCGGTACAGATGCTTTTCAGGAAGTTGATGCAATTGGCTGCACACGTCCCTGCGTAAAACACAACTTCATGGTGAAAAGCGTCGATGAAATTGCCAGTGTCATGAAGAAGGCGTTCTATGTGGCAACAACCGGTCGACCCGGGCCGGTAGTTGTGGATGTCCCGAAGGATTTCACAGCACCTAACGTTAAGATTCCCTATGAGTACCCCACTGATATAACTATGCGATCCTACGCACCGGTCAGCGGCGGGCATGTGGGGCAGGTTCGAAAAGCAGTAGAGCTGCTGGCGCAGGCAAAGCGGCCAATGATCTACGCTGGCGGCGGCGTGCTAATGAGTGAATCACACGAAGAGCTGCGCCAGTTAACCCGTGAACTCGGTTACCCGATAACCAATACGTTAATGGGGCTCGGGGCATATCCTGCTTCAGACAATCAGTTCGTGGGCATGCTGGGTATGCACGGTACTTATGAAGCGAATCTGAGCATGCACAACTGTGATGTATTGCTTGCTGTCGGCGTGCGTTTTGATGACCGGGTAACCGGTGAGGTCGAGCATTTCTGTCCGCACGCAAAGATCATCCATGTTGATATTGACCCTACCTCGATCTCCAAGAACGTCAGTGTTGATGTTCCCATTGTTGGAGATTTAAAAGTAGTGTTGAAGCGTATGCTTGAGTTGCTTGAGCAGGACAGCCGCAGAGCTAACCCTGAAGATATTGCGACGTGGTGGCAGCAAATCAACGAGTGGCGAGAAGTTAAAAGTCTTGCCTATGAGTACTCGACTGAAGTCATCAAGCCTCAGTTTGTGGTTGAGAAGTTATGTGAAGTCACCAACGGTGATGCTTACGTAACCTCTGATGTGGGTCAGCACCAGATGTGGGCTGCTCAGTACTATCGATTTGATGAACCGCGCCGCTGGATAAACTCGGGCGGGCTCGGCACGATGGGCTTTGGATTGCCGGCAGCACTGGGTGTAAAGCTTGCCTACCCGGAGGCCGATGTTGCCTGTATTACCGGTGAAGCGAGTATTCAGATGTGCCTGCAGGAGCTGTCAACTGCGATGCAATACGGGCTTCCGGTCAAGGTAGTAAATCTTAACAACCGTTATCTCGGTATGGTGCGTCAGTGGCAGGAGTTTCAGTACGAAGGGCGATACTCACATTCGTATGTAGATGCACTGCCCGACTTTGTGAAACTGGCAGAGTCTTATAATCACGTTGGTATGAAGATCGAAAACCCTGCAGATGTTGAAGGTGCATTAAAAGAAGCGTTTGCAATGAAAGACAAGTTGGTGTTCCTCGACTTTCAAACAGACGATAAAGAAAACGTTTACCCAATGATTGAAGCAGGTAAGGGCCATCATCAAATGCGTATGCACCCGAAGGCGGGAGCACTGAACTGATGTCAGCTAACAAACATGTTATTTCGATGTTGCTGGAGAACGAGTCTGGTGCATTGTCTCGCGTTGCCGGTTTGTTCAGCATGCGCGGTTACAATATAGAGTCTCTGACGGTCGCACCCACCAATGACCCGACTCTGTCCCGTACTACGCTTGTGACCAGTGGTGATGATCGAACGGTAGAACAGATAACAAAGCAGCTTAACAAGCTGGTAGATGTTGTGCGATTGGTCGACCTCACAGAAGCCGCTCATGTTGCGTACGAGTTAATGATGATCAAAGTCAGAGCCTCCGGACCACAACGGGAAGAGATCAAAAGACTCTCGGATATCTATAAGGGCAAAATCGTCGATGTCACAGAGAGTACGTTTATCATAGAAATCACCGGCAATAGCGAAAAGCTCGATTCATTTGTCAAGACAGTTGGTGATGAGCAGATTCTCGAAGTGGTAAGATCCGGCGCTACTGGTATTGCGCGCGGTGAGCGCGGCCTTAAAGTCTAGCCTCGCGGACCTGTGTCAGCTTGGTGTTACCCGTGGTGCATCCACAGGTTGTGCAAACATTCTTGAAACTCCGGTTGCATACTGCAGCCGGTATCGCTGTAATATGCGGGTCGCCGTGTTCCCGGTCGTACACTATGATTAAGAAACTCCGCCAACTCTGAGATCAGATGAGCGCATCACCAAAGCAGGAAAGGAAGAGCCGCGGTATATATTTGCTGCCGAATCTCTTCACAACAGCGGCACTGTTTGCGGGCTTCTATGCAATTATTGCTGCGATTAATAATCGCTTTGAGCATGCCGCCATTGCCGTGCTGGTGGCTATGGTGCTCGATGGGCTGGACGGTCGAATTGCCAGATTGACTAACACACAGAGCGATTTTGGCGCTGAATATGACAGTCTCTCTGACATGGTCTCTTTCGGGCTTGCACCATCGCTCATTATGTATGAATGGTCGCTGCATCATGTTAGCCGCCAGGGTTTTGGTCAGGCCGGCTGGGTTGCAGCTTTTTTGTTTACTGCCTGTGCTGCACTGCGGCTGGCGCGATTCAATGTTCAGATCGGAACAACAGACAAGAAGTTCTTTAAAGGTCTGGCAAGCCCGGCTGCCGCCGCTGTGGTAATTTGCACTGTATGGGTCTTTCACGATAATGGTTTTACCGGCAGTCAGGTGTCGACCTTATCTATGATTGTGACAATCAGCGCTGCGTTGTTAATGGTGTCGAATTTCAAGTACTACAGTTTCAAAGACATTGGCGGTACGAAGCGAGTGCCGTTTTTTATGATGCTGTTGCTGGTGATGGTGTTTGTTTTCACATCACTCGATCCGCCGGGTGTGTTGTTTTCAGGCTTTATTGTTTATGCACTGTCAGGCCCTGCGTTCGAATTATTCCGCTGGCTCAGACGTCGTAAACGACGCGCCGAACCCACGAAGTAGATGTACTTCTTCAAATACAGAGATAATCCTGGAACAGATGCATACCCGGGAGGGGCCCTGGATTTGATCCCGGGTGCGATAGATGAACATGTCGAATAAAAATTCCCTGGATCAGCAGTATCTCAGGGCGATGAATATCGACCTGTGGGTTGCGCGCGATGCGCCTGTGCCAGCTAACAACGCGGTAGCTGAAACGACCGCTACGGCGGCTACAGCTGCGGCGACGGGTGAGCGGGCTGGTGGCGGGGTACAAGTTAAAACCACTGCCGAAACAAATCTGGCTCAACTACCTGCGGCTCAGTTGGCTGACGCGTTGAGTGGGTTAAGTGTTGCAACTAACTCCTCTGCACAGAATGCCCGGTTACTTGTAGTGACCGAACAGTTCAACTTGTCAGATGCTTGTTTAAAGCTGCTTGGTTCAATGTTTAATGCCATTGAGCTTACCGAGTCACACTGGCTTCATGCAGGTGTTGCGCAAAACAATACCGGTACATCTCTGAACGCGCTTGTTGAATCAATTCCGATAAAAGCTGTTGTGTTGATGCTGCAAACTGGTGGCAATGCAAATGCCCTGGGTCAGTTGCGTAACCAGCGGCACCAGGTGCCTGGTATACAAGCGCCTGTTATGGTGACCTTTCATCCGCAGGATCTCCTCGATAACCCTGAAGCAAAGCGCCCGGCATGGGAAGATTTAAAGCAACTGCGACAATGGCTCCCTTAATAGTTGTTTCATGATGGTAGTTGTCACATGACCGCATTTGCCACATGAAGGACGCTGAAGCTGCATTGGAAATCAGTGGAATGCAGGTGTTCGATCTGCCGGAAATTCTGCGCATAGAAAAATTGTGCTACGACTTTCCCTGGTCTGAGCAACTCATTCGCGATTGTCTTAAGGTGGGGTATCACTCTCTGGTATTGCGTGAAGAAGGTGAAATCCGCGCCTACGCTTTTGCCAGTGGTGCGGCGGGTGAATCGCATATTTTGAATATTTGCGTTGATCCGGATCATCGCGGTCAGGGCTATGCCAAAGTCCTGCTGCGCCAGTGCATTGCAACGGTAATGATCAATGGTGCCAAAGTCATGTTTCTGGAGGTGCGTGAGTCGAACCATGGTGCTATTGCGTTGTACGAGTCGATGGGTTTTGTCGAGATTGGCCGACGTGATAATTACTATCGTCGCAAGTCTGGTTGCAAACCTGACGCCGGCAAAAAGCAAAAGAAATCTGGTGACAGTGCGCGTGAGGATGCGCTGCTGATGTCCAGAGACTTAAGCCTGATCGAACAAGAGAGCGATCTCTAAAGCAGTAGGAAAGCCGTTAGCGATAATTTTCGGGTAATCGGCTACAATACCGGGTTTCGTTGCATCCGTAACTGGCAAAAGCCGAATACAAACCTATGAGTGACAGTAACTTATCCAGTGAAATAAACCGGCGCCGCACCTTTGCCATTATTTCACATCCGGATGCCGGTAAAACCACGCTAACTGAAAAACTGTTGTTATTCGGTGGTGCAATCCAGCTCGCGGGAACCGTCAAAGGTCGCAAAGCAGCTCGCCACGCAACATCAGACTGGATGGCGATGGAGCAGGAGCGTGGTATCTCGGTGACTTCGTCGGTGATGCAGTTTCCCTACAAAGATCGCATCGTCAATCTACTGGATACACCGGGGCACGAAGACTTCTCGGAGGACACTTATCGTACATTGACCGCAGTCGATTCTGCGTTAATGGTGATCGATGTTGCAAAAGGCGTTGAGCCCAGAACAGAAAAGCTAATGGAAGTATGCCGACTGCGCACTACGCCGGTGATGACTTTCATCAACAAGCTTGATCGCGAAGGTCGAGATCCGATTGATCTGATGGATGAAGTCGAGCAGATGCTTAATATAAGCTGTGCACCTATTACCTGGCCGATTGGCATGGGTAAGCGCTTCAAAGGCGTTTATCACCTGACACGTAATACCGTGCACTTTTATTCACCTACCCACGGCGGCAAGGTGCAGGAAGGACAGGTAGTGGAGGGGCTGGATAACCCGCAGATTGATGAGATCATCGGTGCTGATATGGCGCAGGAGTTTCGCGACGAGATTGAGCTGGTACAGGGCGCCAGTAACAAGTTTAATCTGGAGCAGTATCGTGAAGGTAAGTTAACACCGGTTTTCTTCGGCTCTGCAATCAATAACTTCGGCATAGCAGAACTGCTTGATGACTTTGTAGAACATGCGCCCAAGCCGCAGCCGCGTGAAACGCTAACTCGTGAGGTTGATCCTCTGGAAGAGAAGTTCACTGGTTTTGTTTTCAAGATACAGGCGAATATGGATCCGCAGCACCGGGATCGAATTGCCTTTTTACGAATTTGTTCCGGCAAATATCAAAAAGGTATGAAAGCGAAGCATGTGCGAATCAAAAAAGATATTAAGTTCTCAGATGCGCTGACATTTTTCGCCTCTGACAGGGGCAGTCTGGATGAAGCCTATAGCGGCGATATTATTGGTGTGCATAACCACGGGACCATCAGAATTGGTGATACGTTTACCCTGAATGAAGAACTGTTGTTTACCGGTATTCCCAATTTCGCACCTGAACTTTTCAGACGTGCCGTGTTGAAAGATCCGTTAAAGATGAAGCAACTGCAAAAAGGCCTCGGACAACTATGCGAAGAAGGTGCGACGCAACTCTTTAAACCGATCAACAATAACGACCTCATTCTGGGTGCGGTAGGAATACTTCAATTTGAAGTAGTCGCCCAGCGACTAAAAGACGAATATAAAGTTGACTGTCAATTTGAAACTGTTGCGGTGCAACAAGCGCGCTGGGTGAAAGTGCCGGATGATAAAATGCTGAAGGAGTTTAAAACCAAAGGCGCTGCCAATCTTTCAATCGACCATGCCGATGAGTTGGTATATCTTGCACCTACACGGGTAAATCTGCAGATGACACTTGAGCGCTGGCCTGATATCGAGTTTATGGCGACCAGGGAGCAGGCGGGTCTGGTGTAACTTACCTGCCAGTATCTGTGGAGTCTGGTGCAACTTCGCCTTGGCATCCAAGACTGAATCGAGGCCATTTTGCTGTGACATCAGGCCTCAAGTAACAACCGGAATTGATCTATCAATAAGCCTCCACCGACGCAAGCTGATCGAGCACAGGAAACTTTTTCGATTGCTAATGCCAGTGAAGTTTCAGTGTTAGCGCCCCCAATCTGGTTTTTGGCATTATGCTCTGCCGTCGGTGTGATCGGGTTAACTGTTCTTACGCCAATCCTGCCTCTCATCGAATCCGATCTGAATGCATCAAGCGCATCTGTGCAGCAGATGTTTTCCGGCTATTTATTGGCTATAGCTATCGGTCAGTTGATCTGGGGACCACTGTCTGATCGCTATGGACGACGTCCAATACTATTGACCGGTGCAGTGCTTTTCACCCTTGGCGGAATTGCAGTGGTGATGCTTGAGGATATTCGCCTGTTGGTAATATTCAGATTTATACAGGGCTTTGGAGCGGCAGCCTGCATGGCGATGGCTCGAGCCATAGTTAATGATGTGTTTGCACGTACTCAGGCAGCGAAGCAAATGTCGACAATCAGCATGGTGCTGTCTGTAGCACCAGTGTTGTCGCTGGCTTTTTCTGGTTGGTTTGCTGAGCGTGCCGGTTGGAAAAGTACCATGGTCATACTGGTGGTAAGTGGCGTGTTGCTAGTGGTTGCTACTTATCTTGTGGCGCGAGAAACCAATGCATCCAAACTATCGAAGATCAATCTGCGCACAATATTCAAGGCTTATGGCTCAGTGCTGCGAGATCCGCTTTTTAACTGCTGGACTCTGGCAAGTGGCATGCAGGTAGGGATATTTTTCTGTCTTAACAGTTTTTTAGCTTATCAGTTTCAGAGGAATGGATATTCACCATCACAATTCGGTCTGTGGTTCTCCCTGACGCCATTGTTTTATCTGATCGGCAATACCTGTAACCGCACGTGGTTTGTTCACAAAGGGATAGAGATTACAGCACTGGCGGGGTGTGGTCTGAGTCTGTTGGCAGCAGTTGCTATGCTTGTAACGCAAGCCATGGGATATACATCGGCTTTGTCACTTGCCTTGCCATGCTGCCTATTCGGATTTGCCAACGGAATTATCGTAGCCAATACAACAGTCGGTGCCATTTCTGCTTCCGGTAATCATCGCGGCACAGGTACCGGAATAGTTGGTGCCTGGCAGATGGCTACCGGCGGAATAGCGAGTGCAATTATCGTTGCACTTGGCGGTGCGCAGATTTTTTCAGTTGCAGCTTCTGCTGTTATTTTAATCACTTCGGGTAAATTCCCCGCCGCTTGCGGCGTAAAATGGATGGATGA
>CAZYRP010000039.1:0-31899 GCA_964649465.1 uncultured Granulosicoccaceae bacterium | reverse complement strand
CAGCTTATGAAAGAACGGTTCACTGGCGCCAAGCTTATGACCGTGGCGCGCTGCACGCCGAATAATACGTCGCAACACATACCCGCGACCTTCATTGGAAGGCATAACACCATCAACAATCATAAACGCACACGAGCGAATGTGGTCTGCCACAACCTTCAAAGAGGCATTGTCTTTATCGGTAGCGCCGGTAACCGCCTGCACTTCTTTTAAAAGATTGGCAAACAAATCAATTTCATAGTTGCTGTGCACATGCTGCAGCACCGCCACAATACGCTCCAGCCCCATACCGGTATCAACGCTCGGTTTGGGTAACGGCGTTAACGTACCGTCGGACGCACGATCGTACTGCATGAAAACCAGATTCCAGATTTCTATGTAGCGATCGCCGTCTTCATCCGGTGTACCGGGAGGGCCACCAAAGACTTCAGGGCCGTGGTCGTAGAATATTTCGGAACACGGACCACAGGGTCCGGTATCACCCATTTGCCAAAAATTGTCTTTTGCGCCAATGCGCGCAATGCGATCTTCAGGCACGCCAATTTTCTTTGCCCAAAGATCATAGGCTTCATCATCTTCTTCAAAGACAGTTATCCAGAGTTTGTCAGCAGGCAGTCCAAGCTCTTCGGTTAGAAACATCCAGGCGAACTGGATAGCATCTTCCTTAAAGTAGTCACCAAAGCTGAAGTTACCCAGCATTTCAAAAAACGTATGGTGTCGTGCGGTGTAGCCAACATTTTCGAGATCGTTGTGCTTGCCACCGGCACGTACACAGCGCTGCGATGTTGTTGCACGATTGTAGCTGCGCTTCTCCGTGCCCAGAAACAGATCTTTAAACTGCACCATACCGGCGTTGGTAAACAACAACGTCGCGTCGTTGCCCGGCACTAACGGGCTGGACTGAACAATCTCATGGCCGTTCTGGTTAAAGAACTGCAGGAAACGGTCTCTTACTTCAGATGTGCTTAACATAGGGGGTCGCTATGATTTATTGTGTAACTTCAGGTCTGGCAAACTTGGTAATTCTGGCAATTCGAATTTTTGGCTACGAGTGTGTGGCTTCAAAGTTACTCATCGCAGATCTGATTTGTTCTGACTCAAATCCACGCTGATACAAAAAGCGTTGCATGCGAGCCTGTATTTTTGCAGAGACCACAGAGTTGTTGCCAAATTTTTTTCGCAGAGCATTTGATGCAATTTCGGTCCAGTCAGCACCGGAATCATTTACCGCGTCTTCGATAACAGAATGCTCAACACGACGTGCCTGCAGATCTGCCCTGATTTTGTTTGCACCGAAGCCACGATCAACTCGCATCCGCGTGTACGACTCTGCAAACCGAACGTCGCATTGTAGCCCGTCTTCGGCCAACTGATCCAGAACAGCGTCAATCAGATTCTGCGGCAGTTCACGTTGCAGTAGCTTTTTCTCGAGTTCTATTCTGCCATGCTCACGGTGCACAAGCAGTCGCATGGCACGCTCGTGAACAATTGCCTGCGTAATAGCCGGGTCTTTAGGCTCAGGTGATTGCTTGCCGGGGTCAATGTCGGAATCAATTTCCGGGAATTCAGCACCAGTGAATCCGGTGTTGTCCTGATCCTGAGATTCAGCCTGTAAACCAGCTACTGAATCGAGAGGAACCGCATCCGCGGCTTCAGCCAACGCTTCGGTCAGGTCTGCGTCTATTTGCCGGCCATACTCGCGCCGCGGGAACTCGCGGCGCGCCTTACTTTTGCCGATGGCTATGCCAGAGGCCTTACCAGGCGCCCTACCAGGCTTCCGGCTAGGCTTCTGGCGCTTCGGCCTCATCCTGCTCTGCTTCTGCTACTTCCTCTTTGCCGGCAGGCTTCAACAATTTGTCACGCAGCGTAGTTTCAATTTCCTGCGCCATTTCAGGATGCTCTTTCATGTGATTGCGGACGTTGTCTTTGCCCTGCCCGATGCGGTCACCGTTGTAGCTGTACCAGGCACCGGCTTTATCGATCAGGTCGTGCTTGACCCCGAGCTCTATTAACTCACCCTCACGTGAAGAGCCTTCGCCGTAGAGGATTTCAAATTCCGCCTGCTTGAACGGCGGAGCCATTTTGTTTTTTACAACTTTAACGCGGGTATCGTTGCCAATAACTTCATCGCCCTTTTTAATTGCACCGATACGGCGAATATCAAGGCGTACCGAAGAATAGAACTTAAGCGCGTTACCACCAGTGGTGGTTTCAGGTGAGCCGAACATGACACCAATCTTCATACGAATCTGGTTAATGAAAATAACCAGTGTATTGGAACGCTTGATGTTGGCAGTTAACTTACGCAGCGCCTGAGACATTAGGCGAGCGTGCAAACCGACATGTGAATCTCCCATATCGCCTTCAATTTCTGCTTTTGGTGTAAGTGCTGCAACTGAGTCAACAACAATTAAATCAATAGAGCTGGAGCGCACCAGCATGTCAACAATTTCAAGCGCCTGGTCACCAGTGTCTGGCTGCGATACCAGCATGTCGTCTACATCAACACCCAGTTTTTCTGCGTAACCCGGGTCAAGTGCGTGCTCTGCATCGATAAACGCACAGGTGCCACCAGCCTTCTGACACTCGGCAATTGTCTGCAAAGTTAATGTGGTTTTACCTGATGATTCCGGGCCATAAATTTCCACTACGCGACCCTTCGGCAAACCACCAATGCCGAGCGCAATATCGAGCGTTAGGACACCGGTCGAGACAACATCGATATCCCGATTAATTTGCGAATCACCCATGCGCATAACTGCCCCTTTGCCAAACTGCTTTTCGATCTGGCCAAGTGCTGCGTTAAGGGCTTTCTTTTTGTTGTCATCCACGTTTGGACACTCCTGATTTACATCTAAGTCGGTCCATCACGAAGCTACTGGCATAGCTCCGGCTGGACAGACGCGGTTAGCATGAAATGGCCTTTCGACCAGCCGTAATTATCGCATAAAGGGTTACCCTTCACACCAGAATTACGCCCACGCCAGGTGGTTTGATGATTGTGTAATGAAAAGCTCAAAGTGAATCAGAATCGATACATCTGATTAATAATTGCACAGCGTTTTCAACAGCCTGGTGTCGAACAGCTTGCCTGTCACCCGCAAAAACAAAATGACTAGCCACACTGGCAATACCATCGCCGGAACATGCGATCCAGACCGTACCCACGGGTTTCTCTGCGCTGCCGCCAGTAGGTCCGGCAACACCACTGACCGATACGGCGATATTCGCATCACTTTGTGCAACCGCCCCTTCCGCCATTGCGATCACAGTGGCCTCACTGACAGCACCATGAGTTTCTATAGTGCCATCAGTGACACCCAGCATGAGCTGCTTGGCATTGTTGCTGTAAGTAACAAACCCCCTGTCAAACCAGGCCGAACTGCCGGACACTTCAGTACAGGCCGCCGCAATCAACCCTCCGGTACAAGATTCCGCTGTTGCAATTACACGCTTCCTGTCAACTGCAAGTGTCGCAAGCGTCTGAACGGACGCTTTAATATTCGAACTTATCATCAGTGCAGTGTATCGCTGTTGCAGCGATACCCGTAGCCTGCATTATTCATAAGGCGACCAGAGAATTTGAGTTTGGTGCTATGTAATTGGCGTTCAATGGCAATTTGGCTTGATTCATAAAATAAAACTCTGTCTATTCGACACCAGACACTATATCGCGTCACATCTCGGGCGATCAGGCGACCTGTCTAGCGATATAGTCTCTAGGTGCCGAATCCTCATGAATAATGCAGGCTGGCCCTATTAAGCACCAGCGTCAGAAGCGTGCTCGACGTGTCTTTGTAAGCATCTCGCCGTGCACCTTCGATACAATACCTCAATGAGTACCGCTAACAAATCTCAGTCTGCTACCCCGATGATGCGCCAGTATCTGGGGATCAAAGCAGAATACCCCGACACATTGGTTTTCTATCGCATGGGAGACTTCTACGAACTCTTCTTTGACGATGCCAAACGCGCAGCCGAGCTACTTGGCATCACACTGACCGCACGCGGCACATCCGGCGACCAACCCATTCCAATGGCCGGTGTGCCATACCACTCGGCAGAGGGCTATCTGGCAAAACTTGTCAGCTACGGAGAATCCGTTGCGATCTGCGAACAAACCGGCGATCCTGCTACCAGCAAAGGCCCGGTAGAAAGACAGATTGTTCGCGTACTAACACCCGGCACCGTCACAGATGAGGCGATTCTTGACGACCGAAAATCCTGCCTGCTGGCCGCCATGTGCAGCGACGGCAACCACTACGGCATTGCAAGCATCGATCTGGCTGTCGGTACGATCTTCGTTACCGAGTTTGAATCGGAAACTTTATTGCAGGCAGAACTCGCACGTTTATCTCCCAGTGAGCTCTTAACCAGCGAACTTTTAGCCAGCGAGCTCAATTCCACTGAAACGGTAAACTCTGCCGCCTGGGTTGCCGAACTACAACAACGCTACACGGTGCGTGAAAGACCCCCATGGCATTTCGACAACACCACTGCAAGCGAACAACTGTGCGAGCAATTTGGCACCAAAGACCTGCAAGGCTTCGGCTGTGAAAATTTAAAACTCGCCACAGCCGCGGCGGGCTGCGTACTGCAATACGTGCGCGAAACGCATCGCGGCAATCCGCCACACCTTGAGGGCATCACAACAGAAGCGCAAAGTGACGCAGTAACCCTTGATGCCGCCACCAGACGCAACCTTGAACTGGACTCAAGCATCAGCGGACAACCTGGAGCTACCCTAAAAGCCATTTTGGATAAAACCTGCACAAGCATGGGCAGTCGCTTGCTGGCGCGCTGGCTCAACAGACCGCTGCGCAGCCACAAAGCACTGAACGCACGCTTCGATGCAATAGATATTTTAATAACTGATGCCACACTGCAAGAGATACTCACCGAACAACTCACCGGCATTGCAGATATAGACCGCATACTGGCACGCATCTCTATTGGCAGTGCAAGACCACGTGACCTGCTTGGCTTACGCAACAGTTTGCGTCGTCTGCCGGAGCTGCACAGCGCTTGCAGCAAAGTTAACGACAACCTGCTAAACGGAATCGGTGACTGCCTTGACGGTTTTGATAGCGAACGAACCCTGCTAAACAATGCACTGAACGATGAAGTACCTGCCACTTTAAAAGACGGTGGTGTTATTAAAACAGGATTCGATGCCACACTGGATGAACTAAGAGGGTTAAGCGAAAACGCAGATAACTTCTTAACGGAGCTTGAAGCACGTGAGCGCAGGCGAACCGGTATATCTACACTTAAGGTTGGCTACAACCGGGTACACGGCTACTACCTGGAAGTATCTAAAGCGAGCAAAGGAGATATACCTGCAGAATACACTCGTCGCCAAACCCTCAAAGGAGCCGAGCGTTATATAACCGAAGAGCTAAAAGAGTTTGAAGACAAAGTCCTGTCTGCTCGCGAACGATCAATGAATCGCGAAAAATCACTCTATGAAAAACTGCTAACCGATTTATCTAACCACTTACCTGCACTAAAGCAATGTGCAAGAGCGGTTGCGGAACTTGATGTACTTTGCAACATGGCAGAGCGCTCGGTTAGTAACCAATGGTCACGGCCTGCATTTAGTAACGAGCCCGGCATTCGCTACAACGCGGGCCGACACCCGGTTATAGAATCCACACTTAAAGACCCGTTTGTACCCAACGATTTGCATCTCGACAGCAAACGACGAATGCTGCTAATCACCGGCCCAAACATGGGCGGCAAATCAACTTACATGCGCCAAACGGCATTAATAGCATTGATGGCACATATCGGCTGTCATGTTCCGGCCAATGACTGCGTAATCGGCCCAATTGATCGTATCTTTACTCGCATTGGTGCATCAGATGATCTGGCCAGCGGTCGCTCGACCTTCATGGTTGAAATGACAGAAGCCGCCAGTATTCTGCACAACGCCACACCACATAGCCTGGTACTCATGGATGAAATTGGCCGTGGCACAAGTACATATGATGGCTTGTCACTGGCATGGGCATGCGCTGAAGCGCTGGCCAACAAAAACAAAGCATTCACATTGTTTGCAACCCACTACTTTGAGTTGACCACTCTTGCTGAAACTCATGCAGCAATTGGCAATGTGCACCTTGATGCCGTTGAACACAATGATGAAATTGTTTTTATGCATAATGTTAAATCGGGCGCGGCAAGCAAGAGTTATGGATTGCAGGTTGCAAAACTTGCAGGCCTGCCTAACGCCGCCCTGCGCGACGCGCGGCAACGATTGCAGTCATTGGAGAACAGCAGTGCCGCTTCCACGCCACAAGCGCCACTAACTCAAAGCCCGCAGATGGGCTTGTTCGACGACAATAATTCTGCCTTGGCTGATTATGTTGCAGACCTTGATCCGGATACACTCAGCCCCAGACAGGCACTTGATCATATCTATGAGTTATCCAGGCTGCTGAACACTTAAGATATGAGTCATTACTGCCTGCAAACTGCCGGCAGTAACAACCGAAATACGGGAAAATAATACCCAGCCCGTATCAAAACACCATCCCGGCGTGATATCGTAGAGGGATGTCAAATTTCAGTAAAGTTGGTCTGATATCCAAGAGTAATGACCTAAGCGTTTCGGAAACCCTCAACAACGTCTACAACCTGTTGCAGAACAAAGGTCTCGAAGTTCTGCTGGACACGAGCACCCGCGGTTTGCTCGGCGGCCCGATTACCGTGGACATCGAAACCATCGCGCAAGAATGCGATCTCGCAGTTGTCATAGGTGGCGACGGCACGCTGTTGCGTGCGGCACGTGAAATGGTCAACGCAGATGTTCCACTGATCGGGGTTAATCGTGGACGATTGGGCTTTCTGGTCGACGTGTCACCAGAGGACGGTTTGCACGAGTTGGTCGACATCATCGACGGCGATTACCTGCTTGAAGAGCGCCAGATGCTCAACTGCTGGCTTACACGAAGCGGCGAAATAGTCCATCAGGCACTGGCCTTCAACGACATGGTCATGCGCACCAAGAATGTCCTTCAAATCATTGAATTTGAGATTGCCATTAACGGCAGTTTTGTCCTGTCGCAACGAGCAGACGGCGTGATTGTCGCCTCTCCTTCCGGCTCCACCGCCTATTCCCTCTCAAGTGGCGGCCCGATTATTAATCCGAACGTGCCGGCCGTCGTGGTGCAACCGATTTGTCCGCACACTTTGAGCAGCCGTCCGTTAGTTGTTAACGCCGATTCAGAAATCTCGGTACTGGTAACAGAAAAGAAAACGGTACATGCGCAGATGGTTTGCGATGGTCAGGTATATAATGACCTGCAGAACGATGACATCATCGAAGTACGCCAGCACGAAAAAGCCATCCGCATTCTGCACCCGTCGAATTACGACTACCACGCAATACTGCGCGAGAAACTCAAGTGGGGCTAATTGTTTAAACAATAAAACTGCTTGTTAAACCTGAGCTGCAAATAAAGCGGCTCTTATACAACGGCTAATCTTCTGCACATAAAACTACCGGGTCATATTTACTGCTAATGCCCGATTGCTGATGCCCAATTAATTATGCTAGTAGCACTAAACGTAAAAGACTTTGCCATCATTACCAGCAGCTCGCTGGAACTTCACACAGGCATGACAACGCTAACTGGTGAAACCGGTGCCGGTAAGTCAATACTACTCGGCGCACTCGGCCTGGTACTTGGCGACCGTGCCTCACCAAGCGCCGTCAGAGACAGCGCACAACGTGCAGAAATCAGTGCAGTGTTTGATATCTCTGATGTTAGTGATGCCAGCGACTGGCTGCGTAATCACTCAATGGATCAGCCGGAAGAAGACAGTGAATGCATACTTCGCAGAGTG
Source organism: uncultured Granulosicoccaceae bacterium (assembly GCA_964649465.1). GTDB lineage: Bacteria > Pseudomonadota > Gammaproteobacteria > Granulosicoccales > Granulosicoccaceae. The sequence continues at coordinate 24,048 of CAZYRP010000039.1, read as the reverse complement.
GTTTCTAAAGATGGCAAGTCTCGAGCATTCATCAATGGCTCACCCGTTACCCTGCGTAATTTAAAAGAACTTGGAAGACTGCTGGTTAACATTCACGGGCAACACGACCACCAGCTGATTACCTCTCCAGATAAACAACGCGACATACTTGATGACTTCGGTGAGTGCCAGAAATTAATTAAAAATGTACAAGATGTATGGCAGGACTGGAATAAAACCCACCGGCTTATCAATACAGCACAGGAAAGACTGCAGGCACGTGGCGACCGCCTCGATACCCTTCGCTATCAGATACAGGAATTCGAAAAGTTATCTATAGAGTCAATTGATCTTGATGCCATAGACCTCGAACACCGACGACTAGCCAACGCCACAGAACTCGGAGACCTGAGCGGGCGCGCAATGGATTTGCTGCAAAACGATCCAAAGTCAGTTCTGGTGCAGATAACACAAGTAGAAAACGCAGTGACTGAACTACTTGCACATGACAATACCACCGCCGAAGTTGCGGAACTCATTGGCTCGGCACGCATACAGCTCGAAGAGGCAGTGGATACACTGCGCCAATATTCGCACGGCATAGAGCCTCAACCACAACGACTCAATGAGCTCGATACTATTTTATCCGGTGCGCACCAGCTTGCAAAAAAACATCAGGTCGACACCAGCGAGCTCACAAACTATTCACAAAAACTCATCGAAGAATTTAATGAGCTCAACTCAATGGATGAATCAATTGAGTCATTAAACAAAGAGCTTGAAAAGGTTACAGCGGAATATCACAAAGCGGCCAAAAAGCTATCTGGCAAACGTCGCAAAGCTGCCAGGCAACTTGAAGACTACCTGACCGATGCCATGCAAACGCTCGGAATGAAAGGCGGCAAGTTTGCAATTGAATGCACTAACAAACCTACTGACACACCATCGGTCAACGGACTTGATCACGTATTGTTTAATGTTAGCGCCAACCCGGGCGCCGCACCGCGCCCGATGTCGGATGTTGCATCCGGTGGTGAACTTTCCCGCTTGAGTCTTGCCGTACAACTAATCACGTCAGAAAGAAACCGTGTACCGACTCTGATCTTTGACGAAGTAGACACAGGTGTCGGCGGTGGTGTGGCAGAAACTGTTGGCCAGCAACTACGCAAACTGGGTGACCGTTGTCAGGTGCTATGTGTTACACACCTGCCGCAGGTCGCAGCGCAGGGACACTATCATGTGAAAGTTTCAAAACAATCGAGTGACAATAAAACGCTTGCCGAATCACGCACACTAACAGATGACGAATCTCTCGAAGAAATTGCCCGCATGCTTGGCGGAGTAAAGATCACCAAACGGACACTGGCACATGCCCGTGAAATGCTGGACGCAGTGGAAGAATAGGCAGACCGAGCATCTGCTGTGATACCGCGTAAAAACACCCAAATATCGCAGTGCCCACGTATTCATTAACCATTCAGGATTAAGTCAGCCATCTGTGAGCACTATTTCAACATCCCGTAGATAATCAGAATGCAACGCCCGGAATCTGAAACTTTGGGTAGACTTAGCGTCATTCAAAAACGGACACAGATATGAAAGCACGACACCTGTTACTCATTGCTCTTATACCCGCACTTACCGCACTGTCTGCGTGCGGCACATGGTGGCTGCCAAGACCACACAAAATTGACATCCAGCAGGGCAATCTGTTGTCTTCCGACACAATCTCCCAAATAAAAATCGGCATGAGCAAGGGAGAAGTCATCGGGCTCCTGGGCACACCACTGACCAGCAATCAAATCAACCCGGACCGATGGGAGTATATTTTTAGCCTCAACCGTTCGGGTGAAGAACCAAACGTAAAACGCCTGTCACTCCAATTTCAGGACGATGTGGTAGCCAATCTGGAAAAGGACGGATTTGGCTAAACCGGTTTTGCAGTAAGCAAACTAACCAGAGGTATGTAGCATGGGTGGATATTTCAAAACGCTAAAAAAATACGCAGTATTCAAAGGCCGCGCAACCAGAAGAGAGTACTGGATTTTTACTCTGATAAACACAGTCATAACCTTCGGCCTGATTGGAATTGCCGCGGTTATGGCATCCGATACCGGAGAACCAAACCCTCTGCTAATGATGGCAGCCACTATCTTTATGTTGATCATACTAATACCGAGCTTTGCAGTGATGGCGCGCAGGCTCCACGACATAGACAAATCTGCATGGTGGATGTTGCTATTTGCCATTCCCCTTGCCGGATTAATTTTAGTGGTATTTTCCTGCTTGAAAGGCACTGACGGTGAGAACCGCTTTGGTCCCGACCCTCAATATCAATAACTAACATCTTACAGCGCCCGGCTCCCTCAACATTTTATGCAAGAGGGAGCCATTACACCGTGCCCTGCAGATAACCAGACGAAAAAAACCTATAACCGAATTAGTTATAAATCTGGTAGCACTGTGATGTGATGTAATTCAACAAAATCACAGACACAAGCTAAATCCTGTAACGTTTTCAAAAATCCTGTCGTTACCTAGTGACGCAAAGTTAACAGGAGTCGTAGAAAATGCTCGCAGCAGTGAAGGAACAACAACCGGATAGTCTGTTCGAACTCACTGAGCGTCCGGAGTGGATCACCTACAGACCTAAACCTGCAACGTTGCCGACCCCGGAATCCGGTGAATTCGATTCTCCTCTCACTTATCTGCTCCTTGACTATCAAACTCTGGTTGATGAGACGGGAAATAGTGCCTATCGACGTTTGTGCTATCAGATCCACGACGCTTCGTGCATTGAGGATATGTCGCAATTTCTCTACAGCGTTCGACCGGAATCACAGCGTCTTTCGTTTCATCGATGTGTAATTTATCGCGATGGCGAAACCATTGACTGCCTTGATCCGGAGAACATACGCTGCATGCAACGTGAACTCCAGCTCGAGAGTCATGTATCGTCAGACGTTATCACGGTTGAGTTTATTATCGATGACCTTCGAACTGGCGACATCGTAGATATCGAGATAAGCGAAAGTGACTTTAAATCAGAGCACCCCCTGCATGGGCACTTTATACGTGAAGGCCGCTCACTGGCATGGTCAAAATCAGTAGACAAACAATTAGTCCGTGTAGTAAACAAATCAAATACCAATCTACTGGTACAACACCTGGATTCCAAAAAACAGATTAACAAGGTAACAACAGTTACTTCAGGTTCCGAGTTCGAGAACAAATGGGATCAACTGCAAACCGCTACCTCTGACTGTAACTTGCCCGCCGAATACTGGCCACCCTATTTGTTTACAACAACCGAGACCAGCTGGGAGGAGGCTTCCGCCCACCTGCATAGTTTTTATAAACAAGCAGGCATTTTTGATCCGGTAGAGTTGAAAGAACTGGAACTCGCAGAAGTTAACGATGAAACAATTATCAGCAACATACGCTTCATCCAGGACAACATTCGCTACCGAAGTGAAAGTAACGGTATTTTTTCACACACACCAAAGTCTGCATCTAAAACACTAAAGAAACGCACAGGTGACTGCAAAGACAAATCCACATTATTGCTCAGCGTACTTCGAGCAATGGGCATCGAAGCTAATCTGGCTCTGGTTAATACCGGTTTAAAAAATGGTATAGATACGCTTATGCCGTCGCCATTCCTGTTTGATCACATGATCGTGCAGTTTATCTGGCAAGGAAAAACATACTTTGTCGATGCAACAATCCAAAAGCAAGGCGGTACTCTTGCCACTATGGCTCAGCTGGATTACAGATCAGCGCTGTTGCTGAAGGCTGAAGGCGGTGGATTGGAAAATATTCCGTACACCACAGACAATGCGGTCTATAAGCTTTTTGAGAATTTCGATCTTAGCCTTAAAAATGAAACCAAACCCCTAGTGACCTATCGCAGAGAGTACTTTGGATCACGAGCCGACAACATGCGATATTACTTTAGCTCGAACGAGCTTAAGTCAATACAGCGTTCATACCACGAAGGCATGTCAGAACAGCTGGAAGCGAAGCTAACACCACTGAATGCGATGAATATTGTCGAAGACAATATGCAGAATAATCACCTGATCACGGAAGAATCGTATTTGATCGAAACGCCGCTATCAGTAATAGACGAAGGCAACCTGATATTAGTTACACCGTTTTATCAGACTATGGAAATTTCAACTAACTCAACCTCACCCGAAGAAACCTATTTAGATGGTATTCTGCAGCAGGACATTCACGTAATTTATCCGTGCAATCCAGCTGATCAGAATGACTCTTTCATCAGTGACAACCAATGGTTTAATTACAATGAGTCTCTTGTTAGCAAAGATAACGAAATTCGCTTAAGCGTTACATTGACACCACTGCACAACCGGGTAGATCCGGAACAACGTGAAGAATACCTGAAACTGGTAGATGCAATACGGAATCGAGCGCAGACGCATTTCCCGAGTGAAATCTCTGACACCGAACAACTGGGAGCTCAATTCATAGCAATTGCCGCTGCTGTTTTTGCCGCCATCTTTGCTTTCGCGGATATAATTCCCGGAGAACCGGTTGCGTATATGCTGGGCGTCTATGGACTCTACAAGCTCTACTCCGCAATCACACGTTCAAAAGAATAAACTGGTTTAACTCGCGGTTATATTGTTAGTCTATTTTTTCGACTGTGACCTGGCGCGCAGGCGACGCGCCTCCATTGGATCTACCTCTAACGGCCGGTAAATTTCGACCCGGTCTCCATCTCTCAGTACCGTATTGTACTGCACTCTTTCACCAAAAATACCGACAGGTGTGGTGCCGGGTTCTATGCCCGGATAAATGTCAGATAAGCCACTTAGCTTAACTGCATCCTGCACTGTTGATTCTTCAGCAAGCACCAACTCAATTATTTTTTGTGTTTCCGGCAAGGCATAAACAACTTCAATATTCATTGACGTTTATCGCTCAGGGTCGACAGCAGTAGTGGCCGGGTAAAAAATACAGGGAGGCGTTCAGTGGAAAAATTCAATCTGAAATCCATATTCTTTTTTGCATTTATACTTGCCCTGCCTGTCTTTCTGCCAGCATCCATTAAAATCACTGCGTATGAACTTGTCGATAATTTTTCCAAAGAGTTGCACCGCACCTCCCCCGCGTCCAACAAAAACACTTACAATGAGAATATCCACAAGATACTCAATAAAAAGCATATCGAATGAATTGATTCCCTGCGAATAACAAAAACCTCCACCGGTGCCAAAGCTTTCAATACGGATACTGTAAATGAACAGGATAAAGCCATCCGCAACATCTGAAGATTCCACAATTTATCCCTCGCATATTATCCCTGGCGCATTATCCCTGTTACATCACTGTGAATTTCTCCTTCACAAATTTTTCGAACCGCACCTGTCATGGTTGCGCGAAACTGGCTATCGATATCAATATTGATTACCCCACCGGGCATAGATACTTCAATATTTGAATCACAAAAACCGAGTGCATGTGCAACGGCGGCAGCAGCTGTACTGCTGGAGCCCGACGCAAATGTGTAGCCGGCGCCACGCTCCCATATTTCAATTTGAATTGATGCCCTATCGACTATTTTTACAAACTGAACATTGGTTCGTTCAGGAAATCTTGCATCGTTTTCAATTAAGCTACCGTAATTTTTTGCCTGCGAATCATTGAGGTCATCAACCAAAATAACGAAATGCGGATTTCCAACGCTCGCTTTATAGCCAGTAAACTCATGGCCCATAACTTTCAGCTTTTCGGGCTCGGGAGTCGGCTCACCGTCATGCGCATGGGTAAATCTAACCTTCCCCATCCCTACGGTGACAGAAAGCCCTTTTTCACCGACAACGGCACTTACATCACCCCCTTTTGTCTGAATAGTAAATTCACTGTTTGTCCCTGACGACTGATCCCACAGGTAGCGTGCAAATATTCGCAAGCCATTGCCGCTCTTCTCTGCCTCACTTGCATCCGGGTTAAAAATTCGCACGGCAAAGTCACAGGTATCACTCTCTTCCGGCCCAAGGAGAACACCATCAGAACCAACGCCACGGTGCCTCTCGCACACAGCTTTTATATTTTCACCAGACAACGGTGCACCCAGGTCTTTGGGATCAATAACAATATAGTCATTACCCAAAGCGTGATACTTGCTGAATTTCATTGTTATTACTCAAACAATAAATACTTTGGCTTTAGAACTACTTACTAATAAATCTGCTTTGCACGAGTGACAAACGCATCTACCAGCCGGGTGCATATTTCATTGAATACCGGGCCCAGTGTTTTTTCCATCAATACGCTGCCGAAGCTGAATTGTGTGGTGAAATTCACGCGACAGCCGCTTTCACCAATTGCAACAAACTGCCATTGTCCCTGCAACTGACTGAATGGCCCCTCCACCAGTGACAGCTTGATCTCTTCATCAGGCGTCAATTCATTTCTGGTGGTGAAGTGCTGCTTAATCGGCCCTTTACTGATGTCCACCCGGGCGACTCGCACAGCATTGCTGTCTTCTAGTACCGTACCGCCACTACACCACGGAAGAAATTCGGGATAGGCCTCAACATCATTTACAAGCTGGTACATCTGTTGGGCGGTGTATGGCACAAGCGCGCTACGTTCAACAGTCGGCATGGAAAATAAGCAGTTCAATAAAGGTTATACAAGTGTACTGGAACAAACAGTGCAGACATATGAGTCGACCGACTAAAGTGATTGATTTTTTGGCTGATTCACACAAGAGCGGCGTCCAAATTTCTATTGTAGTCTACCGTGCACTTTAGTCAGCCGCCCCTTCGGGAGCCCGCCATTTGCCCTGCCACTGCGTTGCAGCTCTTGAAAAGGGAGTGCCATTCCCTGCGAGCTGACGCCTTGTGGCAGAACAAATGACAAACTCTTATATGACCACACTATTTGTTCCAGTACACTACAGCCTATGGCTAAACCGAAGAAAAAGAAAGGCGATAAGTCGGAATCGTCCCGTATTGCGGTAAACAAGCGCGCGCGCCACGATTACTTGATAGAAGACACCATGGAAGCGGGTCTGGAGTTGATGGGCTGGGAAGTCAAAAGCCTGCGCGAAGGTCGTGTACAACTGAATGATTGTTACGTCTTTATAAAAAATGGCGAGGCATTTCTTCTCGGCTGCCACATCACACCGCTGCTGTCTGCATCTACCCACGTGGTTGCCAAGCCAATGCGTGACCGCAAACTGCTGCTCCATCGGCAGGAAATCAGTAAGCTCATCGGGCAGGTTGACCGAAAGGGATTCACTATTGTGCCCCTGAAGCTCTACTGGAAACGCGCGCGCGTTAAGCTCGAAATCGGTCTTGGCAAAGGTAAGAGAACACACGACAAACGTGCCACGGAAAAAGCCCGCGACTGGGATCGAGAGAAGCAAAGGATTATGAAGCAGCGGTAGCACGGCCGGGGGTGCCACTCTCCCGGGGGATCCATGTCGTATCAGCGATATATCATTGACATCGCCCGGTAACTAAACGCAGTTACACATCCCTGAATACGAAACGCACAAACACACTCTACAACGGCTCAGGTTTCGCGGCACACTGCAAGCTACTCTGCAGTCGTTGCACCAGTAGCTGTTACTTCGCGCCAGGCACATCCGTCCTCGCAAGCTTCATCCAGCTTTTTCAAATAAGCGGTATGCGCTTCAAGATCTGCTGCACTGGCTTGCACTACTCTTAATGGCGGGTGACTGGCTGCATCAAAAAGCGGTCCGTCATATTGATTGGCAGCACTGTCGGCACCGGTGCTGTCAAACCCGAGAGATCCTTGCCCGCCAGTTAAAGCCAGATAAACTTCTGCAAGAATTTCCGCATCGAGCAAAGCGCCGTGTAATTTGCGGCGCGAATTATCTATACCAAAGCGCTTGCAAAGAGCATCAAGGTTATTGCGTTGACCAGGAAATTCTTTACGCGCTATTGCCAGAGAATCTGTCACACCATTACAGACTATATCCATACGTGTATTGGCTTTGCACAGACGAAATTCATAATCCAGAAACGCAATATCAAACGCTGCATTGTGGATAACCACTTCAGCGCCTTCTACAAAATTTAAAAATTCGTCTGATATTTCAGAGAATCTGGGTTTATCTGCGAGAAATTCTTCAGTAATGCCGTGAACTTCAAGTGCACCCGCATCAATAGCACGATCCGGTTGGATATACTGATGGTATTGCCGACCAGTTAAACGCCGGTTATCAACCTCAACCGCACCAATCTCTATGATTCGGTGGTTCTGGGTAACTTCAAGGCCCGTTGTTTCGGTATCTAGAACGATCTGCCGCATGCGTTTTCAGTACTGATATAGGCGTGTTTGCCCGATGGCACATTACGGGAAAAGTTACCCGTGCGAGTCTGCCCCGCTAACAATGACTTACTGCGGGCCAGCGCTCTATTTTCTCACGAAGAGTCTTTCAAGTCACTTTCGCGATTTGCCGCAGAACGGCCCGATCGCTGTGCAAACGCACCGGTCACCAGACGACCACGAGGCTTCAGCCATTGCTGCCGGGCCAATGTCATTGGAATGGTTTGTTTGCGCGCATGAATCAGGTAAACACCTCCCGCCAGACCCAAAAACCTCTGAGCTTTTTCAAGCCAGCGAGTTTTGCGCAACACTCCAGCGCGATTCACCGGCGGGCGCAGAAACACAGTTTCCGTACTCACAATCCGAAACCCGAGCACGGAAAGCCAGTCCTGAACTCTGGCGCGACTGTAAATCTTGCCGTTCCACGGTGTTGCACGCCCAAACAGTCTGCGCGCGCCAAACGTGCTGTAGGGATTGAAGCCCATAACAATCAGATGCCCGTCATCGGTCAGAATACGATCGGCCTCACGCAGCGCCCCGTGCGGACTTTCGCAAAACTCCAGCGCATGCGGGTAGAAAACCAGGTTCACGCAGTCAGAGCTGATTGGCAAATGCTCGACGTCTGCGGAGATATGCGAGCCGGATTCAGCGGCAAAGCTGTCAACCACCAGCCGCCGGTGCAAACCTGCGCTGGACAGCAATTCTCGCCCGGGTGCTATCTGACCCACCTGCAGCCCCTGATAGCCGAAAATCCCCGGCAGCGTTTCATCGAATTTGTCGGCGACTGTATCCAGCACTGCATTTCCGAGGGAAGACTGATACCAATCACGCAAGCCTGGTTGTGCATCGCACCAATTTGGAGAATTTTTGCTGAATTTATGCATAAAACCAATATACTCTAGTCTCAGGATGGTTTTCCGTTGCGGACAACCAATAATAAGATTCAACGCTTTAAGAATCTACAAAATAACTCCCGAGTATTAACCCTCTGAGCATCAACCCCTTGAATTTACAACGGTTGCGCAATTTTTTGCCCGAAATACCGGCAGCTATGTGTGTTTTCGCACTGGCAATAATTTCCGTTCCGGGCAATTCGCACGCCGATGCCACCAAATATGGCAGATCATCAGTCAAATCCCCAATTAGCAGCAACTTGCTCGCGAACGCCATCGGCAGTCCATCACAGAAGGCAATACAACCACCCAAACCCGAATTCGTACCGCTTGAAATCCTGAACGAAAGCCTTTGGGAGAGATTGAGCGACGGTTTCGAATTGTCGGCAATAGAAAATAGCCGCATCGACAAGCAACTACAGTTCCTGCAGTCGGGGCTCAAATCTTTGCGCAGCAATCTGATAGATGCCAGCCCTTATCTCTTTTATATAGCAGACCAGCTGGAACGCTCCAGTGTGCCACTGGACATCGCCCTGCTGCCACTGATCGAAAGCGCTTTTAATCCCACCGCACTCTCGAGTCAAAGCGCTGTTGGTATCTGGCAGTTTATTCCGGCAACAGCCAGCCACTATGGATTGTCCGTCAATAAGCATCATGACCAAAGAAAAGATGTCATCGCCTCAACCACTGCCGCTATCCGCTATCTGAGTGATCTGCACCGGCAGTTCGAAGGAGACTGGCTGTTGGCATTAGCAGCCTATAACACTGGCCCCGGCAACGTTCGCACCGCAATGCGTAAGGCAACCCGACAAGGCCGCGAACCGACCTACTGGAATCTAAAGCTGTCGCAGGAGACATCCAATTATGTACCGCGCCTGATTGCTGCAACAAAAATGATCCGCAACCCGGATGTCTATGGTCTGACATTGCCTCCCCTTGCCAATCAAAAACAAATAGAGTCAGTGTCTGTCGGCAGACGTATTTCGATAGAACAGGTTGCAGAGCTAACCGACATTGCAATAGAAGAGGTAAAGAGTCTCAACCCGGGCCTGCATAAAGGGCTAACGCCGGTTGACGGTCCACACCGACTGATACTACCTGTCGAGTCGATCCCACAATTGCTAACCGAGCTCGCAAAGCTAAAACGCCAGCCTTTGGTAAATAAAAAATCACACCCGGCAATGGTGACACGCGACATCGATGCTACGTTTGTGATTGACAGCAAAACCGATGGCGCATCAGATTTGCCTGTAAACCCGGGTTATTCGTCGTATAAAAAATATCACTATAAAACCCATACCGTTGAAAATGGCGACAACCTCTGGAAAGTATCACGCAAACTCAATGTTGATGTAGAAACGCTGCAACAGTGGAACGACCTCGAACCCGGTGAGCCAATTAGAGCAGGAGACCGATTAAGCGTTGCATACATAACTAAGGAACACATCCCCACACGCAGCACTAACCTAATCAACTATCGGGTTTTCGCAACCGATACCCTTGCAAGCATTGCCAGCAAATTCAAGCTGCATATTGGCGAAATCAAAATGTGGAACAGTGCTTTGCAGCATGATAATTACGTACAGCCGGGTCAGATGTTGCGAATTCCAATCCAGCCTCGGTCGAAACCAGAACCTTAGTTCCAGGAATTATCCCGGACCGGTCGCACATGGCTGGCAGGCAAAAACCGGAAGTCGTTGCCAATCCTCATCAATTCAGGCTGCGGTCACTATAAAGAGACCCTTACCGGCCTGATAAACAAACCCATCTGAACAGACTCATCCGCAAACTTACTGTGCATTTAGGTCACAAGGCTACCGGATCGAAATCTACAGGCTCTTCTATCAGCTTAGCAATGTTGCTAACCTGCTTGCAGCAAATAATAACAATAACCATCAACTGCGCTAAAACAACATGCCACAGCTAATCATCCATAGTGAATCGGGAGAAACCAGCTCCCTGACAATTACGACTGACTCGGTCACCATTGGTCGCCGAAGAGGAAACGCATTGTGCCTTCCTCATCTGTCTGTCAGTGGTTTTCACGCGCGCATCATAACGGAGAGTGGCTGTTTAATTATTGAAGACCTCAATAGTACAAACGGCACGATAGTTAACGGTGAGAAAATTATCAGGCAGGTACTGGTACACATGGACGACATCATCATTGGTAGCTATAGAGTCTCCTACTCCGAAACCCATTCACCCGCCAGAAGTGCCGCGGGCAGCGAAGCCGGCATAGAGAACGTCACTCAGTTCCCTTCAATCGCACCAGTTATTAACCAGTCTCTCTCTAACCCACCGGAAGAACTGGCAGTGCTTAAAGTAGCAACAGGTAATAAAGCAGGCAGCGTTGTTATGCTTGAAAAGCCAGTTACCACATTAGGAAAAGCCGGCGGTGATATGGGTGCAATTTCAAAAAAATCTACCGGGTATTATTTTTTGCCGGTCAATGAACGCAATGCGCAAATGAAACACAACGGCAGAGATTTAACTCCACAAGTGGAAGTAAAGCTCCTGGGTGGTGATTTGATCGAGATTGGCGGGGAGCATCTGGAGTTCGTACACCCCTATACGTCCTGAACCAGTTGTAGTATCGCGGTGTAGTCAGCACTAAGACATCAACAGATCCAGCAATCAGTGCCGTCGCATAGAGCCACCGAACCCTAATGGAACGGCTGCAAAGGGCAGAGGCTGAATAAAAACTATTTGGCTTCCGCAGCACAGTGCCTTGCTTTCCTTTTAACTGATGCCAACTACGTGTTCAGGCAACACTCGTGTACGAAAACTCGAAGAAAAAAACGTGGGTGGGACTTTTCACACAGCCTCGGCACTTTTTCCTCGGTCGCAAGACCTATTTGATACGGTAGAATCCTAACCACAACCGGACATAAATTCAGGCGTGATCTTCGACTACATTGATGATTGCGTCATGCTCAAGAAGTGCTTTGAGCGCGACAATAACCTGATTGAATCCTTTAGTTGAATCCAGTGCGCTCGAGACGATCTCGCAGTCTGACCCTACGAATCCACTTTCTTCAATAGCTAGATTTGTATGTCCGTCACCAATCTCCTGTAATCGCCAAAGCACTTGAGTAAATTGTTCACCACTCCACCATTCAATCCGAATTAGCTCGGGTTTCCTTAGCTCTTTAACATTCACTTCAATAGCAAAAGCGTCTTCGTCTTGCCCAATGAACCAAGATACTGTTTTGCCTTCCTGCAATCCTTCATCTCTACGAGTGAACCAAAATTTACTCATCGTTTCCGCTTCAACAAAAGCGTTGAAAACCGCTAGTGGAGCTGCGTGTACTATCATCTGGGCTTTCGCAGAAATATCATGCATAGCCTATTTGTACCACGGTTTGCATTCTCATTGAAGGATGGCTTTGGGCACTCACCAGCAATCCTGGCAAACCAAAGCTATTAACTTAAATAGCTAGATAGTTATCGATACGCTGCCTGGGATTGCAGGTAGTTACCACGCAGATTGATGAGCTACTAACCTAGCGATGATCTAAAGTGGGGGAGTAACGATTCGTCGTAAGCTCAAAAGGATCGCTTGTCATAGTTACATATCCCACACTAAACAAACCAAATGTTATCCAGTACATAGTCGGATCTCTTGAGTCTTTCGCAAAAATAAAACGTCTTGGCTGTTCACCTTTCTCAAAAATCTCCACTCGATATTCCTTTGTTGGATGGCTCCCTGTACGTCCTTTACTATATCCCACCGACTGAAGATCTTGCTTAAAAGCTAAAACTCCGTTCAGTTCGCTTGTGTCAACAAGCACAACAGCCGTTTCCTCAATGTTGCGAAGATAGCTACCAACCATATATTTATATGGATAAAACATAAGTCCTGCTGCCACCACAGCAGTTCCGTACGTTTTTATGCTCGTTATCTGATCATGCTTAGTACGTTCAATTTCAGGCTGATATGGTGAAATTGTGGAGCTGGATCGTAATGTGTTAATGATAATTAAAGCAAACGTTGCAATAAGCTTCAAAACGCATATTACAATTATTATCAGTAACGCATAGGCCAGCCCAGTCGCTAAGTTTAAGAACAACTACCTCCCTCCTATCTTTTACAGCTATCTATATCTAAGCGAATATCGAAAGCAAGTCAGGCAGCGACAGAAGAAAACATCTCCAAAGAGCCCCGTTAACCAACTTCTGTTAACTATTAAAAACGCCGGTAGACAGGTAGCGGTCACCCCGATCACAGACAATAGATACAATCACGCTGTTTTCTGCCTGTTCAGAAATTTTCAATGCAGCGGCAAGTGCGCCGCCTGAAGATATACCGCAGAATATACCTTCAACAGAAGCGAGCTCACGTGCATAGTGTTCTGCTTCTTCCTGACTGATATCAACGATCTGATCAACACGATCAGGCTCATATATTTTAGGCAAGTAGGCCTGTGGCCAGCGGCGGATACCGGGAATGTTAGAGTTCTCCGTTGGCTGCGCTCCAATAATTTGAATATTGGCATTTTGCTCTTTCAGGAAACGTGATACACCCATAATGGTACCGGTGGTTCCCATTGAAGAGACGAAGTGAGTAATCTGTTGTTGAGTACTATTCCATAACTCCGGACCCGTACTCGCATAGTGTGCAGCCGGGTTATCCGGGTTTGCAAACTGATCCAGCACAGTACCTTCACCGGCATCTGCCATTTCCTGCGCCAGATCACGTGCGTACTCCATGCCCTGTTCTTCTGTGACTGAAATAAGCTCGGCACCATACACAGACATGGTCAGTTTTCGTTCTTCACTCATATTGGCAGGCATAATCAGGCGCATCTTATAACCACGCATTGCAGCGGCCATAGCGAGTGCAATACCTGTGTTGCCACTGGTTGCCTCTATAAGTGTGTCACCGGGTGTGATGTCACCACGTTGCTCTGCCGCAGTAATCATGTTGAGCGCCGGACGGTCTTTTACTGAACCGGCCGGGTTGTCACCCTCAAGCTTGACTGCCAGTCGATTACCGCGATCATTGCGGCCAAGGCGCTGCAACTCGCACAGGCGTGTGTTGCCACCCTGACAAGCCAGAGCCTTTAACTGCAAGGATTTACTATTTAATTTCTTTAGCATCTGAATCTATCTTGCGACAACGGTGCAAAAATTTCATGTTGAATAAAACGTTAGTGATTTACCTGTGCAAGCTTTGCACAGGCCTTTGATAACCACTGTTTTAGCGTATCATCTTCCAGCCTGTCTGTTTCACTAAACGGATCGAGCATTCTGCAATTATCCATCCCCCGCAACCAGGTTATTTGACGCTTAGCCAATTGCCTTGTGGCAGCGACACCCTTTTCAATCATTTGCGGTTTATCAAAATCGCCATGCAAATACTGCCACATTTGCCGATACCCCACACAGCGCATGGATGGCAGTTCACTATGTATTGCCGGGTTACTAATCAATGCCTCAACTTCCTGTTCGAAACCTGCTTCGAGCATTAGTTCAAAACGCAATGCTATGCGTTGGTGCAAATTTTTCCTGTCTTGCGGAAACAGTGCCAGATTATAAAAATCATAACGATGCTCGCGACCTTTCTTATTTTGCAAGCTGCTGAGTGTCACCCCTGCAATTTCATATACCTCAAGCGCCCGCAGTATTCTCTGCGGATCGTTGTGGTGAATACGTGCAGCACTATCCGGATCTACAGATTGAAGCCTTTCATATAGCGCTTGTTGACCCTGAGTTTTTGCGATTTTCTCCAACAGTTCACGTACCACCGGATCAGATGCAGGCAAATTAGATAATCCATCCCACAGCGCCCGGTAATAAAGCATCGTGCCACCGGCAAGCAATGGAATATTCCCGTTGCTGTGGATGCGTTTAATTTCGGCATCGGCATCGCTAATAAAACGCGAAGCGGAATATGCCTGCCATGGGTCGACAATATCTATCAACGCATGCGGTGCGATTTTCAGGGTTGCGGCATCTGGCTTTGCAGTACCGATATTCATCTGCCGGTAGACCTGAGCACTATCAACACTGATTATTTCAAACGGGTAGTTTTGACAAAGCTGAATTGCAAAATCCGTTTTACCCGCAGCAGTAGGCCCAAGCAAACACAGCACCGGCAACAACTGAATTTCATTCACACTCACTTACGTCTAACTACCGGCCACGCATAAAAAAATCATCGAGCTGCTTCATGTTTAGTTCAACCCATGTCGGTCGACCATGATTGCATTGTCCGCTGTTCGGCGTGCGCTCCATTGATCGCAACAGAGCATTCATCTCTGTGACAGTGAGTTTTCGGTTAGCTCTGACAGAACCATGACAAGCCATCAAAGAGAGTAACTTGTTAATTTCTTCCCGCACACGATCACTGGCACCATGTTCTGCAAGATCGGAAAGCACATCACGCAGCAGCTGTTCAGCGTCTGCAGACTGTAGCTCTACCGGGATAGCTCGTATCAATAACTGTGCTGGACCGCGGTTGTCTACCTGCATACCAATACTGTTTAACGTCTCTGCATGTTTCTCGGCAAGGGTCGCTTCCTGTTCACTGACATGAACCGTGAGTGGCAACAGTAGTGGCTGAGAACGAACAGAACCTTGTTCGTACTGTTCTTTTAATCTTTCATAGCTAATGCGCTCATGCGCTGCATGAGCATCAACCATAACTAATCCACTGGCGCTTTGAGACAGAATGAAAGCGCCATGCAGGTGCGCCAGTGCGAATCCCAATGGCGGTATCTCAGTATGCGGTTGGTTCTCAACGGCATCACCAGTGTCAGTACTTGCCGATTGACCGGATACCAAATCACGATAAACTTTTCCCTGTTCTTTAACCGGCAGCGCCATGTTGTTCTGATGCTGGAACTGCGCATAGCCAGATAACCCGGAGGGCTTGCCCGAACCTTCCCTCATACTGGCACCTTCCCGTACAACAGTGTTGGAAGTCTCCGCTACCGGTTGAGCAGTGGCTTTCTCCGAGATCAACTCAGTGCTATCGATACCTGCGAGGGACCGGGCATCACCGGCCTGATGCTGCGTTGCATCAGCACGACCAACACCAGCGGACGCCAGTGCCTCTTTAACACTGGCAGAAACAAACCCGTGTAACCTGCGACTGTCTCTGAAGCGCACTTCAAGTTTACCTGGGTGCACATTAACGTCTACTTCACGCGGATTCATTTGCAGATAAACCACATAGGCTGGCTGCCTCGCGTGGTACATTAAATCGCTGTAGGCATGTTTGATTGCATGTGAGATTGTTTTATCTCTGATCATGCGCTGGTTAACATAAAAATACTGCATGTCTGCCTGACTACGTGAAAAAGTCGGCTGCGCTAACCATCCATGCAAACATAGATCATCTGATGGCCGGTAAAAATACAGGGCGTTTTGCATAAACTCCTGCCCCAGTACACCTTGCAGTCGCGCACTTCCTGCATGTTCCAGCGTTTCAGCTTCAGATCCCGCCTCTTGTGCAATAGCCGGCCATCGCAACAACTGCTTTTGATTATGTGTAAGCGTAAAGCCGACATGCCATGCACCCATGGCAATTCTTCTGACCGCACTTTCTATATGGTTGAGCTCGGTTTTATCAGTGCGTAAAAACTTGCGCCGTGCAGGCACGTTAAAAAAAAGATCGGCTACTTTAACGGTGGTGCCACACTGGTGGGACGCGGGCTTACTGGTTGTTTTGCCATTCGTACAGTCGTAATGAAGTTCAAGCCCGTGCTCTGCATCTTCGCGCCTGGAGGTTAATGTCATCCGCGATACCGCAGCAATACTGGAAAGCGCTTCACCGCGAAAGCCCATGGTGCGAACTTCAGTCAGGTCTTCAAGTGATGCAATCTTGCTGGTTGCGTGGCGATTAAGGGCGAGCGGCATTTCATCGGCCACAATGCCGCTGCCGTTATCGCGAATTTTTATTAACCTGACACCGCCGTTCTCGAGCTCTATATCGATCTGCGTCGCACCAGCGTCGATGCTGTTCTCGAGTAGCTCTTTGACAATTGATGAAGGTCGGTCAATCACCTCACCAGCGGCAATCTGGTTGATCAGGTGATCGGGGAGTTGCTGAATCGGCATATCTGCATCCGTTAAAGATGCGTTATTTTACTGCCTAATGGCCACAGTCAGCCACCTGATTATTTCCACCTGTGCACCGCCCCAATCCGGGGCGCGACAGACTAACCGCGCTTTTGTTTGATTCGACTTGCTACCACAGAATCCGGCGGTGCATTGGCCTCGAAGTAATCGACAATACCAGCGGACATTGCTTTCGCCATTTTGCGCTGATAGCGCCAAGAACGTAGTTTGCGCTCTTCACGAGGGTTCGAAATAAACGCAGTCTCGACCAGCAGCGAGGGTACGTCCGGCGCACGCAGCACTGCAAAGCCGCCCTGCTCTACCGTTGGCTTGTGCAGCTCACTGACTTTGGCGAGCTGCTTAAGAATAACCGCGCCACATTCAATGCTCGATTCAAGCACCGCATTCTGGGCAAGATCTATCAGGGTTTTGTGCAGGTGCTTTTCGTTCTTTGGTACCGCGATCTCGCCAAACAATTTGTCCGCCTGATTTTCGGTGCGCGCAAGTAATTCGGCAGCACGCGAGCTTGGCTTTTCGGTAGACAATGCATAAATCGATGTGCCGTTAGCCGACTTATCGGGAAACGCATCTGCATGTACCGACACCAGTAAATCAGCCCGATGTTCTCTTGCTACACGAACACGATCTGTCAGCGACAGGTACTCATCTGCTTCTCTTATGAGAACCGGCTTAAAACCCTTTTTACGCCGTAGCTTTTTGTATAGCTCTTTTGAAATCTTCAGCGTGACGTCTTTTTCCTGAGTACCGCGAAAACCGATTGCCCCGGGATCCTTGCCACCGTGACCTGCATCAATTGCAATTACAATATCTCTGAGATCAGCTGCATCAACCAGTTCATCTTTCTCTTCAGCAGTAATCGGTGCCATACCAAGGTCAACCACAATGCGTTTCTTTTTTGTACCCTTGAATTGATAAACACGGCTGCTGACACTTCCAGGCTCACCGTTGATGTCGAGCACAATACGCAAATCATCAAAGTTGCGTTTGCCATATCTGATCCTTCTTACCGTGCCACGCGCTTTGAGCTCTTTAGACAACAGAGTCGATACCCGGCTTGAGGGCAAGTCAATAACAATCCGATGTGGGTTTTCGAGTGTGAAAACGTTGTGGCTTTCAGGCAGTCGATCAAGATCGAGGTGCATCTTCATGCGCCCGCGGTCTTCGTGAAACCGAACCCCCGTCACCTGAACCTGTCCAGAACCGTTTTGAGCGCCGCTTTGCGCCGCAACTTTTCCACACACAGCAACAGGCACGGCGCAAAGCGCACGTCCCGCAACTTGCATGAATCGCCGGCGATTAGGGATGGTTGGAACTCCGATCAGGGTTTGCCGCTGGTAAAGCGTTAAGTATTCGTTATTAATACTCGCCAAATTTTACAATAGTCCGGCATGTTTAAAAGGCTTTTAAAAGGTATTCCAACCAGTAGTAACCAGCGCGTAACACTTCATTACTTTGGAATATCAGCGATCTACAGCCTTAGTGACGGTACAACCCTATGATTGCTAGCGATTTGGCATACAAGCCGTTCCGCGAACTCCGTCGATTTACTCGTCGGACGCGAGCACGATATTGGAGTACATCTTCAGCTGACGCGACTCGCTATCTCTGTGCTCGATTACAATTTTCACTGTCGCAAGCCGCGAGATTGATTCGACCCTTTCCGGCCACTCAATCAACAGCACACTGTTTGTCTCAAGCAGGTCACGGAAGCCGATAAAGTCGAGCTCTTCAGAATCTTCAAGCCGATAGAGATCGAGATGGCTTATGTCCGCTCTTGCGGTGGCATAGGCTTCAATCAAAGTATAGGTTGGGCTTTTAACGGCCCCCTGAAAACCACAAGCCTGAATAAACCCCCGACAGAATGTTGTTTTGCCTGCTCCGAGTTCACCACTTAAGGTGATGATCGTGCCATGCAATGACTGGCATCGATGTAGCTGATCTGCCAGGTGCTGACCAGCAGTCTGCATAGTATTGTCACCGTACAACGTTTGTTCGTATTGCAACTGCATTGCTAAATGTACGCCGTCTATTTTAGTGCCGCCAAACGATCACTATACAATCAACATGAATAACATTCCTGCAAACCGCCTTACTGCAAACCTCTGTGAAAGATTGTATTCATAACCTGATCTGCAACGCTTGCACCAATTCCTCCGGCCAGCTGATCAAGTAAGCCATCTCTCGGGGTAAAGTTAACCAGCTTCTCGGCAGCAAAAAGATCCCGCGCAATAGTCATCTCACTTCCCAGTCCATCTACCAGCCCGTTTTCTACTGCCTGCTCGCCGGTCCAGATCAGACCACTGAAAATTTCATCGTCATCTGACAACGCATCACCACGACCCTCACGTACAGCTGTCTTAAACTGTTCATGGACGTTAGCCAATACGTTTTCCATGTGTGTCACTTCTTCAGGCTTTATTGGCAAAAACGGATCGAGAAACGCTTTGTTGTTACCAGAAGTAATCACCCGCCTTTCAACACCGAGTTTATCTATCGTATCAACAAAACCAAAACCGCCACTTCGTACACCAATACTGCCAACCAGGCTGCCTTTGTCGGCAAATATTTTATCTGCAGACGCTGCTATGTAGTAACCCCCGGAAGCGCCAATATCTTCAATAACCGCATACAGGGGAATGTCTTCGTGCTCTTCGCGCAGGCGTCTTACTTCATCGTATATTTGGCCGGACTGCACCGGGCTTCCACCCGGACTATTTATACGCAAAATTACACCCGCTGTATTCTCGTGTTCAAACGCGGCTTTAACACCTGCCAAAATCCGCCCGGCACTTGCGTTTTCATTTGAGGCAATCACACCTTTTACATCGACTATTGCTGTGTGGCTTTCCGGTGTACTTAAAGAAAAATTGAATACTCCGTTTTTGCTGGCGAGTAACAACGCTATCCCAACATAAGCAAACCCCAGCATCTTGAAAAATATGCTCCACCGTCTGGCGCGGCGTTGTTCTTTTAGAGACTCAGTGGCAATTTTTTCTATTACGCTTCGCTCCCAGCCAGGTTCGCGATCAGAGTTGCGTTTGCTGGAACGTCCCTCTTTGCGACTACCACCGCGATAGAATTCGTCACCACGGTCACTCTCAAAGCGGGGTTCTGATCGACGCCCGTCCGAGCCCCATCGCTGATCGTTATTCATACTCAGTAAACCTTGTTATTAATGGTGACAACACCCGTCAACACTTAAATTAGAATGCAACCGCCATACCCTGCAACAACTGAGTCCCAAGTCGGTGCAGGATATCCCGGATCTACCAACTGACTATCTTGCGCCACAGCGGATCCACAGCAACCTCATGTTTACGCACAACGGCATTCTCACCGATATCCGGAAACTTCAACTCTCGCGCATGCAGGAACATTCCCTTTGCCCCCTGGCGCCTGAGGGAATCGTTTAGCTTTTTGTCGCCATAACGCTCATCACCTAATACAGGATGACCAATTGAGGCTGCGTGCACCCTGATTTGATGGGTGCGACCCGTCTCGATTTCAACATCAGCCAGTGAAAACCGATGACCGGATACACTGCAGGCAAAGTGACTAACCGCGTCTTTGCCATCTTGAGGATCGACAATCACCTGATTTTCATTTGGTGTCGGGTGCGTCTTGCGCAGCTTTGCATTGACCGTGCGGGGCTTGCCCAACACACCGCAAAGCAACGCCGAATAGCTTTTACTGACCTGCCCACTGACCAGGCAACTATGAAAATGTGCTGACGCCCGTCTGTTACGAGCCAGCACCATGATACCGCTTGTTGACTTATCCAGCCTGTGCACCAGGCTGATTGACTGATCGTCGAAGACTTCTTTTATTGCATCTATTATCCCGAAAGAGACACCGGTGCCCGCGTGAACGGCTATTCCGGCAGGCTTATTGATAGCTATCCAGTTATCGTCATCAGCGATCACTGATTTTGTAACTTCTGTGATCACCGATTTCGGCACTCGCACCTGCTGCTGAGTTGGCACAGTAACGGGTGGAACCCTGACAATATCTCCTTCAGATAACCTGAAACTCGGCTTTATGCGTCCTTTGTTCACCCGGACCTGCCCGGTGCGCAAAATACGGTACACGAGACTTCTTGGTACCGTCTTTAGCAGGGAGATCAAGAAATTGTCAATTCTCTGACCCGCATGATCAACGCTTACCTCGACATGCCTGACACCAGTTCTTGGCGCGTCTGGCGAATTATCGGTCGTTGGAGGAAATTCGTGGCTCACTTTACAAACTGTGCCTGCAGGGTAGTCAGTGTATCGGGGCAAAGTCAGCCGTACACAGGAAATATGGCACGGTGAAAAGTCGGTAAGCCGATTGAAGGGATTAGAATTGACTGCTATATTACATGAAGCTGCGGAGCGATTGACTAATTATCAGAAAACAACTCCCCGGCCATACCAAAGAATTACCCAAGATTTACCCAATGATTTTTACTACTCGGGTGCGATATGCCCGGGTATCTTCCGCCCTGATCTGCCCTGGAAAAAATCCAGGTCACGGCGACCAAGCCGAAGACCACTCCGGAAGTCCAAAAACTTACGTGCCACAGCACAAACGGACTTCCTCTTGGCATGACCAATGCGGCCGGGCGGCCTGAAATACCAAATAGGTTCGACACGAACACCAGATTTAGCACTGCTGACGCAGAAAACAAACTCCTTAAAGGACATTTCTCAACGACGTATATTTCAACAACGTACATAAAGACGCGAGATGAAATAAAACTGGTCAGCAGTTTCTGTTGAACGTGCCGTCCCGTAACCGGACGATAACTTCAATGAAACGAATGCTTGTAAACGCGACCCAGCCCGAGGAACTTCGGGTTGCAATAGTGGATGGGCAAAAACTCGACAACCTCGATATAGAGCACAAGACACGGGAACAAAAAAAATCAAACATATACAAGGCTAAAATCACACGGATTGAACCAAGCCTTGAAGCAGTATTTGTTGACTATGGCGCGGATCGCCATGGCTTCCTGCCTTTTAAAGAAGTAGCAAAAGAGTACATTTCCGAGTCGGCTCGCAAAGATGGCGGCAGACCTAACGTTAAAGCCGGCATCAAAGAAGGCCAGGAAATTCTGGTCCAGATCGAAAAAGAAGAGCGCGGCAATAAAGGTGCGGCCCTTACTACCTTTGCAAGTCTTGCCGGTCGCTTTCTGGTCTTAATGCCCAATAACCCGCGAGCGGGTGGTGTATCGCGTCGTATCGAAGGCGAAGAACGCTCCGAGTTAAAAGCTGCAATGAACGAACTCGTCATCCCTGATGGCATGGGCATCATTGTGCGCACCGCAGGTGTTGGTCGCAGTGCCGAAGAGCTGCAATGGGATCTCGACTACCAGGTGAAAATCTGGGAAGCGATTCAGGAGGCCGGTAAAAATGCCTCGCCCTCCTCTCTGATCTACCAGGAAAGCAACGTCATTGTGCGTGCACTGCGCGACTACTTCCGCAGTGACATCGGCGAAATTCTGGTCGACGAACCTGAGGTGTTCAATCAGGCACAAACCTTTATGTCGCAGTACATGCCGCAAAACCTGCGCAAGCTGAAGATGTATACCGAAGACGTCCCTCTGTTTAACCGCTACCAGATTGAAGGACAGATTGAGTCCGCCTTTCAGCGCGAAGTAAGACTGCCATCCGGCGGCGCGATTGTGATCGATCACACCGAAGCGCTAATCTCTATCGACATTAACTCGGCGCGTGCAACCAAAGGCAGCGACATTGAAGAAACCGCCACCAACACTAACCTCGAAGCATGTGATGAAATCGGACGTCAGTTAAGACTGCGTGACCTCGGTGGCCTGGTAGTTATCGATTTTATCGACATGATGGTTCAGAAGAATCAACGCCAGGTTGAAAACCGGCTGCGCGACGTTGCCAAGATCGACCGTGCCAGGGTACAGATTGGTCGTATCTCACGCTTCGGCCTGATGGAGATGTCGCGCCAGCGGCTGCGTCCTTCTCTGGGTGAGAGCAGCGAGATCGTCTGCCCGCGTTGTGTCGGACAAGGCACCATCAGAAACGTTGAGTCACTTGCATTGCAACTGGTGAGACTGTTTGAAGAAGAGTCACTCAAAGAAAATACCGGACGCGTGCTTATAAAAATGCCGGTGCCGGTTGCGACTTACCTGCTAAACGAAAAGCGCGATGCTATTCGCGAAATCGAAGAACGCAATAACGCACAGGCGCTGCTGGTACCAGATACAAACCTCGATACACCGCACTATGAGATAGAGCGAATAAAAGTAAGTGAGTCGGATCACCAGGCAAACCAGCTTAAAAGTCATGAGCTTGCCAAAGTGCCCACCACCACTTATACACCGGCCGCTGACAAAGTCGAGATTGTTGAGTCCGAAGTTGCGGCAGTGCAAACGGTTGTACCGCCTGCGCCGATTCCACAACCCACAGCAGCGGTTGCAGCAACTGCAGCGAAGCCCGGTATTATCAGCCGAATTACTTCACTTTTGACTGGCAAAAAAGCAGACGAAGAAGCCGAAAAGCCGCAAACCTCTAAAAAGCCCGCCAGAAACAATAATAATCGCAATCAACGCCCAAGACGCGGACGCAACAACAATCAGCGCAATCAGCAGGATGACAAGCGCCGTAACAACAATAACAAGAAGAACGCTACCGGCAGTTCATCTGACGATAAGCAGCAGAACAAGCAACGCAACACACGTGGCGGACGCAACAACAACAACAACAACAACAACAACAACAACAACAACCAACAGACACAGAAT
>CAZYRP010000038.1:0-31932 GCA_964649465.1 uncultured Granulosicoccaceae bacterium | reverse complement strand
TATTTTTCAATGACAACGAGGTGTCCTGTCGAATAGGTGGAGAAGAATTTTTAATACTAATTCCCGGTATCGACTCGGCGGAGGCTGCGCGCCGTGCTGGTAAATTCATTCAAACGATAGCGGACCACGAGTTCCGCTACCGTGACCAATTGCTCCCAAAAGTGACTGTATCAGCGGGTGTGGCCAGTTATCCGGAGCACGCAGAGACTTTGAAGGATCTCTGCAGAACTGCTGATATAGCCATGTATGATGCAAAAGAGCAGGGAAAGAACAGGGTAAATGAACCGAAGTCACCCTCTCTCGATGATGCAGCAGATGCAAACTAAAAGAACAGCTCCTTGCCAGTTAGCAGTTGCAGCTAATGTGATAGTCATTCAAATTTTAAGTGAACCTTAGCGTGCCTCTGGTGTGCATGTAAGCGAGTAAGAGTGACTAAGTCTGTTGAGATTCCTGCGATCTCATTATCATCCTTCAAAACGCATTCATCACCAGGTTTTAGACTTAGAGCGGGAATTCCATATAATCCTCTGCGCCTGTTTAAGCGCGTGGATGGAGCGCAGTACATGTCTCACATCAGTCTGTATCATTTTCTAACCACTGAGTATTACTTCAATTTTTCTGCAAAATGCGTACTCAGGGTTCGCGTGTTCACTAATATGCAGTATATTGGCTACAACCGGTATTGAAAAACCGCATATCTGAATACAGGTCTCCTGGATGGACAATAACTTCACTCTTCAGCACAGTATTTTTCTCGCTTGCGGGTTTGCGCTGTTGATCTGGTCTATCAAGCTGGTTGAGTTGCTGTTTGGTGTGAGCTTCTCCCATATGGGTGTTTACCCGCAAACCGCCAGCGGACTCTTTGGTATCTTAACTGCGCCGCTAATTCATGGTTCTGTGAATCATGCTTTGGCGAACACTCTGCCTATTTTGCTGCTGGGTAGCATGTTATTTTACGGTTACCCGAGATCACGCTGGTGGGTATTGTCACTTGTATGGGTCATGTCGGGGCTCGGGGTATGGTTTTTTGCACGCTCCAGTTATCACATTGGTGCCAGTGGTATTACCCACGGTTTATTTTTTTATTTGTTTATCGCAGGAATTTTGCGACGTGACAGGCGTTCCAGTGCGTTATTGATGATTGCATTCTTTATGTACGGCACCATGTTCTGGTCG
Source organism: uncultured Granulosicoccaceae bacterium (assembly GCA_964649465.1). GTDB lineage: Bacteria > Pseudomonadota > Gammaproteobacteria > Granulosicoccales > Granulosicoccaceae. Next base: position 30,756 of record CAZYRP010000038.1, on the reverse strand, counting down.
ATATTCCCGCAATCGCCTGGCATTTCGTTTGAATACCATTTTTTTGGTGCATTGAGTGGTGTGTGTTGCGCTGTATGGTGTCGTCAATGGGATCCAAAACCGGTGGAAAAAAAGTACTCCTGGGAAATTGAGACTGCTGAAAATGATGTGGAAGATGAAGATCCTGTTATTGGTGACCAGTGGAAGACTGTATTGGAAGAGCATTCAGAGCTTGAAACCGCGAATGGGCAATACAAACGGGTATTCTGAAACCGCGGTTTAGTCTTCCTTTATGCCTCCGAACACATCAATCATGGCGGGAAACAGTGTGGAAAACTCTAGAGCCATTAAGGTGACGTTGCTATCAAACACTGCCCGCGCATCAAGATCTGCGGTGTCAGAACCATCGTCGGGTGCGGTGTCAGTAAATTTGATTTTATGAAACGCAAACTCTTCATCGAGTACGAATGACAGGGTCTCTTGTGACTCGAGTGCCATGCGGGTCACTTGTTTGCCGCTGGTAGACAGTGCTTTTATCTCATCGCTGCTCAGGTCTTGTTTGTTGCAGCGGATGTAACCTGCAATCTCATTGTCATCCTGCAAAACGCATTCATCACCTATTTCAAGACCTTTTGGTACTTTGCGTGTCCCTTTAAGCCAGCGTGTAAATAAGGCGGCCTGTCCGACGTCTGTCTGCACGGGTTTAATCGGCAGGCTGTCGACGGATTCCCGTAATAGCGATGTGCATTGATCCACTTTTTTGGCGCTTGCGTTATCCACAATTAGCAATCCCTGCTGCGGCATGATGAGTACTTGTTCGTAGCTGGAACGGGTGAATGCCTGAGGGGTGAGTTCCATCACGACATTGTCTCGAATATCGAGTTTTTCCTTGCCGCGAATTTTACGGTCCAGTTTTTCTTCCAGTGCCTGAATACGCTCCGCCATGTGTTCAGCGATTACGCTCGACGGCAGAATGCGTTCCTCACGGCGTGCTTTGATCAGCATAAATCCGGAGGTGGAATGCACCAGAAGCTCACTGCCTTCGCCCATCGGTGGTACCCAGCCGTAGCTCGCTAACTGCCGGCTGTTAACGGTTTGAAAAGCCTGTGACTGTAGTGCGTTTTCCAGCGACTCCGGGGTGAGCTTACATTTGGTCAGGAAATGAAAAACGCTGGCAGACTTGAACCACATGGGACAGGAATCCTGGTCGAATGAAATAGGTAGTGTAAACGCGAGTTATCAGGCGGAATCCGGGAAACCAGTGCCGAATTGCCTGAAACGGGGAGGGGATTGTACCGGATTGATCGAGCCTGTGGCTGATTCGATGCGTCGAATCAAGTAACCTCCAGGAGTTTGTGCGGTAGAAATCTGCGTTCGCAGTAGCAGAGATTCTGCCGCGCAGACTCCCGGGTACCGGATTTTTTAAATGTGCCTCGCGCGACGGAATTCGAGCTGAAGCGCTGACATCAATGTAGTGCGTTGAGTCGGAATCTGGTGTTTTTGCTACTCGCCAACTGCTTTTTTAATGCTGTTATTTTTTTCCTGATCGATCAGGTTCTCAACTGCGTCGGCATACACTGGTTTTGAAAAATAATAACCCTGCACCTGATCGCAGTTCCAGTTTCTAAGCATTTGCAGCTGTCTCTTTTCTTCAACTCCCTCTGCAAGTACCGAGACTCCCAGCTTCTGCCCAAGGTCGACTATTGAGCGGGTAATATCTGCGGCTTTTGAATCAGCGCTCAGGTGTTGAATAAAAGATTTGTCGATCTTCAATTTTGATATTGGCAACTGATTGAGGTAACGAAGCGATGTCTGGCCGCTGCCAAAGTCATCGACGGCAATTGCCACACCGAGGTCTTTAAGGGCTTGCAGAATATTTTTTACCTTCTCGAAATCACTGACCAATACATCTTCAGTGATCTCCAGTTCGAGCCGTTCTGGCGCTAATCCGGTTTCCACCAGTACAGTCTTTACCAGATTGGTAAATTCGATCCCGCGCAATTGATCAGGAGAGACGTTGACTGCAATTGATGGGGCTTGACCGGTTTCATTTGTCCAGCGTGCGGCAAATTCACATGCTTCACGCAACACCCACGCACCGATTTCATCCATTAAATGCAATTCCTCTGCTAAGAAGATGAAGTCATAGGGAGGTATATCACCATGCACTGGATGAGCCCAGCGTATCAGTGCTTCAAAGCCAAGCAGTTCTTCAGTTTTGGTGTTAACTAACGGTTGATACATCAGGTAAAACTGGTTCTCGTCAATCGCGGTTCGCAAGTCGAGTTCAAGTGCAAATTTTCGTTGCGCTTCTGCATCCATTTTTGGTTCAAAAGCGACCACTCGCGATTTGCCCTCAGCTTTTGCAGCATAAAGTGCCAGATCTGCAAGCCTTGCCAGGTGTTCAATGCTGGAGCTGTGCTGCGGATGCAACGCTATACCGATACTGGCACCGACACTAACCGAGTTGGTATCGATACTATGTGGCTGGCTAATATTGGCGATTAGCTGTGTGCAGATTTTTTCTGCCTGAATCAGAGCCTGTTCGGGTTCGAAGCCAGTTAATACCATTACGAATTCATCGCCGCCGGTACGAAATACCAGATCATCTTTTCTGCTGCTGCGGATTATTCTCTTAGCTACCGCTTTAAGCAGATTGTCACCTGCGTTATGACCGAAGTTGTCGTTAATAGCCTTGAAGCCGTCGAGATCAATGCCTGCGATGACAGCGCTTAAACCTGATTTATCGGCTGCTTCCAGAACTTGTGGCAGCTTGTTGTTTAAAGCCCGTCGATTCATCATGCCGGTCAGATCATCGTGCATGGACAAAAAGGTAGCGCGGTTTTCAGCAACTTTTCGCAGTGTAATATCTGTGATAGTTCCGCGATAACCGGTAAATTCGCCTTGTAAGTTGTGATAAGGCACACCGCGTACTTCTACGATATCGGGAGATGCTTTGTTATCGGTTTGCAGCTGGGCCTCAAATGCCCCTGTGGCCTGACGCTCTGAAAAGTGTTGTCTTATTACGGAGTTTTCCGGTGGGCTAATATCCAGTACTTCCAGCAGCGGTTGCCCGATAACATCCATGCTACTGTCGTTTTTGGTATTGGCGTTGAAAAAGGTAATCTTAAGCTCGTCGTCCGTTTCCCAAAGCCAGTTGGACGCGGTTTCGGCAAAATTATGGAAGCGTCTTTCCGACAAGCGAATTTCTTTTTGTGTTTGCTCGTGCTTGTGAAGCAACTGGTTCATTGATGATGCCAGTTCTGAATGCTCGTCGTTACTTGCTACGTCCAGTGGTGCTGCAAAGCTAATATTGCTTTTGATTTGTGAGTCCAGTGCTTTTTTAAGTTGCGCTGCACCTACTGACTCTCCGTGTTCAGTGTAGTTAAGTCCGAGATCTTCATCTTCGACGCTAACACGAAGAGGGGTAAAGTAGCTGATCAGCTTTAGCGTTATCCATGTTGTGAGAGTTACCAGGCTGAATATCAAAAGTACTCCGCCAAGTTGTACTCCAAACTGAACTGCGCGGGACCCTGTTGGCAGTGTAGATACCGGGCCGACAAAAGCCACCGCCAGAGTCCCGAAGGCACCTGCTATACCGTGGGTGGAGACAACATCAACCGGGTCATCGAGCTTGAATTTATTTAAAATCAGTTCGCCGCTGTAAGTTGCCAGTAGTCCGCCGAGTGAGCCTATGATTATTGCTTCAAGTGTGGACATCTGCAATACGCCGGCGGTAATGGCTACCAGGCTCCCGATCAAGCCGTTGCAAATTCTCGTTGGGTTGAATATGCCTTTGTCCAGCCAGGCCCCAAGGATCATACCTGCCATTGCACCAAAAGCTGCAGCCGAAAGCGTGCTGATTAAAACCCGTTGCAATGCGGGATCGCCTGGTGACAGAGAGCCCCCGTTAAATCCCAGCCAGCAGAACAACAACAGCAGCACACCTACCAATGACAAGACCGAACTGTGGCTTGGCAGAGGTGTGGGATTACCTTTATTGTCAAATCTTCCGGTACGTGCGCCAAGCATAATAATGGCCGTCAAACCGGCCCATCCCCCGACGCCGTGAACAACAGTCGACCCGGCAAAATCGACAAACCCCTTGTCACTAAGCCATGCTGTCACCTGGGAGTTAAACATATCTCCCCAGATCAGTCTTCCTACCAGTGGATAGATAAACCCCGACACAGCAACTGTCAGTGCCAGGTAAGCTCTGAAAGTCATTCGCTCCGCAATTGCGCCAGAAATGATACTTGCGGCTGCAGCGCAGAATGCCAGCTGGTAGACGAATTCCATCGGTGACGGGGTGCGGTCTATCGCTTGCTGAGCTTCGGTTAACGGAGCATACGCACCGTACATCAGGAAAAAACCGAAACTCATAAAACACACCCACGATACAGCAAGATCGCTGGCGTTTTTTTGCGCGACATTGATGGAGCTTTTGGAGCGCACACGCCCCCCTTCCAGTAACAGGAAACCTGCCTGCATCAGCAGTACAAGAAAGGTGGCCAGCGTAAGCCAAAGTGTGTCTACAGCATTTATCATCAAAAAATAAAAGTGTGAGGGCAGTCACCTGCTAACGGCTTATTATTGATCTGCTTTGATAACACTGCGTTATTGTGTGAGTGCTGCACTTACAAAATGGACTTAGCAGACTTTTTTGACACTAAATTTACTGCTGTAGGACTATTTATTCGGTTTAGTTATCTAAATTTATGAAGTGATTCCTTGCCTGGCATCACATAAATTGGCGTTACGTGAAAAGCACCCGGATAAATGAGCACTGGACAGATATTGACTAATACCAGGTGGATTCAGTGATGTTGTCAGAATTGTTTTTACTGAAATGGTGATAGAGGACCGTGCCGGGTTGATCTGTTCTGCGACGGTTTGCTGGCTGTATTCACTAGCAGGTCAAACGAAAGTATGCGACTAAATAAGATGCCACACTATGTTATTGAATATGGCGACGTGAAATGGAATAGGAGACGTCTGGTCGTGCTTTTGGCTGATTCGACAGGCTGAATAAAGTAACCTGTAGTTTTCTGATCTACCGAGAATAAAATGACCAAAACCGCACTGCTAACCCATCCGGATTGTGTTCGGCATGAAATCGCACCCGGTCACCCGGAACAGCCTGCGCGTATTGGTGCTGTTCTCGATGAGCTGGAGCGTCAGGGCTTGCAGCCGGAGCAGATAGCAGCGCCTGAGGCGGAAAAATCCCATCTAATACTTGCTCACCCTGAAAGTTACGTCGACCGTATTTATGATGCGTCACCCGAAAGCGGGTCTGTCCAGCTGGACGCGGATACCGCGATGAACGAATATTCCCTGCGCGCCGCTTTACTTGCCGCAGGTGCTGGTATTAAAGCCGTAGATCTGGTGGCAGGCGGAGAATTTGATAATAGCTTTTGCTGTGTGCGCCCGCCGGGTCATCATGCTGAAGAATCTACAGCGATGGGATTTTGCTTTTTTGGCAGTATTGCCATTGCTGCGCTTTATGCTTTGCAAAAAGACGGCATTAACAAGGTTGCCATAATTGATTTCGATGTCCATCACGGCAACGGTACCGAAGATCTGATTGGTGAGCACGAAGACATATTCTTTTGCTCTTCTTTTCAGTATCCGTTGTATCCCGGAAAATTTGGAAAAAATGTACCTGGAAGAAAGATTAATATTCCGCTTGATGCAGGTTGTGATGGCGCTACTTTTAAAAAGACCATGCGGTCGGATTGTCTGCAGGCTTTAAGTGCATTTAAACCAGATATGATTCTTATTTCCGCGGGATTTGATGCCCATCGGGATGATCCGTTGGCAGGCCTCAATCTGCTTGAGGAAGACTTTGCATGGATTACATCCGAGCTCAGAACCATTGCTGATGAATTTAGTAATGGAAAGATCGTGTCAATGCTTGAGGGGGGCTATAACCTCGCGGCACTGGGGCGTAGCGCGGCCGCACACGTAAAGGAACTAATGAAATAACACTTCAGATGTCCTGCTTCGAGTATCCCGTCTCGAGTGACGTAGTGCGGCCTTGTTTTTAGTTTACTTGTGAGACTCGAATAGCCAGGCTGTGTTTGTAGTCATTTGTTTATGTTTGCGTTACGCCTGAATTGGAAGATAGTCGATTGTGCAAATACCGTCTTTGACTCGTACTGCCAGTTCAACTACCCGGGTGCCCTGAGGAAGGTACTGTGTTTTGGGGTTCATATTTATAACGTTTTCATACGGTGTTTTTTTGTTCAAACCGGCTACGGTATTCAGCCTGATCATTACTCTGTCTTGCGGTGGTATAACAACGGATTCACTGAAGGCGTCTTCGAGGTTCATCAGAGTATCGTCAAACTCGATGAGCTGTGTAGCGAACCGGTTGGTAAAAATATTATTGTCTGTTCTATTGTGCATTAACAGATGCGTCCGCGAAATATCTGCCCGACTGATCAATTTACAATCGAGTAAATCACCTGTAGTTATGATATCGGCGTTTGCGGGCACACTTACGGGCATACTGGCCAGCAGAGTTGCAGAGCTTAGTCCTGCCAATAATTTTATAGTCTGACGTTTTTCAGAATCGATGTGGTCTGTATTGCTCATGTAATACTCCATAATTGAATGTACGAATCACCATATATCAGGAACAGGGTGAATTTCTGATGACTTACACTATTTGACAATCAATTCGCGCAGATTCCTGGTACGACGTTTTAAAGTGATTCTCCACAGGCAAATCCTGAAGACCATGCCCATTGGAAGTTAAAGCCACCGAGGTGGCCTGTCACGTCAACAACCTCACCAACAAAATACAAGCCGGGCTGGCTTTTTGATTCCATTGTTTTGGAGGAAAGATCATCTGTGTGAACACCGCCCAGTGTGACTTCTGCTGTTTTATAGCCTTCGGTGCCCGCTGGCACAATTTGCCAGTTATTTATCTGGCTGGCGATAGTCTTAAGCTGTGAGTTGTTTAACTCAGCCAGAGGTCTGTCTTTTATTTTATGCCACCATATCGTTTCAAGCTCCAGTACCAGGTTTTTTGGCAGTTGTTGATTAAGTATTGATCTGACGAGGCTTTTGGGTTTTTCTTTTTTAGCATCAAGCAACAAATTCTCAACGTCTTCATGTGGCAGTAAGTTGATCGAAATTGATTGTCCCGGTACCCAGTAATTTGAGATTTGCAATACAACCGGGCCGCTTAATCCGCGGTGTGTAAAGAGTATGGCTTCTTTGAATGTGGTGTTGCCAAAACTGATCTCGGCATCAATCGCGTTACCGGACAGGCGTGAAAACATTTCCTTGAGTTGTCCGTCAAAGGTGTAAGGTACCAGGCTTGCTCGCAGCGGTTGCACTCGCATATTGAACTGTCTGGCTATTTCATAGCCAAATGGCGTGGTGCCCATACTGGGAATAGATAATCCCCCGGTTGCAACTATAACGGCAGGAGCAGTCATGCTGCCGATGCTGGTGGATACCTGGTATCTATTATTGTCAATGCATTCGACGGACTTAATATCACAGTTGGTGTGGATTGCTGTTCCCACTTGTGCGCATTCGTCAAGTAGTAGGTTAAGAATGTCTTTAGCTTTGTTGTCGCAAAATAATTGCCCGTGTTTGCGTTCATGGTATGGCACCTGGTGCTCAATGACTTTGGTTATAAAGTCCCATGCGGTATATCGTTTCAATGCGGACTTAACAAAGTGCGGATTGCTACACAGGAAGTTATCTTCACTAACATGCAGATTCGTGAAGTTGCATCTGCCGCCACCAGACATAAGAATTTTTCGCCCGACCTTATTGCTGCGTTCAAGTACGCATACTTTTTTTCCGCGCAGACCTGCCTGCCAGGCCGTCATCAGACCTGCAGCGCCACCGCCCAGTACTATGGCGTCGTACAACCTGGTCAATGGTTGCTCTGCTTTTTATTAGAAGTTTGTGCGCGAGTCATCGCAAATGTTGCAACTCAACGGCACCTGGCTGGTAATGCCTGGCGCGAAAAAGCCAGTTTACCTGGCCGAATAATTCAGTCGGGTTATTATAGGGGCTGACGTACTCCCACAGTACATCGTTATCCGGAGTGACTTCAAAAATACAGCCTTTTGATCCTTCGCAAATTATAGTATTCCCTGAAGCTAGTCTCTGGCATCCGCCGATGTGTGGTGAAAAGAAGGATTGCGGATTATCTTTTGATTTATAGGACCAAACAGTTTCTCTGGTTTTCGGGTTTAGCTCCCAAACTTGTGAGTAATGCAGATCTGATGCGTACGCACCATTTGCGAACAGCAGAATATTACCGTTTTCAAGCATCTGTGCATCGTGTTGGCCACCCATAAGATCATCCTGGTAGTGCCAGATGATTTCGTTGGTGTTGCGGCAGAGTATAAAAATTAAATTCAATATTTTGCAGCTGATCAGGTAGTTGCCGTCTGGCAGCGGATAAACTGTGTTGGTGTGCGATCGGGACCAGCGGTTGGCATTCGGGTGAATAGGAAACTGATCATCTGCCAGTGAGCTGAAATTCCACTCCCAAACAACGCTGCCATTGGCATCTACTTCACGAATACACTCACCGGCCAGTCCGGCGCTGGATTCACTGCCGCGAATACCTCCCTTGATTTTAGATTGTGCATCTAAAGATAGCGGGGTAAATGCCAGATAAGCGGTATTGCCATTGGTCAGTCGCCGTGCATCATGATGTTGCCAGGGGTCAAGATGTTCCCACACCGGATTCCCCTGCCAATCGTACTCACGCAGTAAGCCACTGCCGGTGAGCGCCACCCCTTGTGGATTTTCACAACGTTCGTTAACAAAAAGATTGCCGTTGGGTAGCAGGTAGCACCAATTGGTAAAGCCAGTGCCAACCGACCAGCTGTGTGCCACGGCACCGGTATAGTCAATCAGATATACTTGATTACCCGCTATCGGGTTGAATAGAACGTAGCCGTTTGTAAAGCCTTCTTTGCTGAGGGTGACGCCGGTATGTTGCAAGAGCACGGTTTATTGTTCTCCATTTTTTGAGATGTGCTGGCATTCTCTGCAAAGAAATATATACGGATTGATCGATGTCTGGTGAGACCAATTCTACACCCATATGTGAGTCTGACTTTTACAGCGAAAATACTATAGCGGATCCGGTATCTGTCTATAAAGAGATGCTGAACCTTGGCCCTATAGTCTGGCTCAGAGAAAACAGCATACACGCAATTTGCGGTCATGCGGCAGTGACAACTGCCTTGCGGGATCATACACACTTTAGCTCGGGTAAAGGTGTATCGATTAACGAAGAAGTAAACAGCATCTTAGTTGGTAGTACGCTCAACTCTGACCCGCCGCAGCACGATAAGACTCGTAAAATCACTTTTGCGCCTTTGTCTCCCAGGAACGTACGCCACATTCGCGATCGTATAGATGAGGAAGCACAAAAAATCATACGAACGCTGCTCTCGCAGACTGAATTTGATGCTGCGAGCGAGTTGGCACCTTACTTACCCTTGTCTGTGGTTCGGGATCTGGTTGGGCTGGGTGACTATGGTAAAGATCACATGCTTGACTGGGGTGCTGCGACATTTGAGTTGACGGGAGATCCAAAGCAGCGCGGCGAGGCTGCAATAAGCAAGCTTAAAAGCATGCGCGCTTTTCTGGAAGACGTCGATACTCTGGACAATTTGGCCGAGAACGGATGGGCCAGGCGGGCAACGCTATTAGGTATTGAAGCGGGTATGGAGCCAGTACGCGCTGCCGAGCTGATGCGTGACTACATAGCACCGAGTCTGGATACCACAATATCTGCCATCGGTTACGGCATTAAGCTTTTTGCTGATTACCCGGATCAATGGCGCAAGTTGCGCGATAATCGCGATTTGATGAAAAATACAATCGAAGAGATTGTGAGATTAAATACGCCCATTCGTGCATTTACCCGTTATGTTGTGAAAGACATCGAGGTTGAAGGGGTTTTGTTGAAAAAAAATACCAGAGTGCTGTTGGTATTCGGTGCTGCGAATCGCGATCCGGCCAGATTTCCCAGTCCACACCAATTTGATATAGAAAGAAAAACCATTGGCCATGTTGGCTTTGGTCACGGCGTGCATGCATGCCTCGGTATGAATCTGGCCCGACTTGAAATGAGTTGTCTATTTAATGCGCTGGCAGATCGGGTTCAGCGTTTTGAGTTAACCGGCCCTGTTGTGGCTGGAGTAAACAGCACAATTTATTCGTTTTGCAGTGTGCCGGTCAGGTGCGTGCTTGAGTAGCATGTATCTGAGGATTATGGTTTGTACCGCAGCTCATCATAAGACACCATCACAGTATTTCTATAAGCTTCGCGGTTACTAAGAGTTCGATAGTAGCGTTCGAGGTTGGTAAACTCGGCACGCGGAATGTCTATATCGTAGTAGCGATAAAGTGAATGACCGAAGACAATATCTGCCACAGTCAGTTCGTTTGAGGCAAGGTACTTCGAATTTTCCAGCCGGGTATCGGCAATCTTTAGAAACTTATTCAGTTTATCAAGTGCGGCATTTAATGTTTCTGCAGAGGTTTGTTCCGGTGGCAAGCGTACCTTTGGCCAGAACAACGGAAGGCTGAAATTTTGTGCAACATTAAGCTTGGCCCATTCGGCCCACATGTCTATCGTTGCGCGCGCAGCGAGGTCGTCAGGCCAGAAATTATTAGGCTTAAAATGCTCTTGCGCATAGCGACTTGCAAGGTAGCGGCAAATTGCGCATGACTCAAACAACGGGCTGTTTGAGCCGTCCTGCAATGTTGGAACATACCCGTTGGGATTCATGTTCAGGTAGTTATCGGTATCAGTTACACCGTAGGTGAATCCCGCATCGATTCGGTTGCACTCAAGCTCCAGTTCCTGCAGGCACCACAAAACTGCCTGCACGTTCGATGATGACTTTCTACCCCATACTGTGATCATAACGGTATGGATGCCCCGCTTTATTGATTGTCTATTGAGTTACGGTCTATTTGGCAAATTGTGCTTCAAATGCAGTTTGGAATCTACCCAGTTCAGCCTCTGGTAACTTGTTAACCCCGGCGGCTGCTTTGCGGCCGCCTCCGGTATCGAACTGGCGGCAGAGTTCATCTGCGCCGTCGCGACGGTTGATCGGGGCTCTGACACTCACCTGATAGTTGTTATTGCCGATATCGCTTAACAATGCGTGGGCGCGATCGGGATAGTCTCGCGCAAGCTCATTGCCATAAACACCACTGACACGTCGTGACCAGCTTTCCTCCGGAAACATAAACAGCGCGCAATTGTCTGTTTCCAGAGACGGGTCGATTGCTTTTGCATTGGCCATATCCTGTTCGTAGCCGCGCTTTAAGTCTGCGAAGTTTTTGTCACTGGTGATAAAGTCAAACGGGTTTGAGTAGGGCAGCAATTTTTTAAACAATTCATCCGGTGCGAAAAAAAGATCATCCACCGTAGCACCGTAACCGTTGTAGTTGAGCAATGTGCCGAGCTCTTCCAGTTGTGATAATTCAGCATCTGTTAATTTAAGCGGTGCGGCAGCCGTTGCTGCAGCACTATGTAAATTGTCACCGTAAGCGGCAGTGACCGCCCACAACAAATGTGCGCCGTTCAGGTATTTGTTAACCAGTAATCCGGTGCAGGTCTCGGCGTCGGTATCTATGTGTGCCTCCAGATTTTCAGCAGTGGGAATATCACCTGGAAAGTGATGATCGAAATAGATAACATCGGCGCCGGTTTCCAGACTCGATACTAATGCATCGTGGTTTTTATCCATCGATATATCGAGCACGGTGACACGATCACCAGATTGAGCGGGAACTTGCCTGAGTAAATCAATATCACGCTTTACGCCGGTAACCAACGTCGCGTCGCGTGGCTGGGCAAGTCGCAACTGCAGCAATGCGCAAATGCCATCTGCATCACCATTGAAAATATCGTAGTCAGCCATAGCTGTTCCCTGTAAGACTTTGGTAGTTAAACTTCGGTATTTAGTATCGACTGCCGGATTTCAGAAATTAGCTCTGGCCCGCGGTAGATGAAGCCTGTGTATATCTGTACCAGAGATGCTCCCGCCGCAAGATACGCCAGTGCATCCTCCCCTGAGAAAATTCCACCACAACCGATTACCGGTATCTCTTTTTGCAACCGTTGCGCCAGTTGTGCAACTGTGTGCAGTGCTTTTTCTGTCACTGGTTTGCCACTTAAGCCTCCAGTTTCATCGGCGTGGTCAGATGCCAGTTCCGGTCGGGACAGGGTTGTGTTAGTGGCAATTATTGCATCTATCCTCAGTGCTTTTGCGATGTCGCAGAAGTCTGTGATGTCCTGTTCTGCCATATCTGGTGCGATTTTGACCGCAACCGGTACATAGCGCCCGTGTTTGTCTGTCAGTGTCTGTTGCGTGGTTTTGACCTCTGTCAGTAATTTTTTGGTGGCTTCTCCGACCTGTAAATCGCGCAGGCCCGGTGTGTTAGGTGATGAAATATTGACGGTAATGTAGTCCGCCAGAGTGTAGACATGTTGCATACACTGTTGATAATCCTCGTGCGCACGGTCTAGTGGTGTGTCTTTGTTTTTACCTATATTAATACCCAGCACGCCGTCAAAGTCGGTGTTGCGAACCTGGTCTGCCAGATAAGAAACACCCTTGTTGTTAAAACCCATGCGGTTAATTACGGCTTTATCCTGCTGTAGTCGGAACATACGTGGCTTGTCATTTCCCTTCTGTGGTTTGGGGGTGATTGTGCCGACCTCGATGAATCCAAAACCAAATTGCGACAAGCCCTTATAGAAGTCTGCGTTTTTATCGAGTCCGGCGGCAAGTCCCACAGCACTTGGAAAGTTTATTCCCATTACTTTGCGCGGTTTGTCTGTGGCGTTTTTGTCTGCCATTAATCGAAGAATCGGATCTGGCGTTTTTTTTATTGCTGCCAGCGCGAGATCGTGGGAGCGTTCGGCTGGTAGCCTGAAAAGCAGTTTTCTGAGAGTTGGGTAGAACAAAGCGTATGGATCTCAAAGGTTATAAATGCCGCGAGTTTACGTGCAACCGGGGCGGCTTGCACCGGATTCATGTTTGCTGCACTCAGGGACTGACATCAACGGGCGGAATAAGCGTAAAATAAAGTGGTGAACGTTTATCCAGATACATTGCCCAAAGCCCTCGCCAAAGGGATCGCACCGGTTTACATGATCAGTGGTGATGAACCGCTGCAGCTGATGGAGGCCGCCGATCAGATTCGCGCTGCCTGTCGTGCGGCAGGTTTCACCGGTACCGAGCGGTATCAGGTAGACAATGCTCGCTCGTTTGACTGGCAGGCACTTGCGATGTCGGGTAATACCATGTCTCTGTTTGGCGATAAAAAAATTGTCGGCCTGCATATTCCATCCGGTAAACCGGGCACCGAAGGATCCAAAGCGTTGAAAAAATGGTGTGAAGCGCCACCTGACGATACTGTGTTGCTCATTACCACTGGTCGACCGGAAGGACGCTTTCAGACCAGCGCATGGTTTAAAGCGATAGATAAGGCGGGCGTCACTATGCAGGTGTGGCCATTGTCGTCGGCCAAAACGCGTGGCTGGATAGAGCACCGAATGCGCGGGGCTGGTGTGCAGGCTGATTCGATGGCAATAGATTTACTGGTTGAACGTGTCGAAGGAAATTTACTGGCAGCGGTTCAGGAAATTGAAAAACTAGCGATTCTCTACCCCGATCAATCCGTCGGACCGCAGGAAGTATTAGCCTGTGTTACCAATAGCTCGCGTTACACAATAATAGATTTAATTGATGCGGCTTTGGGCAGCGATGCATCGCGTGCAATCAAAGTACTGAACGGATTGCGCGCCGCCGGGGATCCGCCGGTGCTAATTTGTTGGCATCTCGGCAGTGAGGTGCGCAAAATAAATTCGGTGTTAAGCCGAATTGATAACGGCGAAAATCCGGCGCAGGCAATGTTTAAGTCCGGTGTCTGGAAAAACAAGCAGGCGCTGGTTGGCAAAATCATTCGCGAGCGTAAACGCGTATTCTGGTTGCGAGCCAGTGCAGACTGCAGTTACCTCGATCTGCTGTCGAAAGGCATGGCACAAGGTGAATTGTGGACCGAAATAGCGGCGTTTGTGACCAGACTGAGTGGCTCACGCTGGCCATTGGTGCGGGTTAGTGATATCAATTAACACCAGAGGTCTGCAGCACAGGCTACTGGACCACTTTAATTAATCTCCGATGTGTGCGACGTGAATAAAGAAACGAATCTAAGTACCAACAAAGTTTTGCCAACGGCAGATGAATTGCCCGAGTATATGCAATCTCTGGGAATTCGTGCGCGCGCTGCAAGTCATCTGATTGCGAATGCTGATGGTCAGGCTAAAAACAGGGCGCTGAATGCTATTGCAAGTGCGTTGCTGGAATCGCAAACGGACCTTGTCACTGCAAATCAGAAGGATATGGAAGCGGCACATGCATCAGGCCTGGCAGAAGCGTTGCTTGACCGGCTTGAGCTGACACCGGCAAGAATAGAAGGCATGGCAAACGGTTTGCGGCAGATTGCCTTATTGCCCGAGCCGATCGGCGAAATCAGTGATATGAAGTTTCAGCCGTCTGGTCTGCAGATTGGCAAAATGCGCGTGCCTCTTGGTGTGATTGGAATCATTTATGAGTCGCGCCCCAACGTCACCGCAGATGCAGCAGCGTTATGTTTAAAGGCTGGAAATGCAACAGTATTGCGTGGTGGCTCAGAGGCAATCAATTCAAACAAATCAGTCACTGCATGCATTAAGCACGGGCTTGATGTAGCTGGCTTGCCATCCGACGCTGTACAGTTTGTAGAGACTACCGACCGCGCTGCGGTAGTTCAGCTAATCCAGATGCAGGATTTCATCGATGTGGTGATACCTCGAGGTGGTAAGGGATTGGTGCAACGCATAAGCGAAGATGCACGTGTGCCGGTTATTAAACATCTGGAAGGCTTATGCCACACTTATATAGATGAATTTGCCGATACAGAAATGGCGGTCAATGTGGCACTTAATGCAAAGACTTACCGCTATGGCATTTGTGGAGCCATGGAAACGTTGCTGGTATCTGAAGCGATAGCAGGGAAAGTTCTACCCTCACTTCACCAAAAACTAATAGAGAAGGGTGTTGAGGTACGGGTGTGTAAAAAAACAAAAGATCATTTGCCTATGGGCATTGATGCAACTGATGAAGATTGGGCAACAGAGTATCTCGCACCTGTGTTGTCTGTTCGCACCGTAGTTTCAATGCAGGAAGCCCTGGACCATATCAAACGCTATGGCTCCGGACATACCGACGCCATAATTACGGACAATCTTGATCGCGCGCGGCAGTTTACCCGGCAGGTAGATTCAAGTTCGGTGATGGTAAATGCAGCGACTTGCTTTGCAGATGGATTTGAATACGGCTTAGGTGCTGAGATTGGTATTAGCACAGACAGGCTGCATGTCAGAGGGCCTGTCGGTGTTGAAGGTCTGACGACACAAAAGTATGTGGTCTATGGTGATGGTACAACACGTTGAGTTTACGCAATTTTTGCGTTCGCAATACTATGCATAGTAAGAAGCGGGTCTGAAGAAGGTGGTGACTTCCATCGGGGTGTGCGGTGGGTCGTTCGATCCGGTTCATTTTGGTCACTTGCGTACAACGTTTGAGGTTCGCCAACAGCTTGGGCTTGAGCAGCTCAGATTTATTCCGGCGGGGAACCCTCCTCACAAAGAAGGGCCGAGAGTCAGTGCTGCCCACCGGGTTAACATGCTTGAGCTTGCGCTTGGTGGCAGCCCGGGAGTAGTTATCGATCCGCGCGAAACTGACCGGCAACGACCGTCGTATACTATGGATACTCTGCTTGAGGTACAGAAGGAGTGTCCAAAGGCGAGACTTACCCTGATAATCGGTACTGATCAGTTCAGCGTAT
This sequence comes from uncultured Granulosicoccaceae bacterium, assembly GCA_964649465.1. Taxonomy (GTDB): domain Bacteria; phylum Pseudomonadota; class Gammaproteobacteria; order Granulosicoccales; family Granulosicoccaceae. The sequence continues at coordinate 14,874 of CAZYRP010000038.1, read as the reverse complement.
TTGATACCTGGCATCGTTGGCAGGATTTATTGCAGTTTGCTCAAGTGGCGGTGATGGAGCGCGCTGGTGAATCGCTGTCTGATTTTGCCAATGATCTGCTGCAGGGCGAATATGCATCGAAAATCACCTTGTGTCCCGTCACACAACTGGAAATTTCTTCCACCAGAATCAGAAATGATCTGCAGGCCGGAACAGACATCCGGTTTTTGGTACCCTATGATGTACGCCAATACATTATCGAACACGAACTCTACACAGGATCTACCCATTGAACGCATCGCAATCGAATGCAACGCCAATGAACGCAGAACCAATGAATGCAGAAAAGCTACAACAACTGACTGTCACATCACTTGAAGATCTCAAGGGTCGCGATATTGTAGTGCTGGATGTGTCTGACCGTACCACCGTGACCGACTGGATGATTGTTGTCACAGGTACTTCGCAGCGACATGTGAAGTCGCTGGCTAATGAAGTGGTAGAAAAGTCTAAGGAGGCCGGTGTCAGACCGCTGGGTATGGAAGGTGAGGGTGATGGTAACTGGATCCTGGTTGATCTGGGTGATGTGCTCGCGCATGTAATGACTGAAGACAGCCGCGAGTTCTATGCGCTGGAAAAACTTTGGGGTGTTGCGTCGCCAGAAGAGCAGGAAGCTCAAAATCAGACGCAGGACGATCAGGCAGTGATTTAACCAACGCTTGTTATGGAAGTTACGCTACTGGCTATTGGCACCCGGATGCCGAAGTGGATTGAAGACGGCTATGCAGAGTATGCGAAACGACTGGGTCGGGACTGCAAACTAACGCTAAAAGAAATTCCCTCGCCTCGCCGTAGTAACTCTGAGGACAGTGCATCCATTTGTAAGAAAGAAGGTGAGCTGCTGCTGGCAGCTGTGCCGAAATGTACTTATGTGATTGCGCTCGATGAGCATGGCAAGTTGCAAAGCACCCAAAGCATCGCTGATAAGTTTCGAAAGCTGCGCGAGAATTCGCAGTCACTGGTGCTGATGATTGGCGGTGCGGATGGGCTATCAGATCAGGTGCTGCAGCACTGCAAAGAACAATGGTCGCTGTCGAGGCTTACCTTTCCACATGCTATGGTGAGAGTCATTATTGCTGAGCAAATTTATCGATCATTTAGTCTGTTGAATAGTCACCCGTACCATCGTAGCTGAGCAACGCTGATGTCACTTTCAGCAAGCCATCCGCAATTAGTCCTGGCATCTTCTTCGCCGCAACGTAAAGCACTACTGCAGCAAATCGGTATTGAGCCACTGTGTATAGGCGCAGATATAGATGAGTCACGCATTAATGACGAATCTGCCAATGACTATGTGCAGCGACTGGCAGTGGAAAAATGTGAGGCAGTACAACTGCTGTATCCGGACTCGGTAATACTCGCAGCAGACACCACCATATCTATCGGTCAGCGAGTGCTTGGTAAAGCCGCTGATTTTCAGGAGGCGAAGGAGACCCTCTCACTGCTGTCCGGAACGCAGCACTCGGTTTTTACAGGCGTATGCATCGCATATGCTTCAGCGCGAAAACAGCTGGTGTGCGAGACAATCGTTGAATTTGGCACGTTGAGCGCTGCGGAAATAAAAGCCTACTGGGAGACCGGCGAGCCGCAGGGGAAAGCCGGATGTTACGCAATACAGGGCCTTGGTTCGATATTCGTCAAGGCGATTCGCGGCTCCTATAGCAATGTGGTCGGATTGCCTGTACGCGAAGTATCCATCCTGTTACATCATGTTGGAATCAATGTGCTTAAGAGCGAACAATGAGGTTCTGGTAAAGCAAAAAGGCACCCCACTGCCTTCTGTCGACTGTAAACTGAAATTAAAACCACGCCTGCGTGGGCATACCGGAACAAACCGCCTATCATGATGCATGTCTGAAGAAATCCTGATCAATATCACGCCGCAAGAGACGCGCGTCGCCAATGTCGAGAATGGTGTTTTGACTGAGGTGTGCATTGAGCGGCGAGCCAAAAAGACCCTGGTCGGCAATATATACCGTGGCAATGTGGTTCGAGTGTTGCCCGGTATGGATGCCGCTTTTGTGGAAATCGGCCTTGAGCGCGCGGCTTTTTTACACGCCTCAGATCTGGCAGGTGGCACTATTGTTGATGAGAGTGGCGAAAAGACCAACAAGCCAATCAGGGAGATGCTGAGAGAAAGCCAGACGCTGTTGGTGCAGGTGATAAAGAATCCGCTGGGCACCAAAGGCGCTCGTCTGACATCGAATCTGACAGTACCGTCGAGGTATCTGGTTTACATGCCAGGGGACAGTGCGATCGGTGTATCAACCAAAATCGAAGATGAAGAAGAGCGCGAGCGTCTGCGAGGCATTGTTGAACAACTGCAGAGCGAAGAAGAAAGCGACAACGGATTTATAGTGCGTACCGCGGCCGAAGGTGTAGATGAAGGAATGCTGGCTGGAGAGGTAGTATTTCTGAAAAAGCTCTGGGCATCTATTCAGTTAAAAATACCCACGGTTAAAGCAGGTGAGCTGGTGTATGCAGATCTGCCGTTGGTTAAAAGAACCTTGCGTGATCTGGTTGGTGTGTCGGTTGGACGAATTCGTATAGATTCCCGTGAGTCTTTTATTTCCGCACAGAGTTTTGCCAAAGAGTATCTGCCTGAGATTGTCGATTGTGTTGAACACTACCCCGGTGAGCGCCCGATCTTTGACCTCTATGGCGTTGAGGATGAAATACAGAAGGCGCTTGAACGTAAAGTGCACCTGAAATCCGGTGGCCATCTTGTCTTTGATCAGACCGAATCGATGACTACGATTGATGTAAATACGGGGGCATTTGTCGGGCATCGCAATCTGGAAGAGACGATTTTCAAAACTAACCTCGAAGCGGCTCAGGCAATTTGTCGACAGCTTCGTTTGCGCAACCTCGGCGGTATTGTGATTATCGATTTCATCGATATGACAGTCGATGAGCACAAGCGTCAGGTCATGCGGGCAATGGAAAAAGCGCTTGATAACGATCATGCCAAAACACAGGTGTGTGAGGTTTCTTCGCTGGGGCTGGTAGAGATGACTCGCAAAAGAACACGCGAGAGTCTGGAGCAAACCTTGTGTTCCGAGTGCCCAACCTGTTCCGGTCGGGGGCTATTGCGCACGGCGGAGACCGTCTGTTACGAAATTTCACGGGAAATTATCCGTCAGGTGCGGCAGTTCGATGTCAAATCGCTTACTGTGGTTGCATCGTCGGATGTCGTTGAGATGTTCCTCGATGAGCAATCCGACTATTTTGCCGAGCTCGAGTCTTTTGTTGACAAGCCCATTCGACTGCAGGCCGAATCAATGTACAACCGAGACCAGTACGACGTAGTGATTGTATAATACCGTGTACCCGAAATCGTCAATTGACCGGATGGAGAATTCGGTTTTCAATTTTATAAACTTAACCCCTGCACTGCCTTTTTGAGTTCGAATCTTTGTGCCCTTGAGCTTTAAGCGCTAAATCCAAAAAGTCAGGCGCTATACCAGGGACCTCATACGGCAATACCTATATGTATGATCAGGAATAACCACATAACAACATGGTAGTTAACGCACTTACAAAAACCTGTAAGTGGATGCTTTATCTGCTGGCTGCACTTTTAATTTTAATTGCGTTGCTTGCAGCGAGTGTTCGGCTGGCTGTGTTTTACAGTGAAGACTATAGCGAGCAGGTAGCATCAATTGTTACCTCTTACGTTGGAAGCCCGGTAGAGATCGGTGAGGTTGATCTGGTCTGGAACCGTTTCGATGCCAGCGCCAGTCTAAAAGACGTTCAGATCCGATCAGCTGATGATGCCACAACAGTGCTCGAGTTACCGCGCATAGAATTACAGCTTGATGTACGCGACATCCTGCTTCAACGCACACTAAGTGTTCGCAGTGTGCAGTTAAGTAACCTGTCTTTGGCAGCGCGTTATGAGGGGCCGGGTAGATTTAGAATGCTGGGTGCTAGTCTGAGTCCTAACGAACTGGACAGTCCGGAAAATATGAAGGGTCGTGGTTCCAGCGCGCTTAGCTGGTTGTTCAATGCAGAACGCCTTTCTATTCTGGATAGCGACATCACCGTGATAGATGCCACGATGGGTCGCGACTACGAGATTAACGATGTCAATATCAATGCTTTTAACGACGGAGATTTACATCAGCTTCGAATTAGTAGTGCGCTTCCGGGCGAGATTGGTGATACCACTCTGGCGTCATTGGACTTTACTGGCAATGCAGACAACATCGATGAATGGCAAGGCAAGTTCTATGTGAGTACCGAGGGCCTAAATACTGAAGAGCTTTCTGGATTCTGGCCTGAGTCTTCGCAGCAATTGAGCGGTCTTGCTGGTGTGCAGATGTGGGGGAGTTTTCGCGGTACGCGTCTTACCAAAATGCGGTTTGTCGGCAGCAGTGACATGCTGCAGCTAAGTCAGCCGTCAGCTGAATACACAGGTATTGTCAGTCTCGATGCACGCGATGTAGTGGTCGATCTGGACTGGCAGCGCCTTGAGTCAGGTTGGCAATTGGGTGTTAATCGTTTTTCAGCGATGCTTGATAACAAAGAAGTAAATCTTGATGGATTAGATTTACAGCTTACACGTGAAGATGATGGTCAACATATTGCCGTGGTGGGTCCTGATATTGATCTCCGGTCTCTGGTTCCTGCGCACGCCTATATTGATGAGCTGTTACCTGAAAGATTGCCGGTAAAAATTCACTCACTGCGCTCCGGTCTGTTGAAGAACTGGCGTATCAGCGGAATTGCTGGCAGCGAAAAAAATACTCTGACAGAGCTGCAGCTTATCGCAGTAGATCTTGCGGTTGATTCTTATGACAAGAACCCGGGTATCCGTGATCTGACTACTACGGTCGTATTTCAGGATGGTGCTGGAAAGATGACGCTTGATAATCAGGACATAACCCTGACGTTGCCTTCACTGTATGAAAGCCCGTTGCCGGTAATCAATGTTGATGGTGATATCCGTTTTGTTGTAAACACCGATACGCCGGCAGATACCAAAGTGGTTAGCAGCGAAAATGTTGCCGGTTCAGGTGTTGCTGAAAAGCCATCACTGCACTGGAAGGTAGTAAGTGAAGACCTGCGTCTGTCATCACTCGATCTGAATACAGCAGCAACATTCAGCTTCTCCGGTATGTCAGATGGATCCAGACTAATTGATTCTCACACCACAATATTAAATGCAAACCTTGCAGGCATACACGAGTTTTACCCGACACGCGTTATACCGCAAAAAACTCTGAATTATATGAAAGTCGCTCTGGTCGAGGGTGATATTACCAGTGGCAGAATTGAACTTAAGGGCGACTTAAATGACTTCTCTCCTTATGACGGGCGCGGCCATTTTTACTCCGAGATTGATATAGCCAACACCACAGTGAAGTTCAACACAAAATGGCCGGCATTAAAAAATGTCGATGGCAATCTAAGTTTCTCTGCGGCTGCAATGCGCGGGCGGTTGTATGAGGGCAGCATAAGAGAGGCTACATTCAGTGACGCACGGTTGCATGTTGCTGATACAAAAGCACCGGTTATGTCGATTGACGGCAGCTTGATCGGACCAGTTTCTGACATGCTTGATTTTGCCCAAACCGGCCCGATGGCAAGCTTAATTGCTGGTGCCTTTGGAAAATCGACAGGAAGTGGTACTTCACGTCTTGATCTTGACTTACAAGTGCCTATGAAAAAAGCGCTTAATGATAGGCTTTCGATTGACGGCAGTGTTGCGCTTAATGGAGCACGAATAAAATCAAAGACCTTTGGTGTTGATCTGGAGTCTGTGAGTGGTGACGTACGTTTTAACCGCAGCGGTATTGTTGCTGATAAGTTGCAGGTTAGCTACCAGGGTTTACCCCTGTCAATAAAGGCAATACAGGAAGTTGAGCCGGGTAAAAAAATCAATCGTATAGATGTTAGCGGGCCGATGGCTGTGGCGAGTATTCTGCGGTCTTATAACCTGCCGTTGGACGATCAGTTTAACGGTGTATCTAACTGGAAACTGGATATCGATGTTACCAAGACTACCGGTATAAAAAAGAGACGCATAGAACTGACTGCTACCAGTGATTTATCCGGCACGGAAATTAAGTTTCCTCAGCCAATGAATAAACAAGCAGACGAGCTGCGAGAGGCAAGGGTCTATAGAGATTTTGGTGCAGCGGAAAAAGATTGGTGGATTGACATTCCGGGGCTGGTAAAAATTCGCTCGCGTGTCGGGGATGGCCGTCGTTTGCAGAGTATGGCGATTGCCCTGGGTAATTCAAACAGCACTGTGCTTCCTCGACGCGGGATTTCGTTAAGTGGAAACTCTCACAGACTGGACGCGCATAGCTGGGTGAAGTGGGTGCTGGATTTTCAGTCTGGTCGTGAGTCGAACGCCAGTGCTGAGCCATTTCCCTTTTACGCGAATATCAAGGCGCGGCAAATGACAATCGGCAATCAGGTGTTTGATGATCTTGCCTACACTACTTTTCGCGATGGTACCCGGCAGGTACATCAGTTTGATAGTTCACTTGTCAAAGGGAAGTTGGTGCTTGGTCAGAGCCCGTGGCTGGTGCGCCTTGATCACCTGGACAGACGATTGCTGGTGGCGATCGGGAATGCAGAATCTGCTTCACGCGGTTCGGGTGAGGTGACAGATCAGTCATATGATCCGCGTGATGTTCCGGCACTGGATGTGAGTGTATCAAAATTGATATGGGATAAATGGCGCTTCGCTAAAGTTGCTTTGCGGACTGAGCCAACTGATCAGGGTATGCGGATCGCTGCGGTAAGAGCGCGACAGGACACCATGCGACTGACTGGCAATGGATTCTGGGAGCAGAGCAAAAGCCGCGGTGTGTCTGCCCATGTAACCAAACTGGATCTGACAGCGACCTTCGATAACTTTGGACAGGCAATTACTGATATTGCCAATGTGCAGTCTTTCGCTAAGGGTAGCGGTGAGGCCGCCCTTTCAATCGCCTGGCCAAAGCCTGCTTACTCGCCGGATCTGCAAGCCATGCAAGGTCAACTGTTGTTTAATTTACGTGATGGTCGCATTCTCTCGGTGCAACCCGGTGCCAGTAGAATATTGGGCCTGGTGGCTTTGCAATCGTTGCCGAGAAGGCTGGCGGGTGACTTTCGCGATATCACCGACAACGGGCTCGAATATACGGGGGTCAGCGGCAATCTGTCTATTGCCAATGGATACGCACAGGCCAACGCGATTGCAATGAGTGGTCCGGTTGCGGAAATTCTGATTCAGGGCACCAGTGGCTTTGTGGACAAAACACATGAGCAAACCATTGATGTGTTGCCTCGGGTGAGCGGTGCGTTACCGTTGCTTGGGATTCTTTCCGGTGGGCCGGCTGCAGGTCTAACGGCGCTGGTTGCAGACAACATTTTAAGAGGTATCGGGCTTAACTTCGACGAATTTGGCCGGCGTCGATACCTGCTGACCGGAAGCTGGGATCAACCGGTTTGGGATAATTTTTAGTCCTTGCCGTTACTCACAGTTCGCCGGTAGCTTAACGGGGAAAATACTCTGACGGTTAGTCGGGTAACTGCTGGTTGTGGCTGGCAGACAGCAGCTTCAGCAGCGACTTGGCGGATTTGGTACTTTGAGGGGATACAGTAGTTGCAGACGCCTCCCTGTTTTTGTTATCGCTCGTTGTATTTTCTTTGGCCTTATTTTCGTGCACGATGGCCTGGTCGGGTTTGTTCAGGGCCTTTTTGCTTTCATTGTGAGCGTTGCGCACAAGCTGTCTGACCTGCTGCAGATCGGCGGATGGATAATTTTCGCGCAATGCTTCCACGTGGCTGGAAAAATTGTCGAGCAACTGGTTGCGGAATTCCACATGCGGGTTGGTTGTCTTTGCAGTTCTCTTTGGCAAATCCGGCCTAAGCATCAGTGTCTGCAGCTCCTGAGCATTGCCACTTTCCCGGAGTAGTTTGCTCACAAAGTGGAGTTGTCTCTTTCTGGCACCGTGAGCCTTTATCTCAGCACAATGCGTGACAGCCTCAAGAACGTTTGGCTCCAGTGGCAGCGCTGCCAGCGCTTTTGGTTTCATCTCAACCAACTGGCCTGCCAATTGGGTAATCAGGTGAGCATTTCGCTTTCGTTGCGATTTACTTTCAGTGTCAGGGTTTTTCGGATCTGTCCTGTCGCCGCCGGGTGAGCCGGTTTCCTGCGGGTCCGGTAAGTCATCGGGAGCGGAAATATTCTGATTCATAAGTGATAACGTTGCAGAAAAGTAACAACAGAAGTTGACACAGGAAGTGTATAAAAGTTAATGTTTTACAACATTTGGGGAGTTGTAGCTGCGATAGTATTCCTTAACAATGGAATTTGTCATATTTTTACCACACGGATGTTCGCCAATCGTTGAATATACAACGACGCGCGACCGAAATTGAACCCCGAAAGCGCTTTGCGCTGGATGTAAGCGAGATAGCAATGAACCCAACAAGGCACGCATCAGTCATCACTGCACTGGCAGTGTTGTACTCAGGCAACGCCCTTAGTCAATCGAACGAGAAACGCTACCCCACAGGGCCTGAAGAGCTGGTGGTGTCCGGCGAAACTCTGCCTGCAGGTTTAGCTGCCGGCACGGATTATCAGCTGATTGCAACAGATCAGGTGTCTTTCGGCCCAGGTATTCAAAACGAATCTCGAAAAGAACTGCTTTTCCAGTTGTCCTCGGTGAACGGTGTTGATGCCGAGTCAGGTGAAAGCGAGAAAGTATGGTCTGGCGGCCTTGCGTTTGATCGAATTGATTTCTTAAAGCCGGGCGAGATCGGTATGAAGGATTTGACCGATGGTCTGTCTTACTCGGCGCGGATAGAAGTCACCAGCGCAGACGAATTTGACAGCCAGTCCGAAATTATCAGTAGCAGACAGCTGGGCATTCACTACGGCAGACTCGGCCCGGAGAACTACAGTTCGGTGGACCTGGGCGTCAGAAGCATCAGCGATGATGTGCCGGACAGCGGTGGAGAGCTTGCCGAAGGTAAGGAGCTCTGGTCTTTGGGGGTTACCACGGGTCGTCGCTTTGCTTTGACAGGTTTAGATACGAGTGACCCGCTATGGACAGTTTCCCTGCGTGGTCAGATCGATGTAACGGAAAGCAGAAACATAGATGAAGCACTGGAAAACCAGCAATGGTACCTCTCACCGGGGTTGCATTGGAGCCGCGACAGTTTCAGGTTAACCGCTGATGTGCTGATGCCGTTTATGCAGTCCGGTGAAATCGAAGAAGATTCCGACTACCGAATACGCGCAAAAATACAAAAGCGTTTTTAGGGTGGTGCGAATTCTCTGTTTTTAAATCCGCCGTATTGATTGAGCCCGGTTGAATAATCATTCGTAAGGTGCGAGTTGCGAACCTGGCGCAACGTTATTTTACGCGGTCGCAATAACACGATAGATTCGGTGATTTAGTCCGCCGAAAGCGTCCGGACTGCTACAACCCCTCACTGTAGCTCCATGACATCAACGAGCATTTCCTTGTTGGTGCTATTGTGTATCTTGTACCTGTGTTGACCCTCAATATTACAGCTTAGGGCGTGCCTGAAAAGTCTGTGATTTTTAGCCGCGCGGTTAACTTGCCGCTTTTGTAGTGTTCAAATTGAACTGGTATTGGCAGATTGTCTGGCCCGATAGTAGCGAACCAGGTGACGATGTTGCGTTTGCTGTTGCCAGAAGGAAGTCGATCAATACGCGTAGCGGTTATTGTACCGATGTCGGTTTTCAACTCGACCTGTCCTTTAGAAGCAAAACTAAATGTTTGAGTGCCACGAGTATCAATTGTGTTGATGCTGAATTTTTCTATTTCCGGCTGCTCGCGAAGTTTCTGCATAAGTGTGAGCGTTATTGAAACACGGTCTACTGCAGTGACATCGATTGCCATACGTTTAACACCGGTTTTGCGAACAACAGTTGCTTCACCTTTTTTCCGGTTGTACATTGAAGTGTAATTTCGGTCTTTGTCGCCGAAATTGGTATAGGAATATTTGCTCGACAGAAAAGGTGGGGTGAGTGACGGAAGCTCAGCGACTTCCTTAATTTTTCCCTTATCTGTAAGTTTGAAAAAGCCAGTGGGTTTAGTTTCCAGAGTAAGCTGGTAGTGGTTTTCTTTTTTTTCCAGCTTGAGATGCGCCTTACCAGCGGTAATGAAATCATTTTCAACAGTATAAGCTGCAGTAAACACAGGCATAGAATCAGTGGTAGCTGATAATGCAGTCAGGCTGTTTAGCAAAGTGATAGCAGCGAAGAGCCAGCCAGCTAAGCGTTTGCGTACCAAGGGTGTAGAGAAAGTTATCGCCATAGGCTTAATTTAGTAGTTTTTAGCTGCACAAAAACTGAATTACTCTGTTATGCATTAGTCTGATTTGCTTAATGATAGTTGGAGAGTTGGTGAAATCCTGTGTTGTACCTTCAGTGTGCGACCCAATTCCCAGTTCCGATTGCCAGTCCCGGGTTTTCAGTCTTAGCGTTCTGGCCCGTTTTTCCGGTATCTAGTAATAATAGTAGACCAGCGGCGTAGTAAGGTTGGTTCCGTGTATTTGTATGTGACCATCCCGACACGCTAAACCATCATGTAGGAACCGCTGCACTACCGTTGGAAAAACGCGGTGCTCGGTAGCCAAAACCCGTTCTGCTAAAGTGGCTTCTGTATCCCCTGCGATTACCGGCACAATTCCACGTGCGATTACTGGACCACCGTCCAGCGCTTCATTGACAAAGTGCACACTGCAGCCGTGCCATTTGTCTCCACATTGCAGCGCTTTTGCGTGCGTGTCGAGACCCGGATGCCTGGGCAGCAGCGACGGGTGAATATTGATCAGGTACCCGGCGTAGTGATTGGTAAACGTTGCTGTTAAGCGCCTCATGAAACCGGCCAGCAGAACCAGGTCAGGTTGCCCGTTTTTGTTGATTGAATTGATTAATGCGGCGTCAAAATCTGATCTGTTTGTGAAGTCTTTGTGATTGACAATGGATGTGGGGATGCCGTGTTGCAGCGCATAGTCCAGTCCGGCTGCATCAGCTGAGTTGCTTATTACATGTGACACTTGTGCCTTAATTGAGCCGTCAATGCACGCGCGATGGATAGCCTGCATATTTGATCCACGGCCTGAAATCAGCACCGTAATTTGAGAGGCTTCCATATTCGCAGGTGTAGCTGGTTGGTTATATTGCTTGCCGGTGGACATAACTACCGTGGACCATGAGGGGTTGAGGTTACTTGTTCATATCCAGTGTACTGATGCTTCGCGATTCTTATTTGTAGTAACTTCACCAATCACCATCGCCTGCTCGCCGTTTGCTTTCAGGCAGTCAAGTGCTGCCTGTTGTTCTGAGGCCGGTACGATGACTACCATACCAATGCCGCAATTGAAGGTACGTTGCATTTCATCCTCTACAATATTGCCGTTGTTTTGCAGCCAGTTGAAAATTTCCGGGCGCTGCCAGCTGTTTTTATCAATTGCTGCCATTGTGTTATCGGGTAGTGATCGTGGAATGTTTTCGGTCAGTCCGCCACCGGTAATGTGTGCAAGTGCATTAACAGTAACTTCATCCAGTAACCTCAGTAGCGGTTTGACATAAATTCTCGTGGGTTGCATCAGGCTTTTGGCTATTGATTCGGGATCTTTTAAAGGCAGAGCTGCATTGCCTTTCTCAGCATTACCGTTAAGGGTCGCATGAATGTCAGCTCCGCTTGCAGTAATGACTTTACGTATAAGGGAGTAGCCGTTTGAGTGAAAGCCTGAAGATGCCAGGCCGATTATGCAGTCACCCGGGGCGACATTGGCTTTATCAAGAATTTTTTTCTTCTCAACTATTCCCACTGCAAAGCCAGCGAGGTCATAGTCGTCGCTATCGTACATACCTGGCATTTCGGCAGTCTCACCGCCAATGAGTGCAGCACCTGACAGAACGCAACCATCGGCGATGCCTGCGATAATTTGGCTGGACTTTTGAACATCCAGTTTTCCGCAGGCGTAGTAGTCGAGGAAGAACAGTGGTTCAGCACCGCAGACTATGATGTCGTTTACGCACATTGCAACCAGATCGGTACCGATGCCTGCATGGTCGTCCAGCAGATTTGCCAGCATCAATTTGGTACCAACTCCATCTGCTCCGGAAACCAGTACCGGCTGATCGTAGTCGTTTGTCGGTAGCTCGAACAAGCCGCCAAAACCACCAATGCCGCCGAGAACCCCGGGGCGCATAGTCCGCTTGATATCGGGTTTAATGGATTCGATCAGCTGATTGCCCGCATCGATGTCAACACCGGCATCGCGGTAGCTTAGTCCGAAAGCTTGACTGTTGTGGCCTGTGCCTGACTTTGTTTCACCGGAAGGTGTCGTTTGGCGGCCAGTTGAATCATCGTTCGTCATGGAATCAATATCAGTTCGGTGTGAATCTGGTCGATTTTACTATGTGGTGAGTGACTGGGTTACAATTCTTCGGGTAAATATTTTTTAGGGTGAGTACATGCAGTCGACCGCCTGGCCGCGCCGCGCCGCTATCAGTGGGAAAACACTCAGTGTAAGACTCAGCAGCTGGATTCTCTTACTGCCGATTATCGCCATTTGCGCAATGCAGCAATCCCATGCTCAATCCCAAACTCCGTCTGCGACTGACTTCCGGGTTGAAGTACAGGTGACCGACCAGAGTGACAGGGAACGCAACAGAGCCTATCTGCTGGCTTTTGACCGCGTGCTGCGGCGCCAGGTCGAGACACGTGTTTTTGTTGAGTCGTTTCAGCGTGAAGAGTTGCTGCAGGACCCAGCGCGGTATGTGCAGAGCTTCCGCTACCGCCGGGTTAATCCGACGACAGACAGCGTGCTACTGGCAACACGCAGTGTCCGCGAAGGTGCAAATCCGACGGCTGTGATTGCCGTCGCTTTTCCAACAGATCTGGCAGCCATCATCCAGCAACAACTGACACCAGTGATAGAGGAGCAGGAGGTTCAGGAGATCTTGCCTGTTATTGCGCTGGTCGCGGTGGAGCAACAGGGAAATGTGTTTTTAATCGGTGGTGATCGTGGCAAAAAATTCCAGGCTCGCGCTATGCAACTGGCGGCGGCCAATAATCTTCAAATTCAGTTTCCGGAATTTAGTGCTGAGGATCAGCAGCTAATCACTGCTGAAGATATTTTTGGTGCCAATACTGATCGCATAAACAACTTTGCAGCGCGCTTTGAAGGCAATGACCTGCTCACTGGTGCGTTGTATCGATTGTCGCCTACAACATGGCAGTCTGACTGGAATTTCAGTAAGCGCAATACTGAGTCACAATCGTCATTCGGGTTGACCACAGCGACACTGGATGAAGCGCTTGTTTCAGCTATGACCCAATTGAGCGCCAATGGTGGCGCAGGTGGTGGGTTTCTGTCTTCCGGTGGCACGGCTGGTAGTTATGATCGCGCCGGCGTTGTTATAAGAGTAGAAAATATCCGTACACTGGCAGACTATGACAATGTGCTGGCAACATTGCGTGAGCTCGACGGCAGTGTAGTCACCGAGATACTTGAGCTTGAGGCTATGGTGTTCAGAGCATCCGAGCAAGGTGCTGAGAATGTGCGTAGTGCGTTAAGTCGTAGCCGTAGTTTTGAAACCATTAATACGGACCAGTTTGCCGGCGAGCTTAGTTTTCGGTACCTGGCTCGATAGCGAAGTTCTGATGGTGTCTACCCGCAGGCAACTCCCACTGCCACTGTCACCATCAGTGGTGCCGGATTACGATAACTATTATCGCGGCAGTAACCATCTGGCGGTAAATTTGGTACAACGTCTTCGTGAGACAACAGACGCCGGTCAGCTTTACCTGTGTGGACCTGAGCACAGTGGTAAAACACATCTTCTGCTGGCGGCTCACAATGAATTCACAGCTGCCGGGGAACGCTCGTTTTATGCCTCATTAAAAGAGCAGTCACTTTCTGCGAGCCTGCTGGACGCGCTTGATCGGTATTCATTGGTTGCACTGGATGATATTGATCATGTCGCTGGTAATAACGACTGGGAGCTTGCACTTTTTAACCTGATTAATTTCAGCCGTGAGCAGTCGGGGAAAATTATTTTCGCTGCATCATCAGCACCAGCGTCTGCCGGATGGTTGCTGCCAGATCTGGAGTCGCGTTTGGGCTGGGGGCCGGTGTTGAGGCTGGAGTCGTTGAACGATGCAGACATCAGGGCAGTGTTGTTGCAATCAGTTGACAGCAAAGGCCTTGAGATGCCTGCTGAAACTGTTGACTATTTATTAAAGCGACATAAGCGAGATATTGGAAGCTTGCTTGAAACCGTAGCGTTGCTTGATCGTGAGTCGCTGGCGGCCGGTCGCGCGCGAATTACGATACCGTTCCTTAAATCATGTCATGCGCTAACAAATACAAGCTAGTGATCCGTGCCGTCTTCACTTATTTGCTCCTGGTTTGCTTCAATCTTCTTGTACTTTGAGTAATAAGCGCTGCCAAAAAACCACACGATACTGAGTACCACAAGCACTATGCCGAGCCATGGTTTTTCTGTTCTGTGTATTGCGGCATCAACACCGAAAGCAAAGTAAGGGAGTGCCAGAAACCCGGACCATGAATGCGTATATACGCGCCCGTGTAACATTCCCCTGAGCGGCAGCAGCAGCGGTAGCAGACCGATGGCCAGGGCAATACTTTTGGGAATTTGCGGTGGTGCGAGCTTGATAATCCACAACATCAAAAACGCCATTGTGCCAAAGTAGCCAACCAATGCCATAACTCGCGTAGAAGTTATGCGGGCTTTGATATTGGTGGGAGTTTTTTTTGTTGGTGTGTTTTTAATCACTTCGGGTAAATTCCCCGCCGCTTGCGGCGTAAAATGGATGGATG
>CAZYRP010000037.1:0-32267 GCA_964649465.1 uncultured Granulosicoccaceae bacterium | reverse complement strand
ATCTCGTTCTCACGCATACCGATTAAATAAAGAATGCCGTCCAGTCCAACTGTGCCGAATGAAATACCTGCCTCGTCGCGAACCTTGGGCTTTGCGTGGAACGCGATACCGAGTCCGGCGGTGGAGAGCATGGGGATGTCATTTGCCCCATCACCCACAGCAATCACCTGCTGTAGCTGTATACCCTCTGATTCTGCGATTGACTTCAATAGTTCTGCTTTGCGCTGATCGTCGACTATCTCTCCACAGATGTTACCCGTGAGTTTTCCATCACAGATGTCGAGCTGATTGGCATGCACGTAGTCTATGCCAAGGCGCTGTGCCAGACGTGTGGCGAAGTATTCGAAACCACCGGAGAGAATTGCCGTCTTGTAGCCAAGCAGGCGTAAATTGCAGATCAGTTTCTCTGCCCCCTCAGTAACTTTAAGTTCCCGGTCAATGCTTTCGAGTTTGTCGACTGACAAACCTTCGAGTAGGGCCATGCGCTGTTTAAAGCTTTGTCTGAAATCCATCTCGCCATTCATGGCGCGGCTTGTGATCTTACTAACCTCGGCACCGACGCCCGCAGCATCTGCCACTAAGTCAATGACTTCACTTTGTATGAGGGTTGAATCCATATCAAAGCAAACCAGTCTTCTGTTGCGCCGCCAGATGCTGTCCTCCTGGATTGCAATATCCATTTCGCTTCGGCCGGCCAGAGCCAGACAGTCGCGGCGTAAACCGTTGATGTCACCGTTGCGGTGATGGATCCGGATTTCCACGGCAATTAACGGTGTATCGCTGTTGGCATCGCGCTGGTGGCGTTCGGAGATGCGTTGAATGGTGGCAATATTCCATTCGTATGTGCTGATGATCTCAGTCATCTCGGCTATCAATGCGGCGTTCATGCTGCGACCAAGCAATGTGACGATGTAGCGATCAATCGCGCCGTCCTGCATCCATTGGGATAATTCGTCCGCATCGACCGATGTAAAACTGATGCCAAGCTCAAGCTCGTGAGCTTTGAACAGCAGGTCTTTAAACAATTGGTCCGGTTTTCCGTTGGCGCCACAAGCGCTGGCGTCCACTTCAACAAGCATGCCCCACGATAGCTGGTTGTGAATCACTGACTGGTCAATGTCCAGAACCGTCACAGGATAGCCTGCCATGATGTTAACCAGCGCGGACGTAATGCCAGGACGGTCTGTACCGCTCACGTTAATCAGTACCGTGTGGTTCAAAGGTAAGTTTCCGGGTGGGCTGGAGGAGGCGGCATTTTACTCGGTTTTGAATCATTTTTGGCAGATGTGGAGGAGTGGAATTGAAGTTGTGCCCGGCATTCACAAAACACTTGATTAGAACAACCGCTGGCATGATCATAGACCGCAGGTAAATAACTCTCACAGGTGGACATTCGATGGATGTATCAGGAAAAAAAGCACTAGTATTTGGCGGTACTTCAGGCATTGGGCTGGCAGCTACTCACCAGTTGGCTGAGCGTGGCGCACAGGTAGTTGCGATTAGCCGCGATCCCTCAAAAGCGGGTGAATTGCCAAAAGGCGTTACCTGTGAAGCGTGCGATGTACGCGACCGCGATGCGATGGAGAAACTGTTTAAGCAGCACGCACCGTTCGATATTCTGATTAGTGCCGCCACGGGTGGTGATCGAGCACTGGGGCCGTTCCTCGATATGGATATGGATGGTTTTGCCGGCTCATTCGACAAGCTCTGGGGTTATGCGAATGTGGTGCGTTACGGTGCCTCTCATCTGACCGAGCAGGGCAGTATTGTTCTCGTCAGCGGATCGCCAGCCAGAAAAGCCAAGCCAGGGCAGATTGCGTTATCTGCAGTTGGTGGTGCAGTTGAAGCAATGGTTCGTGCGCTGGCACCGGAAATCGCTCCTAAGCGTATCAACACGGTATCCCCCGGCACAATCGATACACCGATGTCAGCGCTGGAAGGTAGTGCGCGTGATGAGCACTTTGCAAAACTCACTGCCCCGCACCTGTTGCCACGGGCAGGTCTGCCGGATGAGGTTGCCAAAGCCATACTATTTATGGTCGAGAATGATTTTGTTACTGGTACCACCATTGACGTTGATGGCGGCTGGTTGCTTGGCAAGTAGGCCAGTAACCGATAAGCCAATAACCAATATGAAGGCTCAATAATGTATTTATGGGTTAAAGCATTCCATATTATTGCCATGGTCGCATGGATGGCATCACTGCTTATTTATCCTCGCTACAAGTTGCATCAGGCCAAAAGCCAGCCGGGTGATTCATTATTTGACACGATGCAAACTGCGTCAAAACAGTTGCGAAGTATCATAATGATTCCGTCGATGATAGCGACCTGGGTACTGGGAATCTGGCTCATAACACTGAACCCGTCTGTCTTTCAGCTGAAATTTATGTGGGTTAAATTGCTGTTGGTTTTGGGTGTTACTGTGTTGCATGTTTACTTCACCAAAGTGGGGCGAGCACTTGATGCGGGTGAAGGTAATGTGTCTGTCAATAAGCTAAGAATGCTTAATGAGCTGCCGTTTGTGGCGTTGATTATTATTGTTATTCTGGTGGTGGTTAAGCCGTTTTAATTATCGGCGTTGTACCCCGATCCCACAGTGTTGTGCACCCTCCTGTTCACGGAGGGTGCGACGAATCGAACAGTCTTTGTTAGCTACTGAAAGCCTGAATACCAGTCTGCGCACGTCCAAGTATCAGTGCATGAATATCATGAGTACCTTCATAAGTATTCACCGCTTCAAGATTCATCATATGTCTGATCACACCATACTCATCTGATACACCGTTGCCGCCATGCATATCGCGAGCGGTTCTGGCGATGTCCAGTGCTTTGCCGCAGTTATTGCGCTTCATTAATGAGATCAGTTCGGCAGGTGCCTGATGCTGATCGAACAGTCTTCCGAGTTGCAGGCAACCCTGCAGGCCGATAGATATCTCGGTTTGCATGTCTGCCAATTTCTTTTGTATTAACTGGTTGGCCGCCAGAGGTTTACCGAATTGCTTTCGATCCAGTGTGTATTGTCGAGCGGAGTGCCAGCAGGATTCAGCAGCTCCCATCGCGCCCCAGGCAATGCCGTAACGTGCCCGGTTAAGGCAACCGAAGGGGCCGGCCAGGCCTGAAACTTCAGGGAGCAAATTTTCTTCCGGTATTTCGACTTCATCCATCATGATCATGCCGGTGATTGATGCTCGCAATGAGAACTTGCCCTCGATCTTTGGTGCCGTTAAACCCTTCATGCCTTTCTCAAGAATAAAGCCTTTGATCTTGTTGTCATGTGCTTCCGACTTTGCCCACACCACAAAGACATCGGCCTCAGGCGAGTTGGTGATCCAGTTTTTTGAACCGGAAAGCAGGTAACCGTCTGCGGTTTTTTTAGCCCGCGTTAGCATGGATGAGGGATCGGAGCCATGATCCGGTTCGGTTAGACCAAAGCAGCCGACCCATTCGCCACTGGCAAGCTTTGGCAAATACTTTTCGCGCTGGGCATCGGTGCCAAAGGCAAAAATCGGGTGCATCACCAGTGAAGATTGCACGCTCATCATCGATCGATAGCCGGAATCAACGCGCTCTACTTCACGCGCAACTACGCCGTAACTGACGTAACTTGCGCCGATACCACCGAGTGATTCAGGAATGGTTGCACCCAGCAGACCAAGCTCACCCATCTCATTAAAGATTTCACGATCAAACGTTTCGTTGCGATTAGCCTCGACCACGCGAGTGGCGAGCTTTTCCTGACAGTACGCATGTGCGGTATCGCGGATCATGCGCTCCTCTTCGAGCAGTTGCTGGTCCAGCAGGAACGGGTCCTGCCAGTTGAAATGCGGCATTTTGGCGCGCGCGGTTTCGGGGCTTGTGGTTTGGTGTGGTTGTGCTGTTGGAGTTGCAGACATGTGTTCGGCCGAGGAGTAGTGGACTGTAAGGAGTGTAGTGCTAAACCGGTTCGCCGTTCCAGTGCAGAAAGGCCGAGTTTGTGTCGAAATGCAGAAACGTGGTCAGAAGGTGGCGGCCCGGACTGGTATCGTGTCTATAATCCTTTAAAGCCAGCTTGTATCGCCAGGGTTTACAACGAGAGCAGATGATAGATTTAACCAACATTGCCAAATCCTACGAGATGGGAGAACACAGCGTACGGGCTTTGGTGGATATTAATCTGCGCATCGGGCAGGGTGAGTTTGTGGCGATCCAGGGGTCTTCCGGGTCAGGTAAGTCAACGCTGTTGAATATTCTGGGGATTCTTGACACTGCAGACAGCGGTCACTACACGCTGGAAAGTCATGCAATAGCCAACTTGAGTGCCACGGAGGCGGCAAGGTACCGCAATCGGTTCATCGGTTTTGTATTTCAATCGTTTAATCTGATTCATCATAAATCTGCGCTTGAAAATGTCGCGTTGCCACTTTACTACCAGCGAATTGCAAGACGAAAGCGCAACAAAATAGCGCTCGAATACCTTGACCGTGTTGGCTTGCTCGACCGTGCATCTCACAAGCCTGCCGAATTGTCGGGCGGGCAGTCGCAGCGGGTGGCTATTGCCAGAGCGTTGATCACACAGCCGTCTTTGTTATTGGCCGATGAACCAACAGGTGCGCTGGATACCCAAACCTCAGCGCAGATTATGCGAATTTTCAAGGAGGTCAATGCCGACGGGATGACTGTGGTTCTGGTGACACATGAACCCGAGGTTGCAAAGCAGACTCGTCGCTCCATACAGTTGCGAGACGGCCGGGTTATTGCCGATGAGTTTATTGTTGACGGTGAACGTGCCGGTGAAGTGTTGGTACCGAATGACCTGACTGATAGTTCGATTAATAACGACGCTCCTGGCAGCCCCGGTAAGTATCAGGAGTTTTCCGGTGATGAATTCAACGGCGATGAGAATCAATAATGATTCTGCCTGATTTACGTCGTGAAATTATCGAATCCCTTCGCACACATAAAGTGCGAACAGCACCAGCGGATCTCATTGTTGCCTGGGGTATCTTAATGCTTGTGTTGTTACCAGGTGACGGCCGTGGTTTTCAAAGTGGCGTTGAGCTGCTGTTCAGAGAAGATGCGATTAATACCATCAGTATTCGTCAGGGTATTGGTGCAAATGTGTACTTTGACAGCCTGACCATAGATTTAAGAATTGCCATTGCGACGTTGCTGGCACTTGCCGTCGTAGTATTGCTCGCGGCGCTGATTCGGCGCGCCATGCGATGAGTTTTGATCCGATAAAGGCGTTGCGCGCGGAGTAGTTATGTTAAAAATAATTTTTAAAACAATTGCCGTGGTCCTGTTACTGGCGCTATTTGCCGGCGGCTTGTACCTGCTGGTCAAGCGTAATGATCAACCGATTGAGGTGTTTGATACCAGAACAGTAACCGTAGATACAATAATTAAAAAGGCGGTGGCAACAGGTTCAATCAGCCCGCGACGTGAAGTGACGATTAAGTCTCGGGTGTCAGGTGTGGTAGAGGAGCTCTTTTTGCAAGCTGGTGAATCGGTAGAGCGCAACGCGTTAATTGCCAAGATTCAAATTGTGCCTGACGCAGTAACGCTTAATGCAGCGCAGGCGCGGGTAGAGACTGCACGGATTGGTGCAAACAATGCCAGACGCGAGCGTGACCGTCGTAAGAACTTATTGGACGATAACCTGATCTCAAGAGATGAGTATGCCAGTTACCAATACGAGTATGAACTAAGGCGTGAAGAGGAATCGAGTGCTCGAAATAACCTTACGCTTATACGTGAAGGGGGCAGTGGGGAGGCAGGCACGGTTTCAAGCGAAATTAGATCGACTGTTAACGGCACAATTCTGGAAATTCCAGTGCGAGAAGGAGAAACCGTTACAGAAACCAACAACTTTAATGAAGGTACCACCATCGCCGCCGTTGCCGACATGACTGATATGATTTTCCTTGGTAGCGTAGATGAATCCGAAGTGGGGCGTATCGAAGAAGGCATGGCGCTGGTAGTGAGTATTGGTGCCATTGAAGGCGAAACGTTTGATGGCGAGCTTGAGTTTATCTCACCAAAAGGCAACCGCACCGATGGTACGGTTCAATTTCAAATCAGAGCTTCTGTTTCCGGTGCTGCTGACACCACAATAAGAGCGGGCTACAGTGCAAGCGCCGATGTAGTGCTCGACCGACGCGATGATGTTCTAACCCTTGATGAAGGGGCGTTAATATTTGAAGGCGATAAAGTCTTTGTTATCGTTGTCAAAGGGGAGCAGTTTGAACGCCGTGAAATAGAGGTCGGTCTTTCAGACGGATTGAGGATTGAGATTATAAGCGGGCTGGCAGAGGGGGAAGTAGTTCGAGTGCCTTGATTTGTGACTTTCCTGAGTTGAACCTTAAGGGCGCTAACAAACGTGGCTGTGATGACTACCTGTCGTTCCGCGTACCGTCAGTTGTTTTGTTGACTGGCGTGCCAGTAACTAACTCCAGGTACCTTTTGGTTCGAAGTGTTTGGCAATTTCATCTTTGGCTTGTTTAGCAAAATTACGTTTCAAGTCAGCACCAGAGGTATCAACACGACAAATGCCGTCGAGAATATTGCTGGTTGATGTCGCCTGTTCTTCGGTAAAATTTGCGAGGGATGGCTGGATAACCTTCTCCAAATTGTTTTTTAGCTCTTCCCCGGAGCCAAGAAGATAGGCACTCGAAACCAGTAATTCTGCAGCGCCTTTTTTATCGACATTGAATTCTTTCTGGAAAAGATCGAGAAGGGCTTTTTTCTCTTCACTGCTCATGTCACCGTCTGCTTTTGCAGTGGCGGTTGCCAGCAAAGCGGCAAGGTCAAGAGGGCTTTCTATCTTATAAATTGGATTGCCTTCGTACTGATTTTTCCATTTCTGCCGACGTCTCCAGAGAAACGGATTCAATCCGCCGAGTGAGATGCCTGCCTGTGCAAGCCGATTGAGCAGAATTAGGACGGTGATTATTGTCCCGAGCAATGAAAGTATGATGTGCATCTGGATACCCCTACTAACTAAACTAGCTTTTAAATAGAAAAGCTTAGCAATATCGGGCCCTGTCTGTGATGACTAAAGTTTCAGCAGCGCCGGTATGCAAATCTCTTCCTCATCACCGATGTGCTGGTTGAAAAGAGTGTCCAGCCTTTTAGCTGCGTGATACAGCTCTTCTGCTTTAACAGAGAGTTGGGATTTGAAGGATGCATTTGTGCATTCCTCGCTGACAGAACTGGTTTTAACAACCGGCATGGCTTTAAATGCAGTTTCCAGTTGATCAAGTGCTTCGGTGAGTACTTTATGGTCTCCATCCAGTAGCTCCAGATGGTGGTTGAGTTTGGGATACGTACGTTTAAACACCGGAAAAAAGTGATGATCTTCAACATGGTGATGTGTATGTGCGTGGTGAATTAACTGACCCGCGAGTTGAGATAGCTGGGTTAACTGCTTTTTTCTGGCAACAGGATCATCGAGCACCAGTATTAAAGACGTGCAGCGTTCGGGCAATTGTGCGGCAGCACCAAGCAGGGCCTTGTGTACCTGCAGCCAGAATTCAGCTTCACCTGCAAAGCGCTGGTGATGTGACCATTGCTCACGCGTGCCACAGTCTTTTTGCAGATCGGCCAGGTAACTCTGCAAATGTGCACTAAGTTCGTGGCGTTTTTCCACATGGTTTTCTTGTGCGCTGTAGTCGAATGATTTTGACATAGCAGTGGAACGGGTACGCAGGGTTGGTTGAATTCTGGTTAGGATTCTGACATTTCAAGGGCCATCGGGCAAATAGCTGGTGGCTGTAAGGCTGCGAGTCGGGTCGGCTACGAGTTGTTTCGGGTCTGGGGTACACTTGAGCCATTCAATTGCAGGAGAACCAATTGTGGCAAGACTAAACACGCGGGATGAGGCTACGCTCAGTACGGAGGCGCTTGCTTCTCTTGAGCCGACCAGAATGAATGGCAAAATCGCAGATGTGTATTTGCAGTTTGCGAATAGTGAACCCGCCACTATGGCTTATCTGCAAATGGAAGCCAGTTTGCGGAAGTCGTCTCTTAGTGAGCTGGAGATTGAGTCGATCAAGTTATTGGTGAGTGAAATAAATCAGTGTGAGTATTGCCTTGCCATGCATACTATGAAGTCACGTAAAGCCGGAATTGATTCCGATATGCAGATGGCTATTCGCAGTCACAGAAAAACATCGAATGCCAGAGTAGATGCGCTGCTGGATATTGTGCGTGCGTTTTTTAAGCAGCCCGGACCATTGTCTGATGAGCTGCTGAATAATGCTCGCAGCAGTGGTTTGACTGATCAGGAGCTGGTTGAAACCGCAATGGCTGTTAGTACCATCTTTTTTACCAATATAACTAATCACATCAACGATACCGAAGTTACCATTCCTGCAGCTCCACCGGTAAAGTGAGGTAGCAATAGACACATATGATTAGCTGCGATCTGCACGACACCATTGAAATAGTCTGTCTGTACAGGTATCCGATCAGGTTGCTGTTAAAGTCCGGAGAGCATGTGACAGGCACTGCCCTTGATACCGCTTACGACGCTGATCGTAATGAATGCATCAAAATCGATAATGGATCTTGTGAGCAGCTTGTTTTGCTGGACTCTATTTCAAGTATGCAGGTTACCGTCGATAACCCGCATTTAGATCTTGTGTCTTTTTGACTCGCTGCTGCGGAGGGATATTGATTTCAGCTGATACCAGCTGCTAACGCTTTGTGCGTAACGCGAGAATATCCAGAAAGCCCATAGCGAATGCAGACAGTACGAATGTGACGTGCAGAATTACGTACCACAACATTTTGTCATTCTCTACGTTCTCTGCATTCATGAATACCTTTAACAAGTGAATAGATGAAATAGCAACGATACTGGCAGCAATTTTTGCTTTTAGCGATGACGAATCCATTTTTCCAAGCCAGCTCAGCTTTTCTTCCCCTTCAGCTACGTCCAGTGTGGAGACAAAATTCTCGTAGCCGGACATCATCACCATAACAATCAGACCGCCCACCATTGCCATATCGATCAGGGACAGCACGACCAGTACCATATCGGCTTCTTTCATCTCGAATATGTGTAGAAACAGATGCACAATCTCCTGAAAGAATTTAATGCCCAGGGCGATCAGTGCAATGCTGAGTCCCAGATAGATTGGGGCGAGAAGCCATCGTGCCCGATAGAGTAGCCGTTCTACAACGTGCTCCATGAATGATCCTGTGGGGTTTTGATTGAAATTGAGGGCGCAATGATAGTCTTATCGGCTAATCCGCTGGGTAACAATTTATCCAGCAAATTTGCACGTTATGACAGGGAGTATAGTTGCAAACCCAGGAGATGAAGTAATACACACTGCTCAGGGAAGCCGGTGCGTCGAACTGAGACATTCAGAAGCGGATTAACTGCATTAGACTGTTGTGAACGAAATAGGCCGACACATGACATCATTGCAGCAAAGAGACTGGGTTCCGACTTCTTCAGAACGCTACGTGCAGAAACTCGCAGTCAAAGCGTCAGCATTGTCGAGCAGCGAGCTTTGTACGCGAATTGAGACCCTGGCAGATCGGGGTCGGGAAATACATGAGCGGGACTGCTTTAATCTAAATCCGGCGGCCAATGTGATGAACCCCCGAGCCGAAGCGTTGCTGGCCTCTGGTTTGGGTTCCAGACCGTCCCTCGGCTACCCGGGCGACAAGTATGAAACCGGGCTGGAAGCGGTCGAAGAAATTGAAGTGATTGCAGCCGAGTTATGTGCCGAAATTTTCGATGCGCAGTTTGCGGAAATCCGTGTGCCGTCCGGTGCACTGGCGAATCTCTACGGGTTCATGGCGATTTGCAAACCGGGAGATTCAATCATTGTGCCTCCGGGCTCAGTTGGAGGACATGTTACCCACCACTCGGCCGGCTGTGCCGGCTTGTACCATCTGAATATTCACGAAGCGCCAATTGATGCGGATGGCTACACCTTCGACATTGATGGTCTTCGAGAGATGGCAAAAAAAGTTAAGCCAAAACTGATCACCATCGGTGGGAGTTTAAATTTGTTTTCTCACCCGGTGGAGGAGGTACGCGCTGTGGCTGATGAGGTCGGTGCTTTTGTTCTGTTCGATGCTGCGCACCAGTGCGGCATCATCGCAGGCGGGCAATGGCCTAACCCGCTGAATCAGGGGGCGCACCTGATGACAATGAGTACCTATAAAAGTCTGGCCGGTCCGGCTGGTGGTTTGATCGTGACCAATGATCCAGTGCTCGCCGAGCGACTGGACACAATTGCGTTCCCCGGAATGACTGCAAATTTTGATGCCGCCAAGTCTGCCGCACTTGCGATTACCATGCTGGACTGGCGCGAACATGGAGAAGACTACGCTGCTGCAATGACGAAAGTCGCCGTCGCGCTTGCTGGCGCTCTGGATGAACTCGGAGTTCCGGTATTTGCAAAATCAAAAGGCTTTACCGCTTCGCATCAATTTGCAGTGCAGGCTAAAAATTATGGTGGCGGTCAGGCTGCGTCAAAAGTACTCCGTAACAGCGGCTTTTTGGCATGTGGTATTGGATTGCCAATAACAGCAGTCGAGGGCGATATGAACGGTTTGCGAATTGGTGCGTCGGAATTGGTGCGGTGGGGTGTGGGTGTTGAGCATGTGCCGAAGCTGGCAGGCTATATTTCCCGTTCATTAGCAGGTGAAGCAGGCCTTGCAGAAGAAGTTGCAGAATTTCGTGCACAGTTTGATCGTATTGCGTTTATCAATTCCTGAACGGATGGGTTAAGAATTTTCCAGTAGTGAATTATTGAAGTAATTATTATTTTCCACACGGGATCGGCAGCAACAAGCTATGGCAACACCTGAGATACATCTGCAAGACGGAGATGCGCCGTTTAACCGTAATCCGGAAAAATCGTACACCTTACCTGCACGTTTCTACACCGACCAAAGTATTTACGAGCTTGAAAAAGATGCGATCTTCTATAATAGCTGGTGGTATGCGGGTCATGTGAGTCAGATACAAAAAACCGGTGACTACCTTACAACTGAAATCCATGAGCAAAACATTTTTGTTGTCAGGGATAGGGAAGGTGAGGTACGTGCTTTCTACAATGTATGTCAGCATCGTGGACATGAGCTGGTTAATGGAAGTGGTCACGCCAATCTCATTGTCTGCCCCTACCATGCCTGGTCATACGATCTGGATGGGCAGCTCAAGGGTGCGCGCAATACAGATAAGATGGATGGTTTTAACAAGTGCGACTTTGCTTTAAAGCCGGTCAAAGTAGAAGTGTTTTGTGGTCTGGTGATGGTGAACCTTGATCCTCTGGCAGCGTCGCTAACTGAACAGGCGCCGGGTCTGGAAGATGAAATTCGGCGCTATTGTCCGTCGGTTGACGAGCTTGTTTTCGCCCAACGAGATACTTATAGCGTTGAATGCAACTGGAAGGTGATGATAGATAATTTCCTCGAATGCTATCACTGTCATACCGCTCACAGGGACTTTGTAGATCTGGTAGATATGAAAAGCTATCGGTCGAAAGTCAATGGCAGGTATTCAAGCCATGTTTCAGATTCTGTTGCCTCTACTGATAACAACGCTTATAAATTTGAGAAAGGCGAAGTAGATTTTGGTTTCGCGGGCTGGTTTCTGTGGCCCAACCTGACCATCTGGGCGTATCCTGGTGAGGCAAATTTATCAGTTCTGCAAATGACCCCGAATGACGTTGAGGGCACCGTTGAGTTTCAGGACTGGTTTGCGAAGAGTGAAACACCCAGTTCGCAGCTGCGTGATGCAATGGACTATCAAAAAGATGTCTTGCAGCCTGAAGACATTGGACTGTGTGTCAGTGTGCAAAAAGGCCTGCGTTCAAAGGGATACAACCAGGGGCGCTTTGTTATAGATGGTGATCTAAGTGAATTGTCTGAGCATGCAGTTCACCATTTTCAGAAGATGGTTGCTGAGGCGCTTGGAGCTGAACTCGATTAGTTTATTGAATCAGTTGTCAACGAAGCCCGCGGACCATGTTCTGTTTCTGTCATGGTTGCGAAGGTCGATGCCGTGATCAACATAAGCCTTCATCGCCATTAGAACCGATACCCAACCTGCTGTCATCTCCATACGGATTGACTCATCGACATCGGTAGCTAACAGTGTCAGGTCGGTGCCTCCGTTGATATCTTCTTTGAGTGTAAATTCTACCACAGTGCCAAAATACTCAATGCAATACTGCAATGGTGGGACCTGTTTGAGTACACGGCTGCGATAGGGCTCATAGCCAAGAATCGAAAACGTAATTAAGTCTTCTTTCTCTACCGCGGACTCGGCCCAAAAGCTCGCCCGACCTTCATCGGTGGCCAGTGCCGAAAATACTTTTTGCGGTGCCGAGTTGCAGTGCAGTTTCCAATGGATTGTGCCTGGCTCTGACTGGAATGGCATTGCTATTTAGCTCCGGTGCTGCAATGCGTTTGTTATGTAAGCCATGTGTCATAATCAGACACTAAAAGATGAACGGGATCTTCGTCTTCTTCAATGTCGGAGAATCTCCCGATAGATTGTTGAAAAACGTTGTCGGTGAGATCATCGTTAACGGTTGAAACTTCGCCTATTAGCACATCACCTCCTTCGCCCCAGAACTTATGCCAGTTACCGGGATGCAGTGTGACGCTTTCTCCGGGTTGCAGCAGCAGAGTATCTCCGGGTGGCAAGTGCCGTAGTTCCCCATCACTTGCAATTGTCACGGGTAAAGATTCATCCAGCTCACCGCTTGTATTCGATTCAAACATTTTGATAGCGAGCTGTGCTCCACCGCGGTTGATAATGTCCTCTGTTTTTGTAATGTGTCGATGCATAGGAGAGATTTGATCCTGTCGCGAGATCATTATTTTTTCGGCGTAGCACATGCCACTTCCAGATTTGAGGTTTTCAAGTTTGCCATTGCGGGTGGTAAAAAGCATGAGGCCCATGTTTTGGAAATCACCGTGTCCATAGTCTGTGATGTCCCATCCCATACGTGCTTCGACTATAGCCGGGATATCATTCCGTTTGGCTTTCATTTGCTGTGGTGACCAATAAGCAAATGGTGGTAGCCGAAATCCAAAGCTTTTTATAAATTCGTCGCTCTGCCTGATTATTTCGTTTACACGGGACCGCTTCATCTGTGTATTCCCCTGCAGGTTTTTGTTGGCTGACACTGTACTACTGCGGAACAAGGTACCACAAACGCAGGCTAAAGTTGCCGACTGTGTGTTTATTTAGTAGCTGGATCGAGCGGCAGACTGAACGGACAATAAGCAGATAATTTAGTACTTTTGGTTTCTTAGCCTGTTGCTTAACGATAAGCCAGAGCAACTGAAAGTACTTAAATAAATACGGTGGGGGAGAGGGGGTCGCTATAAGCCGATATTATCAGTTCGGTAAATTCCGTAACCGGGGAAGGATTTCTATTCCTCTTCGTCCGATGTCTGGTCGACTGTGTCAACTAACGATTGTGGCGCCTGGTAAGGCACCGGGTTGATGTAGCGTTTGACGAAATCCTTCGCTGCAGCGTCAGCCTTGTCTTCATGTGCTGCACCAATTTTGTTTTCTATTTCCAGGTTCTCGGGTGAGCTGTGTTTGCCTGTTGCTACGTAAAAAATTGCACCCAGCGCGAGCAGGCCCGCGGCAGCACCTGCCAGGCTCTTTTTCTGGGTTCCGCTAAGACCATTTTGCTTTGCTACCGGAACTTCCTCTTCTTTTTCTTCGATGGCGACCGGAGGAGTGGTATTCGAAACGCTCGTGTTATCTTTTACTGCGGTTTGTGTTTGTGACGCTGCATCACCATTATTCAGCGGGCATTTCTCGCGGTGATCATCCTCTGGATTTCCACAGACATAACATCGGTTTACCAACACAGGCTTAGTATAGGATTTCTGTGGTTTCGGAGCTGCAGCTTCAGTGGATGTTTTGTTCTGTTTGGTTGAGGCTTGCGTTACCGGCTCGACTGCTGTTACGGCGGGCTTTTCGACTGTGTTCTCGATCGGCTTTTCTGCTGTATTCTCGACTGGCTTCTCAGCTTCCTTTACAGGTGCCGGCGACTTGAATGTATGGCTTGGTTTGTTACTCTTGTTGTCTGGTGGATTTAAACCGGTAGCAACTACCGTTACCTGTATTTCATGTTGTATGTCTTCATCGAGCACAGTACCAATCACTACATTGGCATTTTCTGCAGCAATCTTGCGAATGATGTCGCCGACTATTTGAAATTCACCCATCGACAAATCTTTATTCGCGGTGATATTGGCGAGTATCCCGCGTGCTTCTTTGAGATTGATATTGTTGAGTAATGGGCTTTCAATTGCAGCGACTGCCGCGTCGCGAGCGCGATGCTCACCGGAGCCGGAGCCGGTACTCATGATTGCGTGACCCATTTCAGTCATGACTGACTTGACGTCTGCGAAGTCAACGTTAATCAAACCACTGGTGGTAATCAGTTCTGCAATGCTCTGCACGGCATTGGTAACGACGTCGTTTGCGGCCGCGAATGCGTCCAGCAGGGTGATATCTGGTCCAAGAAAAGTCAGCAGGTTTTCATTGGGTACAACAATCATTGAATCTGCGTTGTCTCGCATTTCCAATAGACCGCTTTCGGCCATGCGTATTCTTTTATCTCCTTCAAATGAAAAAGGCTCGGTGACCACTGCTACAGTCAAAACACCCATGTCACGCGCGATTTTTGCGATAGTTGGCGCGGCCCCTGTTCCAGTGCCACCGCCCATACCGGAAGTGATAAAAAGCATGTCGGCATCACCAATAGCCGCGGCAATTTCCTCGCTGCTTTCTTCGGCCGCCTGCCGCCCTACTGAGGGATCTGCGCCGGCCCCCAGGCCCCGGGTCAGATTTGCACCGAGCTTTACGATATTTTTGGCAGGGAACTTAGCTAGAGCCTGTGCGTCTGTGTTGATGCATTTGAACGTAACTCCTTCAATATTGGCGGAAATTATTTGTTCCAGCGCATTACAACCACCACCACCTACGCCAAAAACTTTAATGACGGCAGCTTGGTCCTGATTGTATTCAGTTGCGGGCAGCGCTTCGGCGTTCATAGAGCTCGTGACTTTCTTTTTATTAGTAGCAATTGACGGCTTGTATGAATCAAGTCGCTGTATGCCAGTATCCAGTGGTAAGTTGCACTAAATGGGCCAGAGAATAATTTTATTTATTCGCACATGCTCTGGCGTGGCCTCTTTTCGCAATCTGTCGCTGCAGAATCGATCTGCGACGGGTAGTACAGAAACCCGTTGGCGTACGGGTATGCCTTGCTGCGTCATTTTATCGCCGCAATGCTTATGAAATGAATGTCTGTGTCAACAATAGAGTAATAAACAGCGGTTATTTATTTTTCGCTGTCCAATATTGACTCTTCTGCTAATTCATTTGCAGCTTTACCTGATCCCGGATAGCACTTAAAAGCTAAAGCTACTGATCGCTTACTTCTCAGACTTCTTTTTAGCCTGTAGTAGTGCCGCACCAAAACTACCCATTGTTTTTTCCTGATCCTTTGGCTTATGTTTTCCCGGGCGACTTTGCGCTTTGTTATGTCTTGATGATTCCCGGGCTGACTTTGAGTGTTTTACTGTACCGGATTTTTGTGCATTGTCCGGGGTGCCGCGTTTTGGCTCTGCCTTGTCGGATAGTTTCATTGTCAACGCTATGCGCTTACGTTTTTCATCGACCTCGATCACTTTGACTTTGACCACATCACCAGTCGAAACTACTTCATGCGGGTCTTTCACGAACTTATCTGCCAGCGCGGAGATATGTACCAGGCCATCCTGATGTACACCAATATCCACAAACGCACCAAAATGTGTGACATTACTGATCACGCCTTCAAGTATCATTTCTTCTTTCAGATCTGAAATTTTTTCAACCCCTTCTTTAAAGGTGGCGGTTTTAAATTCGGGTCTCGGGTCACGACCCGGTTTTTCAAGTTCTTTAAGAATATCCTGCACTGTTGGCAATCCGAACTGTTCATCGGTGTAGCGCTTGGGATCGAGCTTGTTGAGTGCGCCGGTGTCGCCAATCAGTTTGCGAATATCGCGACCGGTATCCGCCGCGATCTTTTTTACTACCGGATACGCTTCCGGGTGAACTGCAGATGCATCCAGTGCATTGTTGCCGTCCATAATGCGCAAGAAACCAGCACATTGCTCAAATGCTTTAGGCCCGAGTCGAGGAACTTTCTTTAATTCTGTACGGGCTTTGAACCGACCAATGTCATCGCGGTAGTTAATGATGTTTTCTGCAAGTGTTGTAGTGAGTCCGGATACATGCGTCAGTAACTCGGCCGATGCGGTATTGATATCTACACCGACTGCGTTCACACAGTCTTCAACTACTGCGTCGAGTGAACTCGCAAGGTCTATTTGATTGACATCATGCTGGTACTGACCCACACCAATTGCTTTGGGATCAACCTTGACTAATTCTGCCAGCGGATCCTGTAAGCGACGTGCAATCGAGGCCGCGCCTCTTAGTGATACGTCGATGTCCGGCATTTCTTTTGAGGCAGTTTCAGAGGCCGAGTACACAGAAGCGCCTGCTTCACTGACAATGATTTTTTGCAGGCCCAGCTCCGGGTGTTTGGCTATTGTATCTGCTGCCAGTTTGTCGGTTTCCCTGGAAGCGGTTCCATTGCCAATCGCAACCAGAGTTGCCTGGTATTTTCTGGCAAGTTCTGCAATGGTGCTGATGGATTGATCCCACTGGTTTTTCGGTGCATGTGGGTAGATGGTGGCGGTATCCAGTAGTTTGCCAGTTGCCGCGGTAACGGCAACTTTGACTCCGGTGCGCAGGCCCGGGTCCAGGCCGATAGTGGCTTTTTGACCTGCAGGGGCTGCCAGAAGGAGGTCTCGCAGGTTTTTGGCAAAGACGTCAATCGCTTCTGCTTCAGCACTTTCACGCAATCTTTGTCGCAGCTCGGTTTCAAAGCGCGTGTGTATTTTTATGATCCAGCATTTGCGGATTGTTTCGAACAACCATTTTGAAGAAGGCGTAACACCAATGTGTGCAGCAATCTTGCTGACACAGGGGTGCACGGTTTGACTATCTTTTTGTGTGTCCTCCTCCGGTAGATCGAGATTCAATCTTAATATGCCGTCATTGCTGCCACGAAAAAGAGCCAGCGCGCGGTGCGATGGAATATTTTTTATTGATTCGCTGTACTCAAAGTAGTCTTCAAATTTAGCGCCTTCATCCTTTTTGGTTTTGACAACGGCACTGGTAAACGTTGCTTTGCTCCAGAAAAATTCACGCAGTGTGCGATTAAGTTCCGGTATCTCTGCGATTTCCTCCATCAGTATTTGTCTGGCACCTTCCAGTGCATCATCAACGGTATTGATTTCGTGTTCTTTATTGATGAACGTGGCAGCTTCTTTTTCAGGGTTATGCGTATGATTTTTTAATAAGTTATCTGCCAGTGGTTGCAAGCCTGCTTCACGTGCTTTTTGCGCTTTGGTGCGACGGCGGGGCTTGTATGGTAAGTACAGATCTTCAAGCTCTGTCTTACTGTCAGCGCTCAGGAAGCTCTGTTTCAGGGCGTCAGTTAACTTGCCTTGTTCTTCAACACTTGCAATTACCCGATCACGTCGGTCATTTAATTCGCGCAGGTAGGTAAGGCGAGAGTGCAGGTCTCTTAGCTGGATGTCATCAAGGCCGCCAGTTGCCTCTTTTCTGTAGCGTGCGATAAAGGGTACGGTTGAACCTTCATCAAGTAGTGCGATTGCTGTTTCTACCTGTGATTGTTTTGCACCCAGTTCACTGGCAATGGTTGCTGCTGTGTTCATCATTTGTACTATCTGGCGGGGTTGTAGCGGGAGGCAAATTCTACCGTATTGCACGCGTCGAATGATGAGCGCTTTGTGAAGTTTCTACAGTGGTAAAAAAGACCGGTTTTGTGTTTGCCAGAAGTTGCTGCAAGTGGCGTAATTGCGATTTATCCTGCCTGAATGCATACACTTGCAAAACTTGGTATAACATACAATTGCGGGAGCAGTCCGGGCGCTCGGTCTGCGCAGACAACACGCGCGGTTTTGTGCAAACTTTCAATCTAAAAACAATCCGCTGCGAACTGGCAATGGCTTTGAGGAATCAGCATGGCAAAACACTTGAAATCTGCGCGCAGTCTGGCTCTGCGAGCTGAAGATGACAGCAAGGTTCGAGAGGTAGTTGAGGGTATTTTGAATGAAGTTGGCCGCCGAGGTGACGCCGCGGTAAGGGAATTGTCGGCCAGGTTCGATAACTATAGCCCTGACAACTTTCTGCTCTCTGCCGACGCCATTGAAAAGGCGGTCAGTCAGGTAGCTCCCCGCGACCTGGCGGACATAGAGTTTGCGCAAACGCAGGTTAAAAACTTTGCCGAGCATCAGAGAGGTTCTCTGTCTGATATTGAGGTGGAGACTGTACCCGGCGTTATTCTCGGGCATAAGAATATTCCGGTAAATTCGGTCGGCTGCTATGTGCCAGGTGGCAAGTATCCAATGGTGGCGTCTGCTCATATGAGTGTGGTAACCGCCAAAGTGGCAGGCGTTAAAAGAATTGTCGCCTCTGCTCCCCCCCAGGGTGGTGCGCCGCATCCGGCTATTGTTGCCGCTATGCACAAAGGTGGTGCTGATGAAATTTATTGTCTTGGTGGTGTGCAGGCTGTAGCTGCGATGGCGCTTGGGACAGAAACAGTTGAGTCGGTAGATATGCTTGTTGGGCCGGGTAATGCCTATGTGGCGGAAGCAAAGCGACAGTTGTACGGTCGCGTCGGCATAGATTTATTCGCAGGCCCGACCGAAACATTAATCATCGCAGATGACACAGTAGATGCAGAAATGTGTGCGACTGATTTGCTAGGGCAGGCCGAACATGGAGTTAACTCACCGGCGGTGATGATTACCAATTCAGAAACGCTTGCGCAGGAAACACTGACGGAGATTGATCGTCTGCTGGAAATTTTACCGACGGCCGAGGTTGCAAAAGAGTCCTGGCAGGACTACGGAGAAATTATTGTATGCGACAGTTATGATGAAATGCTGGAGCAGGCTGAGTTTGTTGCCTCTGAGCATGTGCAGGTTATGACTGATCGCGATGACTGGTTTCTGGATAACATGACTAACTACGGTGCGTTGTTTCTGGGGCCGCGTACCAATGTCTCTTACGGTGATAAAGTCATTGGTACTAATCATACGCTACCGACTAAAAAAGCGGGTCGTTACACTGGTGGTTTGTGGGTTGGCAAGTTTATCAAGACACACACCTATCAAAAGGTGATGACTGATGAGGCGTCCGCCACTATGGGTGAATATTGTTCACGCCTTTGCATGCTGGAAGGATTTGTCGGTCACGCCGAGCAGGCAAATCTACGCGTGCGCCGTTATGGTGGCAGGAATGTGCCTTATGGTGAAGCGGTACCAGCGCTGGATAAGAGTTAGTCATGGAGTTACCGCAAACACCATCGCAACGACTTGACGGCAGGCGTGCATTGGTCGTTGGTGCATCGAGTGGTATTGGTCTTGGTTGTGCGGTTGCACTGGCCGAGGCTGGCGCTCATGTAGTGATGGCAGCACGTGGTGCCGACAAACTTGAGCGAGCAGTTAGCGCAGTCAATGCGAAAGGCCTGAGTGCTGAAAGTTTGATCATAGATATCAGCAATGTCGATTCAATCAGCAACGCGGTGAAATCACAGGAGGCTTTTAATGTTGTAGTTAACTCTGCGGGTACTGCATGCCCGAAACCGGCTGTTGAAACTACCCCCCAAGACTATCAACAGGTGATGGATACCAATGTCCGCGGTGCCTATTTTGTCTCTGTGGGTGCTGCACATGGAATGATTGATTCAGGTGTCGGTGGCTCGATAATTCATATCTCTTCGCAGATGGGATTGGTCGGTGGACTTGATCGCACGGTTTACTGTGCGTCTAAACATGCGCTGGAAGGCATGGTTAAGGCGATGGCCATAGAATGGGGAGTGCACAATATTCGTGTTAATACGATTTGCCCGACGTTTATTAGAACACCTCTGACTCAAGTGACGTTTGATAACCCGGAGCGCGTGGAGTGGATAAAATCTAAAATCAAGCTCGATCGAATCGGGGAGATAGAAGATATTATGGGCTGTGTATTGTACCTTGCGGGTGATGCTTCATCACTGGTAACTGGTGCGTCGCATCTAATTGACGGCGGCTGGACGGCGGGATGAAAAAAGTAAGGAAAGAGGTGCATGGCTTTGCAGGGATTTGATCCAAAATGGAAGGACTTTCCCGATTACATAATCGGTATTACTAAAGAAATCTGGGAGGACCGTCAGATTCATTCCCTGGTGGATCTTTACTCATCAGACATACCGGTACGCGCTCCGGGTTCTGTTGTTGTGGGAAACGAGGCGGTGATCGCGGCAACGATGGCAACGCTAAGCGAATTTCCGGATCGCCAGTTACTCGGAGAGGATGTGATCTGGTGCGGTGAGAATGGCAGCGACGATGATGCATCCCTGCTTTCATCGCATCGCATTCTATCAACTGCTACTCATTCCAGGCCCGGGGTTTATGGCGAACCCACCGGGAAAAAATTGCGCTATAGAATCATTGCGGATTGCGCTGCAAAAAATAATCAGATCTACGATGAATGGCTGATTCGCGATCAGGGCGCTATCGTTCGGCAATTGGGCTGGGAGCCAAAAGAATATGCAGCAGATCTTATTCATCGTGAAGGGGGGGCTGAACGCTGCGCACAGCCACTGACTCCTGCAAATGATATAGATGGTCCCTATGGCGGCACTGGCAATGACAATGTGTGGGGTAACCGGTACGCAGACATGATCTCTCGTATCATGAGTGCCGAGATGTCTGTTATCTCGCATGAATATGATCGCGCGTGCAGTTTGGAGCATCCGGGTGGAGAGAGTGCTTCGGGTCGTGATGCATCAGACGGATTCTGGATGGGACTTCGTGCCTCATTTCCGAGCGCTGTGTTTAGGGTGCACCACTGCATCGGGCGTGATGACAGCGCTATGCCTCCGCGCGCCGCTGTAAGATGGTCGTTACATGGCAAGCACGATGGATGGGGTGCTTTTGGTTCGCCAACTAATGCTGATGTCTATGTTCTGGGTATCAGTCACGCAGAGTTTGGACCTTATGGCTTGCGTCGTGAATGGGTGTTGTACGATGAAACTGCCATCTGGAAGCAAATTTTGTTGGCGGTGGGATAATCATGAGTCTCGTTAACATGCATGAGCGGATTGTCCGCTACGGCGAGTTAAAACCTTGTAGAACTGCTTTCATTGACGCGCACACACCAGGTTCTGATCAGAAAGAAAACTTTACCATCATTGGGGCTGGTGTATCCGAGAGTGCGGATCAGCATGTACACATAGCGGATACTCCCGGATTTAATATAGGAGCTGCCGGTCAGCCTCCAAATTGCCGTAACTCTTTGCATACACACACTACTGCTGAAGTGTTTTTTGTTTTATCCGGGCGCTGGCGTTTTTTTTGGGGCAACACGGGTGATGCGGGTGAAGTTGTTTTGGAAGAAGGTGATCTGATAAACCTTCCGACCGATATGTTTCGTGGTTTTGAAAATATAGGTACCGACTATGGAATGATCATGGCGGTTTTAGGTGGTGATGATGCCGGCGGCGGGGTTGTGTGGGCGCCGCAGGTCATCGAAGAAGCAGATAAACATGGTTTGGTGCTGGGTGATAACAGCGTGTTGTACGACACAAAGCTCGGGCACAGTCTGCCGCCGGGTGTCTCGCCGATGCCAACTCTCACAGCGCTTCAGGTTGCAGAGTATCAGGAGCCGCCAACCTCTGAAGTAGTACCGCGTTTTGTTGCCAGATACAAAGACATGATGGACAGGGCATCCGATAAACCGGCGTCAGTGCTTGCCGCTGCCGGAATGATTAAAGACAGACCGGGTTTTGAAATTGAACTGCTGAAACGCAATTCAATTACCAACATGCCAAAAACTTCCGAACATCACGAAGTGTTGATGGTAATGCGTGGACACTGGCGTCTGGATTGGGGAGACGGTCATACCGTATTGGCGCCGGGTGATGTTTGCGCTATTCCTCCCGGTCTTGAACACAGTTTGGAAGTCTCTATGAGTGGCGAGGCAAGTATGTTCAAAGTGCGCGGTAATGATGACCCCGCTGGTGCAACTCACTGGTTGTAACTGGTCTTTTGTTTATCTGAAACATCCGGTATTTTTTAAAGCGCCAACGTCAGATACCATCTCGTAACAGTAAACCGGAAAACAAAATGACCAGGGTACTTACAACTCACGTCGGCTCGCTGCCACGAACGCAGGAAGTTGTTGATCAGATATTTGCCAGAGAAAATGGCGAGCCATATCAGCAGGATGAGTTTGATCGTGTGATGTCCCGGGCTGTTGATAAAACGGTCGAGCGTCAGAAACAAGCGGGTGTCAGTATTGTTTCTGATGGCGAGACGTCAAAGATTTCCTATAGCACTTATGTGAAAGACCGTTACGAAGGTTTCTCCGGCGACAGTCCGCGTAACGCTCCGGCAGATCTGAAAGCGTATCCCACTTTTTTACAGCGTATTGCTGACAGCGGTGGTACACCACAATATGCGCGACCTCAGTGTACCAGTGAAGTAAAGTCAAAAGGGCAGGGTGAGTTACAGAAAGATATTGCGAACTTAAAAGACGCAATGGCAAAGCACGGTATAGATCACGGCTTTATGAATGCCGCATCACCGGGGGTGATTTCACTTTTTTTAAACAATGTATTCTACCCGACGCGTGAGGCCTATCTTGAAGCGTTGGCGGAAGTTATGAAAGCCGAGTACGAAGCAATTGTAGCGTCCGGGCTGGATGTGCAGCTGGATTGTCCTGATCTCGCGTTATCACGGCATATGCTGTTCACTGATTTAACTGACGATGAATTTCTGTCTGTTGCAAACTCACATGTTGAAGCGTTAAATTATGCCATTAGCGATATTCCAAAAGATAAAGTGAGAGTGCATATCTGCTGGGGAAATTACGAGGGGCCGCACACATGCGATATCGGTATGGAAAAAGTGCTGCCAATACTATTAAAAACCAATGCAAGGTATTTGTTGTTTGAAACTTCCAATCCGCGACACGCTCACGAATGGGCTGTTATAGAAAAGCACAAAAACACGATACCTGATGATGTTGTTCTGGTGCCTGGTGTCGTTGATACCACGACAAACTTTGTTGAACATCCTGAACTGGTGGCTCAGAGGGTTGAGCGGTTTGTGAAAATTGTTGGCGCTGAGCGAGTGATAGCAGGATCTGATTGCGGCTTTGGTACGTTTGCAGGCTTCGGTTCGGTTGATCCTGAAATTGCCTATGCAAAACTTGAAGCACTGGTGCAGGGTACAGAGCTGGCTTCAGCTCGTATTTGATATCGGCCGTACGTAATATTTATTACGTCTATTGCTTTTCGAAGTCGATTTTCTCATCAACCGGTAAACCGGTTAGAAATCTTCGCAGGCAATCCAGACTCAGCTCGGTTGCACCGAGACGAGTCCAGCCGGTTCTGCCCGGCAGAATTGCAAGTCGGTGACAGGTGCCGGCAGGGCCTGCGATACCGATACATATAATCAGGCTGCTGGTGTCTCCTATTTTGTCATGCGACTCATTGACCACGGTGCGTTCATCGGTAAGCGCTATCAGTGAATGTGTTGATCCGGTGAATGCTTTTTGTGTTTCGGCAAGCGCTACTGCAAGTTCCGGGCTTGCCGATGGCGCGTCTGTTTTTAATCCAACCGATTGACACAAGTGCTGCAGACTTGGGCTCGATGTGCATTGTTTAAGGATTTGATTGTACGGTGTATTATCGGCTGACGCTTTCATCAGTCTGTTGGTTATCGCACCGCCAGTTGCCATTTCCATGCACGATAAACTGCCGTCGCTGAGTGCAAGATTTGCCAGTATATTGGATTCGAGAGTTTCGTCGTCTTCGCAAAGTATGCTGTTGCCCAATCTTTTGCGAAGCTCTTCGGTGACTGGTTTAAGCAGTGTATTGATTTGTTCTTCACTGGTGCCCTGAACACTGAGCTTGGTTTCCAGCTGCGGGTAATGTGTTTGAAAACCGAGTTTGATAGATGCTTCATTCTCGGGTGAAATAATATTATCAAGTAGCTGATCTGCCCGCGATTCACCGATGCCAAACGTATGAAAACGTTTGAGCCGGGTAACAGTCTTAATACCGCTCATCGACAGCAGTCGCGGCAGGAGTTGCTCGCCTACCATGCGGTGCATTTCACGCGGAACTCCCGGGGTGAAAAAAAATCGTGCAGTATTGATATCAAGGGCAAAGCCACAGGCAGTGCCTATCGGGTTGTCTATTAATTCAGAGCCGGCTGGAAGCATTGCCTGTTTTACGTTGTTCTCCGGCATTTTGCGGCCGCGGCTTTGGTAATACTGTTTAAGCTTTACCAGCCATTCGTTGTGGCATTCGAGCTCAACACCGGCAGCCTCTGCCGCTACTTCCTGCGAAAGATCGTCAACTGTTGGCCCGAGCCCGCCGTTCACAATGACGGCATCCGCACGCCGCGCAGCTTGCAAAAATGCGGCAATCAGTGATTGCCTGTCGTCGCCTACTGTCGTGCCCCAGACAACGCTTAAGCCGTTTTCAGACAGACGCTGTGAAATGTAACTGAAATTGGTATTGACGGTCTTGCCGGTAAGGATTTCGTCGCCGGTGCAGAGAACTTCGATTTTCATCGCTATGGCGAACCTTCGTTGGTGGCGGAAAGCCGCTGAACAGGTAAGTTCATTTGTTTGGTACGAGAGTAGTTGTCGCTGTACGCGCCGTTCGCTCGAACGATTGTCCCGGCAGGAAGATGCTGGTTATTGCAAATTTAACCGTATGAGAGTACACAATTAAAGGTGAACCAAATGTGACTGTATGAGCGATTAATGAAGAATTCATCGAGTGTATTTCCACGCCATTGCCATGCTGATCTGCCGCATCTGGCGTCAGGCAAAGGATGCTACCTCATCGATAGCACTGGCAAGCAATACCTGGATGGCTCTGGTGGTGCGGCCGTATCCTGCCTTGGCCACGGAGATGCTGAAATTATTGCAGCAGTGAAGAATCAACTTGACGAAGCTGCTTTCGCACATAACAGTTTTTTTACCAGTGAGCCTGCTGAGGCGCTGGCGCAGTTGCTGGTCGATAACGCCCCCGGCAATCTGGATAGAGTGTACTTTGTATCCGGTGGGTCTGAGGCAGTTGAGGCAAGTCTCAAGCTTGCCAGGCAGTTCTTTGTTGAGCGCGGTGAAAACGACAGATACAAAGTTATAGCCAGACGTCAAAGCTACCATGGCAACACAATTGGGGCGCTTGCTACGGGTGGTAACGCGTGGCGTCGGGCGACGTTCGGACCGATGCTGCCTGAGACAACGCATATAGCTCCGTGCTACGAATACAGAGACAAAGCACCTGACGAAACGGTTGCGGAGTACGGGCTTCGCGTAGCCTGCGAGCTTGAGCATGAAATACAGAGGATCGGGCCGGAGACGGTAATGGCTTTCGTTGCTGAACCGGTGGTAGGCGCTACACTCGGTGCGGTACCAGCGGTTGAAGGCTACTACAAAAAAATAAAAGAGATATGCTCTAGCTATGGTGTATTGCTTATACTCGATGAAGTGATGTGCGGGATGGGGCGTACGGGGTGTTTGTTTGCGTGCGAACAAGACGGTATAGCACCGGATATTATTGCCATTGCCAAGGGGTTGGGTGCCGGCTATCAACCGCTGGGTGCGATGATGTGTTCCGAAGAAATTTATCAGACCATTAGTGACGGCAGTGGCTTTTTTCAGCACGGGCACACCTACCTTGCCCACCCGACAGCATGCGCTGCCGGACTTGCCGTAGTATCCGCACTGCTTGAGCGCGAGCTGGTTAAGCGCTGTGCTGTACAGGGTGAAAAGTTGAACAGTGCACTGCAGGACAGGTTTGGTGGCCATGAATTTGTAGGTGATATTCGCGGGCGCGGGTTGTTTACAGGAGTGGAGCTGGTCGCTGACCGGAGTAGTAAAAAACCGTTTGATTCCGCATTGGGTTTGAACAGGAAAATTAAAAAAGCAGCGTTTGATGCCGGGTTGATATGTTATCCGATGGGCGGCACAGTTGATGGAAAGTCGGGCGATCATGTATTGATCGCACCACCTTTTATCATAGAAGATGAGCAGATTGATGAACTGGTTGATAAATTATCTGCGGCTATCGATACGTCGATTGATGCGATTTAAGTTCCAGTGGTAACGGCGCAGGTTTATGGTGAAAATACTATGTCAAACAAAAGAACAATTGTAGTTACTGGCGTTAGTCGCGGGTTGGGACGTGCCCTTACCGATGGCTTTATTAAAGCTGACCATACCGTTATTGGTACGGCACGCAGCAAGGCTGCAATAGTGGAGTTGAATGCCATATATGGCTCGCCGCATCGTTTTGATGTTGTTGATCAATCTGATCCCGTCTTGGTTAATGCCTGGGTAAGTTCGGTGCTTACTGATGATGGCGCACCTGATTTGTTGATTAACAACGCATCAGTTATCAATGAAAATGCTCAGCTATGGGATATTTCTGAAAATGATTTTTCCCAATTGATTGATATCAATGTTAAGGGCGTATTCTACATTTGCAGAGCCTTTTTGCCTGCGATGATTGCGCGTGGCAGTGGCATAGTAGTAAACCTTAGCAGTGGATGGGGCAGATCAGTGGCTGCAGAAGTGGCACCCTATTGTGCTAGCAAATGGGCTATAGAAGGGTTGACTCAGGCGCTGGCGCAAGAACTACCACCCGGAATGGCTGCTGTGCCGCTGAACCCGGGTGTGATAAATACCGATATGTTGCAAAGTTGTTTTGGAGATGGCGCTAAAGACTATCGCAATGCTGACCAGTGGGCTGAAACCGCTGTGCCGTTCCTGCTGGAGATTGGAAGCGCTGACAATGGAAAGGCCTTAACGGCGCCTTAGCCGGGTGTGTTTGAAATTTATACCTGCCGTAAGACGATGCTTAATTATCTAACAGTGTTGATTGTGCTTTGATCTCTGCTCTAAGCTCTTTGCGCATTTGTGTGTCGAGCATCTGCCACTCGTTAACACATTGAGTTTTTCTTTCATTTGGTTTTAAAACCGGCTTTAGCAAACTTTCGTATTGCTCGGGGTCGCTGCCGAGTATCCAGCAATTAATATTTTTCTGTCGTAATTTGTAGAGCGAATGTTCGTGCCAGTAATCTTGCAGCGGTCCGTCGAGCAGTTGCGATGCGCGTCCGAATGCCTCGGCGTTGGCAAACCATTGTTCTCCACCATTGATAAAGCCTTTGATCATAAGCCAGCTCGATATCGCTTCCGCTGTGTTATCGGAATCCGTGCTGTTATTAGCAGCTATAAGGTTTGCGAATAAATGGTAAAGCGTGTACTCAACGGTATCCAGAGCGCGGTCCAGCGCGGCTTGTCTGGTTTCTTCAAGTTCTGCATGGCCTTTTATGGCGTTTGTCAGATAACTGTAGGGGAGAATGATCTCTGTTGTCTCAGGGTTCATGTGCGGTACAGCGTCATTGTTAATAGTTACTCGCAGATTGTTGAGATCAATGCGTTCAGAACTTGTAAAGTGTTTGCCTATAAGTGCTTTGAAGTCTGATATTACATTGCTGCGATCGAGTACTTCTCTGGCCAGTGTTTCCGTTGTATTTTGCCAGTTGACAGATACCTCGGCACTAAGGGGTTTTGCGGCTGCCGCTATTGCGAATATGGCTATAGCGAATAGCGCACGAGTTTTGTGGATTGCTATAAACACGGAAGTGAGCTTTATTTACGTGGCACTAAAACTTGCCAGCTCAAGTGTCTTATTCCATACGGCAGATTCAATCGACACTTCAGTGACCTGCTTACGTTGTGAGCCGGGCAGTCTTGTACCGGGTTGGGAGTCGACAGATGCTGCCAGATTGTCCAGTCGATTCCAGAACTCAACGCCCGAGTAGGTTTCCGGATCAAGTATAAAATAGAACTGACCCAGATTATGCGGTTTGCCTTGCGGGGCTTTTAACGCACCTACATCAACCGAGTTGACGCTGCCTGTGACGGCTGCAGCCAGTACTTCTGCCATAAGGCCAAAACCGTAGCCTTTGTAGCCACCGGTTGAAACCAGTGATCCTTTCAGTGCTGCTTTGGGGTCAGTGGTTGGATTACCGTCACTGTCGATAGCCCAGCCTAACGGGATACTCTCACCAGCGGCGGCGGCCATTGTAATTTTGCCAAGTGCGATCGCACTGGTGCTTTGATCGAACTGAAATCTGACGCCACCATTCTGCGCAGGTACTGCCATTGCAATAGGGTTGGTGCCGAGAACGGGGCTGGTACCACCGGGTGGTGCAACTACCGCTGACGCGTTAGTTAAGCCAATACCGATATAGCCCGCTTGTGCGATTTGTTCGGTGAAGTAGCCGAGAGATGTGCAGGTATGTGCATGACAGATGGCCAGCGAGCAGGTGCCTGCAAGTTCGGCTGCTTTGAGCGCTTCGGGCAATCCTTTGGCAAATGCAGACTGGGCAAAACCGAAAGCTGCATCTACTCTGACGCTTGCCGTTTTTGGTTGAGTCACCACAGGTTCGACGGTGCCGTTTACACGACCACTTAGTAGTTGCTGACAGTAGCTCTCGAGGTAGTAGAGCCCGCAGATTAAATTGCCATTTGCTTCGGAATTTTCTACTGCTTTGGCGACTTCTGCTGCAATCCAGTCGTTTGCACCGTGAGCCTTTAGCGCCTGCGTTGTTTGTGCATTTATTTCTGCCAGGGAAACAGTAACGTTGGACATAGCTTAGCTTCTGGTTGTGTACCGACAATAGTTTCGCATACAGACTGAGTCGCTGCTAACACATTGGCGGCGTTTGACGATTCATCGGTAAACACGCGTCGTGGAGCTACGAGTTTGCCGCGCAGATAAGCCTGCATTATTCACAAGGCGCTGCTGTGATTTTTGTATCGTACTGTTTTTATGTTGTATTAGTAGAAAATTAGCCTGGTTTGTAAAATAGCACTTTGTCTATTTGACATCAGACGAAAATATCGCGTCACATCTCGCATGATCGAGCTCGGCACGTGGCGGGCCACGCTTCTGACCCGATCAGGCGACCTGTTTAGTGCTATGTCCGCTGACTGACGAATCCTCATGAACAATGCAGGCTAGAGCATGTCGTGCTCTTCCAGCACTTTGCGTGCGACGCGAAAGCATTCCAGAGACTGGGGTACACCGCAGTAAATTCCGATGACATGAATAATGGCTCTGATTTCTTCTTTACTGACGCCGTTGTTAATTGCACCGCGACAATGAATTTCCCATTCGGTCATTTTACCCAAAGCGCCGATCATCGATAAGTTCATCATCGAGCGAGTCTTTTCATCGATGGTGTCGTCACCCCAGCCAAAGCCCCAGCACCAGGCGGTCATGGCTTCCTGGAATGGCAGTGTGAAGTCGTCGGCCGCGGCGAGATTTTTCTCGACATATTCTGCACCGAGTGTGGCCTTTCTTTTTTCTAAGCCGGCCTCAAAGAGATCTTTGTTCATTTACCTGTGTCCTGTTTAGCCTGTAGTGGCTTTTTGAATGCGAGTTGTATAATGCAGTCTGTCGAGAGACATGGCGAGGGAAAGATTGTAGCCGGAGCGGAACGAGAATTGTGAGCGTCAGACCTGGAATCGATATCAGTAGAAAGGATATCTGTAG
Organism: uncultured Granulosicoccaceae bacterium; assembly: GCA_964649465.1. Classification (GTDB taxonomy): domain Bacteria; phylum Pseudomonadota; class Gammaproteobacteria; order Granulosicoccales; family Granulosicoccaceae. The sequence continues at coordinate 2,565 of CAZYRP010000037.1, read as the reverse complement.
AAAGAATATCTGTAGAAAGTAAGGCGCAACCTGACGAGCAGGCGTTGCATCCGGCATTGGGCTATACTGCTGAAACCTGTTGTCCCCTCATTCTCTTTACTCTATTTTCGACCGTACTCCGATGACCGCTTACAAATCAGACTTCCTACATACTTTGTCAGAGCGTGGTTTTATTTACCAAACCTCCGATGACCAGGCGCTTGATAAATTATTTGCCAGTGAGACAGTCACCGGGTATATCGGTTTTGATGCGACAGCTACCAGTTTGCATGCAGGTTCTCTGATCCAGATTATGATGTTGCACTGGATGCAGCAGACCGGTCACAGACCCATCACCCTGATGGGTGGCGGCACGTCGATGATTGGTGATCCTTCACTGCGTGATGATGCTCGCAAACTGCTGACCGCGGAAGACATAGATAATAATCTTACCGGAATCAGGAAGGCCTTCTCGAGCTACCTGAATTTTGAAGATCAGGGTGGTAATGCCACCATGGTAAACAATGCTGATTGGCTGATGGGTATCAACTATGTAGAGTTTCTGCGCGATGTTGGCCAGCACTTCTCGGTGAACCGAATGTTGTCCTTTGACTCTGTAAAGCTCCGGCTTGACCGCGAGCAGTCGCTGTCGTTTCTCGAGTTCAACTACATGATTCTGCAGGCCTACGATTTTACCGAGTTGAACCGACGCTATGACTGTCGTCTGCAGATGGGTGGGTCGGATCAATGGGGGAATATTGTCAATGGTATCGATCTGGGCCGTCGACTGAACGGGGCGTCACTGTTTGCCCTGACCTCGCCGTTACTCACGACCTCCTCCGGTGGCAAAATGGGTAAGTCAGCCAGTGGCGCTGTCTGGCTAAATTCAGACATGCTCAGTGTCTACGATTTCTGGCAATACTGGCGTAACACGGAAGACGCAGATGTAGAGCGTTTTTTGAAGTTGTATACCACAATGCCGATGGATGAAATTGCCAGGCTGGGTGCACTGCAGGGGGCCGAGCTGAACGAGGCCAAGGGTATTTTGGCAACCGAGGTAACGGCTTTATTGCATGGTCGGGCGGAAGCCGACAAAGCAGCAGAGACGGCGCGGGTGACTTTTGCTGAGGGGCAGACTGCATCAGATCTGCCAACCATTACCGTGCCCGGTGGTGAGATTGACTCGGGTGTTGGATTGTTAGGCTTGCTGGTTCAGGCTGAACTTGTGAAAAGTAACAGTGATGCACGGCGCGGGATCAAAGGTGGTGCAGTAAAGGTTAATGATGAGCCGGTCAGTGATGAGAAGATGTCTATCGATGCAGATCATCTTATAAACGATGGTGCGGTTAAGTTGTCGTTCGGCAAAAAACGACATGTATTGGTGCGCAAAGGTTAACCAGTGCCTGGTGCTTTTCCGTCAGCTCTGTTAGCAAGTTTTGTTAAACAGGGAATATTTCGACCCGGCTACATGTTTTTTTGCAACGCTTTAAAAAAACGGTCCATCTGTTCATCGGTGCCGATGGTGACGCGCAGCCAGTCGCTCAGACCCGGCTTGTCCCAATAGCGAATAAGTATATTGCTTGTATTGAGATATTCAAATATCTCCCTGGCACTGCGGTTATTGCTTTTATCCGGACTTATAAATATAAAGTTGGCAGTACTGGGCAGGACACAGTAACCGAGATCCTTCAGGGTGCTTACCGTGCGTTCTCTGGTGGCTATTATTTTATCTACCGTCCGGCGATAGTATGGCTCATCATTGATTGCAGCGACTCCGGCTGCCTGGGCAATCGCATCGACTGGATAAGAGTTGAAAGAATCTTTAGCGCGCACCAGTCCGTCGATCAATTCCGAACTTGCGAATGCAGCCCCCAGGCGAAGGCCTGCCAGTGAACGACCTTTAGAGTAGGTTCGCGAGACCACAAGATTGGGGTAATGGTTAATAAGTTCAATGGCTGAATCTGCACCAAAATCCGCATAAGCTTCGTCGATCAGAACAACGACATCGGGGTTGTTCTGCAGTACTTCTTCTATTTGTGCACGTGTTACAGCAACACCCGTCGGTGCGTTCGGGTTTGGAAAAACTATGCCGCCACATTTACTGACACTGCCGCCGAATTGATTTAGTGGCAGGGTGAAATCAGTATTGTTCGGGATTTCATTTGCCGTGATCTCCAGCAGATCGCAATAAACCGGGTAGAAGCTGTAGCTTATCTCTGGATACTGCAGTGGTGCCTTGCCTTGAAAAAATGCCATGAAAGCCAGTGCAAGTATTTCGTCAGAGCCGTTGCCAACAAACACCTGATCTGTTGCGAGCTTGTGGTAGTCAGCGAGTGTTGTTCGCAAAGTTGTTGATTGCGGGTCGGGGTAACGCCGCAATGCATCAGGCTGCACGCCAGCGATTGCCTGCATTACCTTTGCAGATGGCGGGTAGGGGTTTTCGTTGGTATTGAGTTTAATAACGTCATCACCGGTGCGTTGTTCACCTGGAATATAGGGGGTAAGACGTTTGACCAGATCGGTCCAGTATCGAGACATTGGCTTGCGCAGTTTTAAAAAGACAGAGTCCGTAGGGTACGGCAATTG
>CAZYRP010000036.1:0-33024 GCA_964649465.1 uncultured Granulosicoccaceae bacterium | reverse complement strand
CGCCGAATGGAGAGGTGCCGCCTGTGCCTATCCATTTACTGCCGCCCTGATGTCTATCTTTTTGCTCCTCGAGGCGCTTGCGCAGTGTATCCATGATTTCGTCCCAGCCACCGAGCGCTTCGACTTGCTTTTTTTCTTCTTCCGTAAAAAGCCGTTCAGCCTCACGGCGCAACCACTCTTCCGGAATGTCTCCGATCACTTCGTCAAAAAGGTTGTGCAAGCCGGACACATATTCACCGAATACTTTGTCAAATCTGTCGAAGTGCCGTTCGTCCTTAATTAAGCACATTCGTGAGAAATGGTAGAAGTCGTCAATGCTGTAGTTTGCAATTTCGTGGTCAAGGCCATCCAGCATTGCAAGGTATTCTGTGATAGACACAGGAATGCGAACGTGGCGCAGCCGAAACAGCAGATCAATCAGCACGGTCCACTCGCGAGTTGTTTGCTCTGATGACGATGTTCATTTACAAGTATCTGTTACTGCTGCTTTCTTTTATTAAGAAAAACCAACCGTTCAAACAAATGTACATCCTGTTCATTCTTAAGGAGGGCACCATGTAGCTTTGGAATAATTGCACCACTGTCATCGGCGTGCAGTGCATCGGCTGGGATGTCTTCCGCCAACAACAGCTTTAGCCAGTCGAGTAGCTCTGAGGTTGAAGGTTTTTTAGTAATACCCTGGACTTCCCGAATAGAAAAGAACGCATTTAATGCTGCATCGAGTAGGTCTTTTTTAATTGACGGGTAGTGCACCTCTACAATTTGCTCCATGGTTTTTTTGTCAGGGAATTTTATGTAATGAAAAAAACACCTGCGCAGGAAAGCGTCTGGTAATTCTTTTTCGTTATTGCTGGTTATGATTACCAGCGGGCGCTTTTTGGCGACTATTGTTTCTCTGGTTTCATAAACATGAAATTCCATTTTATCGAGCTCAAGCAACAGATCATTGGGGAATTCTATGTCTGCCTTGTCGATTTCATCAATTAACAAGACTGATAAATCTGTTTCGTCAAATGCCTCCCACAATTTTCCTTTTATAATGTAGTTGGATATGTCGTGAACTTTGTCTTCGCCTAACTGTGAATCCCGAAGTCGGGATACTGCATCGTATTCGTACAAGCCCTGCTGCGCTTTGGTTGTTGATTTTATATGCCAGCGATACAAAGGTGCTGCAAGAGACACCGCCACTTCCTCAGCCAGTTGCGTTTTACCGGTACCGGGTTCTCCTTTTATAAGTAGTGGTCTGCCGAGAGTTATTGCTGCATTAACAGCGAGAGACAGGTCGTCTGTTGCAACATAGTTTTCTGTGCTGGTAAATTTCTTAGCCATAATATTTCAATAACCGGGGATTCTTTTGATGATCAATAGGTGATGATCAATTGGCTTCGCGTTTTATCATGCCGCCAAGAGGTCTGCCGCCTACCAGGTGCATGTGGATGTGTGGTACTTCCTGGTTTCCGTGTTCTTTACAATTAATAATCAGCCGATAACCATTTTCACTAATACCTTCTTCACGAGCAATTTTTTTAGCCACGGTTAACATACGACCCATTGTTGCTTCATCCTCCGGCTCGATATCGTCAACGGTCGGAATAAGCTTATTCGGCACAATCAGCACATGGGTCGGGGCGACCGGATTGATATCGCGAAACACAGTGACAAGGTCGTCCTGATAGAGGATATCCGCGGGTATCTCCTTGCGAATAATTTTACTGAAAATGGTTTCTTCTGCCACGTTTTAATCTCTGACGATGAACTTGTCGCCAATTGTAGCAGGGGCAGTTAACTGTTAGTGACCGATCGAACACTACAGTCAGTGTGACGCGTCTGTATGGCCCGGTAGGTGACAGCTGAAGACGAGGCCGAGATAGTCGCGGTGCTTCAGGGGATTATGCCTGGTTGCGCTCTCTGCGGCGAGTTGCCGTGGCTAAGCTGCTTAATATAAGCATCAATAGTAAAAGCGGGTCGAACGCTGCACGGCCAGATACGCTGCAGCCAGCTGTTGATGAGACATCAGTTGGCACTGCGTTTCTTGAGCTGCCGTCAGTGGTGGTCAGGGAGAACGAAGTGGTAAATGCTCCGACAGTCACTGTTGTGATGCTGGTTCCCAGCGGGCTGCCCGGGCTCTGTGCGATAATCTGCAACCGATCTCCATTTTGAACTGTGACAGGTGTATTGCCCAGCTCGCCATTGTTCACAACATAGAAGCCATCCGACACCGTCAGTATGCTTTCACCTTCGAGCCCGGCAATAGTTATGGTATTAGAGCTTACAATATCATTTGCTGTTGCATCTGATATTGGTGTGAAGGTAAACGGAGTGGGTGCATCACCACTGACAGATGTGGTCAGGGAGAAAGTTAACTCACCGTCAGTTTGCCGGTGTCTTTCGCGCTCCACGCCAATATAGTAGGTGCCGGCATCCACCAGTGATGCAATGCGAAAGTTAAATGACTCACCACTGTCATCATCCAGCGCAATTACACTGAGGTCGGAATTGAGTAAATAGCCATAGAGGTCTTCGGTGCCACTTGATCGCGCTTGCAATAACCCGCGCTCCGGTACAACAACCGAGAAATAACGAATATCTCTAAAGCCAAACAATGTCGCAGTGGTTTTCTGCTGCAGCTGAATCTCGGTCGACCGGTTTGCTATCAGTTCTTTAGTCGCATCGCGGTCAGCGTTGTAGTTGCCATCACGGACAGAAGCCAGTGCCCTGGATAAATTCAATATTCCAGCACCGCAGTAAATCAAATCGCAATTTGTATCGGATGCATAAGGAGTGGAATTTTCCTGCAGTATCGCACGAACTTCGTTGGGGCCAAGGTCGGGGTTTAAGCTGTGCATCAGGCTGATAGCACCGCTCACCAAAGCTGCTGAAAAACTGGTACCGATTTCAGTGCGATAAAAATTACCTTCAGGATCCATGGCGTCGAAGCCACGGTTCGAGGCCACAACGATATCTCTGCCGCCAGTGGCGGTGGTGACTTTTAAACCGTAGTTACTGAATCCTTCATCAACATCGCCATCCGGGGTGCTTGAGCCGACAGTAATTACGTTGGCGCAGTTGGCTGGTGAAGTCCGCAGGGCGTTACGGGCTTCATTACCTGCAGCCATTACGAACACAATATTCAAGTCAGCCAACTCGTCTATCACATCCTGCCAGGCTCGGGTGCACTCGGTAGTACCACCGAGGCTTAAGTTAACAACGTTCGCAGGGTTGGGGTTATCCGGCAGCCCGACAACAGGTAGCCCCGCGCTCCAGCGAATCGCATCGATAATATCTGCATCGGTACCGCCACAAATACCCAGCGCTCTGGCGTGCAGCAGCCGAGCATTCCAGTCTATACCGGCTATTCCTTCGTTGTTGTTGCTGTTTGCTGCGGCAGCACTTGACACCGCAGTGCCATGCCAGCTGCTGGCGCCGCCGTTGCAGGCGTCACCCGGGTCTACCGGGCTTGGATCGCGGCCGTCACCATCGTTGGCGCTGGTATAATCGTTCGGGTTGTCTGCAGAGACGAAATCGTAGCCCAGCCCGGCTACCGAGCGATTCCGGATTTCAGGGTGATCCGGCAGTATACCGGTATCAACGATCGCAATAACCGAGTTGCTGCTGCCAGTAGTGAAATCCCAGGCACCAGGCGCGTGTAAGCTGTAATCACCATCGTAGAGGTAAGATTGATCACTGGGTGTTTGAGAGCCCTGATACAGCGGATCTAATGGTTCCAGCAGCGGATAGCGGCGATATTCAACAGATGCATAGTCTATTTCACTTTGGGCACTCAGTTCATTCGCCTGTGCGCGCAGTTCAAAATTCGCGCTGAGCTGCTGCAATAAACCGAGTTGACTGAGATCACCGTTATCTGTTTCAAATTTGTTCGCAACAAGTAATTCTTTCAACGTTGAAAATTGACGTTTGAGACCCATGTGATGGTTATCACGAAGTGACTGACGAGTGCTCTTTTTGCTGCCGCGTGGCGTCTGCCACGGTTGCTCAGCTGAATGGTATTTGACGATCAGACGTCCGGTTGGAACAGCCTGGTCCCAATGAGTCGCTGTAATGGATGCAGGGTTAGCTGATGCGGCAGGCTTTTCGTCAGCGGTGCTCGACAAGCCCATGCCGGCTGCCGCTCCTGTTCCAAGCGCAACCAGCAGCAGGCGTATCAGGCTTTGTTTGCGGTGGAAAAGTGCCATGTATCAGATAGTCGCGTGTGTTTGTGATGGGTTGAATCGATGGTAATAGGGAGTTCTTTGCTGCGCAGGTCAGGTGCCAGTCAATCTGCTTAGGTCAATATAGAGTATTGTCGGCCAAAAAAGTCAGAAACGATGTAGTACCACTGTTATCGCGATGTCTGTCACAATGAGCAGATTCATCAAAAACCTTCACAGTGACAACACCTTCAGGGGGCAAGTTGGGAAACAGACTCACAAAAATCTACACTCGCACTGGTGATTCCGGCACAACCGGACTGGGAGATGGCACCAGAGTGCCAAAAACCAGCCTTCGCGTGACAGCGTATGGAACGACCGATGAATTAAACAGCGTCATCGGAATGGTCATCTCTATGGGCGTGACGGACACTATTGGACTTTTGCTCACTGAGATTCAGCATCATCTGTTCGACCTCGGCGGAGAGCTTTGTATCCCGGGTCACGTTGCAATAAAAGAGCAGCATGTGACATGGCTCGAAAACCAGCTGGATTTGCTCAACGAAGATTTGCCGGTATTGAAAGATTTTATTCTCCCCGGCGGCAGCCAGCCGGCAGCCACCTGTCATCTGGCAAGAACTGTCTGCCGCAGAGCCGAGCGTTGTGTTATTGAGCTGGGCGAACAGGAAGACTTGCCGCCGCAAAGTGTAATCTATCTGAATCGGTTATCTGATCTGCTGTTTGTTATCTGCCGTGTTCTGGCTCGTGCCGACGGCGGCAGCGAAGTGCTTTGGCAAAGCAATCGACCACCTCTTGCGCAAAGCTGACGCGAGGAGCCTGTGGTGCAGAGAGGAGCCTGTAGTGCTGAGATGAGCCTGTAGTGCAGAGATGAGTATGTGCGGCAGATTCCCTGCTACTGCAATTACGACATATACCGGAGGGCTTTTAGGATCATTTTCGGCAGGTATGCCCTTCCTGTGTATTGGTGGCTATGCGTGTCAACTGATCGTTCCTGTGCTTGTTAATGGCGTGCCCTCTCTGTGGCACGTTCTCGCTACACAGATATCTACCGCGCAAACTTTTGGCACGTTATAATGGGCTGCTACAAAAAACGGTTAGTGCTTCAATGTCAGATAATCCAAATGAGCGGCCGCTCGACAGGACCGAAAGGCGAGAGCACTTCAGACATTTTCTAACCATTCCTACGCGTTGGTCAGATAACGACATGTATGGCCACGTTAACAATGCCCGCTACCTGACGTTCTTCGAGCTTGTGATAATGCGCTATCTGGAAGTCGACTCCAGCCTTGATTTTGCAGAACACGGTGTGCGCTGCTTTTCGGTCGAAAACATGTGTCGCTATCATACGCCGGTAAAATACCCGGACACGCTGGACGCCGGGCTTCGGGTTGGCAGACTGGGAAATTCGAGTGTGCGATATGAAGTTGGACTGTTTATTAGCGGTAGTGATGAAGTCAGTGCCACAGGCTATTTTACTGATGTGTTTGTTAACGCGGAAACTGAACGACCCATGAGCATCCCGGATCCCATACGGTCTGTGTTGGCTGAATTGGTTTTACAGTAGCAGTTATAAATATTATGTATGCCCTGGAAATACTTCAGCTTGAAAAAACCTATGACAACGGTCATCAGGCGTTGCAGGGTATTGATCTTACTGTCGAGGCCGGTGATTTTTTTGCCCTGCTGGGGCCGAATGGCGCCGGCAAGTCGACTGCAATCGGGATTACCAGTTCTCTGGTCAATAGCAGTGGTGGTCAGATCAGAATATTTGGCAACGATCTCGAGAAAGATCGGAATCAATGCAAACTTGATATCGGGCTTGTGCCACAGGAGATAAATTTCAACGTTTTTGAATCACCAATGAATATACTCGTGACGCAGGCGGGGTACTACGGTGTTGCCAAGGATCAAGCAATCAAACGCGCGGAAAAGTATCTGAAGCTGCTGGATATCTGGGATAAGCGCAATGAGGCTGCGCGGCAAATGTCTGGTGGTATGAAACGTCGGCTGATGATTGCCAGGGCGTTAATGCACGAGCCGAAGCTTCTAATACTGGATGAGCCAACAGCAGGAGTGGACATTGAGATACGCCGTTCCATGTGGGAATTTCTTGAAGAAATAAACAAAAGCGGTACAACCATAATTCTTACCACGCACTACCTTGAAGAGGCTGAAACCCTATGCCGAAATGTCGCGATTATTGATAAGGGTAAGATCGTAGAGCAGGGTGCTGTGAGTGAGCTGCTCAGTCGCGCGATGGTGCAGACTTTTGTATTGGATCTAAAAAACACTGCGGCTTCGGAACCCGATCTTACTGGTTATAAAGTCGTCAGATGTGAAAACAAGCGGCTTGATATCGAAGTGGTTGTCGGCCAGTCGATGAACGATCTTTTTGATCAACTGCAAAAACAAGGATTTGAAGTAATCAGTATGCGCAATAAGTCGAACAGGCTGGAGGAGTTTTTCCTGCGCCTGGTTAGTCAATCCGAGGCAGCTTGAGTCGACCTCCGGCCTGTTTGTTATTTGTATGAATCCAGCTGATCAGCAATCAAAACCTAGTATAGCTACAGTAAATCGTGTGGCATTTAAGACTCTGGTCGTCAAAGAGATCAGGCGTTTTATGCGTATCTGGGTGCAGACTATCGTCCCGCCAGCGGTCAGTGCAGTCTTGTATATGATGATCTTTGGCAAGCTGATTGGTGCCCGCATCGGAGTTATGGACGGTCACAGTTATGTTGACTTCGTGATCCCTGGCATCATTATGATGGCGGTAATCACGAACTCATATTCAAATGCTGTGTCTTCTTTTTTCAGTGCGAAGTTCCAACATCACATAGAAGAGATGCTTATTGCACCGGTTCATAACTGGGTTATTCTGGCAGGCTTTGTAGTCGGCGGGGTCTGCCGTGGTCTTGCTGTCGGCGCACTGGTGGCTGCTGTGTCTTTGTTTTTCACAGATCTCTCGGTTGAGAATCCCTTTATAACACTGTTGGTCGTTGTGCTGACGTCAACTTTGTTTGCTATTGGTGGTGTGATCAATGCGGTTTACGCGCAGAGCTTTGACGATATTTCTATAATTCCGAACTTCGTATTAACGCCTCTAACCTACCTTGGTGGAATATTTTACTCAGTAAATCTGCTGCCGGAGTTTTGGTACAACGTTTCATTGTTAAATCCGGTTTTGTATATGATTAACGGATTCAGGTTCGGTATTCTTGGATCTTCCGACTTTCCGCTATGGTGGTCCTTTTTGGTTATTTTGGGTTTTATACTACTATTAGCTACTATCGCCCTTCGTTTAATGAACAAGGGTGTTGGCATCAAAAGCTAACCTGAGTTGAGTCTGGCGCCTGACTGGACCACTCTTCCCAGTCGTTTAAAAAGTTATGCACATAAGATAAGGTAAATTTCTTGGCTAAGAAAAAGAAAAATAAAAAGCTCACGATGGCACAACGTGCTGATCGGCATGAGCTTTATCAGGAGTCTGTACAGGATTCTGAATTTGAACTGGATTTTGTTCAGGATACCTACAAGGACATTAGGGGTAAGAAGCCGGTTGTTCTTCGTGAAGACTTTGCAGGTACTTCACGAAGCGCCTGTGTGTGGACCAAGCGCAACAAGGCAAACCAGGCGTATGCCGTTGACTTCGACCAGGAAGTTCTCGACTGGGGGCACAAACACAACTACATGAAGCTAAAGCCGAAGCAGCGTGAGCGTGTTGAGATGATCAAGGCCGATGTAATGGAGGTGAGTACCCCTCAGGTTGATGTATGTCTGGCATTCAACTTCAGCTACTGGATTTTGCAAAAGCGTAAAGATCTTAAGCGTTACTTCACCAATGTGCACAGTACACTGAAAGATGACGGCATCATGTTCCTCGACGGCTATGGCGGCTCGGAGGCACATCAGACATCAGTAGAAAAGCACAAGCTTGATGGCTTCACCTATTTGTGGGATCAAAATAAATACAACCCGTTAACACAGGAAATGCGCTGTTATATCCATTTTCGCTTCCCGGATAAATCCAGGCTCGATAAAGCATTTAGCTATCGATGGCGTTTGTGGGGTGGCCAGGAGGTTGAAGACTTATTGCTCGAATCCGGTTTTAGCAGAGTTCGCTTCTATGTACAGAAATTCGATGACGAAACCGATGAGGCGTTGGACGAGTTTGAAGAAACTCGTGATGTAGAAGATCACGAGTGCTGGATCGCCTACATCGCAGCCGAGAAATAGGCAGGTAAGATGGGCCGGAAAGAATAGGTACAGCAGGCTAACGCGGCACAGCGGAGCTCGCCAGAAAAAGTAAAAGAGCTGCGGCAACAATGGACGGGCCCGCAGCTGTATCCCATTGTAGTGATGCTGCTAAGCCCATAATGACTGCTATCGCACCGAGGATTGCTGCGAGTACGGCCATGCCTTCGGGGCTTTTCGCAAACCTGCGTGCGGTCGCTGCCGGTATGACTAACAGGGCTGTGATTAGCAGAACGCCTATTATTCTTACAGTTACCGCAATTACTGCTGCCAGTAGCAGCAGATAAACAAGCTGCATGTAATGTGGTTTAGTGCCTTCTGCAACGGCAAGCTCTTCATTTACCGTTGACGCCAGGAGCGGCTTCCAGATAAGTGTCAGTAAGATCAATGCCATTACTGTAGTGGCCGCAATGATTATGACGTCGCGTTTGCCAACTGACAATACATCGCCATATAAGTAAGACAGAATATCGATGTTGCTGTTACTCAAAAAGCCAATTGCGAGCAAGCCCAGCGCGAGTGATGAATGAGAGAGTATGCCGAGCAAAGTATCATTCGGCAGATCAGAGCTTTGGCGCAGATAAACCATTGATAATGCGGTGACGACAGCAACTATAAATACACCGGCGTTAACGTTGATCTCGAAGAATAATGCGATCGTGATACCGAGTAACGCCGAGTGCGCCATGGTATCGCCGAAGTACGCCATTCGCCGCCAGATCACAAAACACCCGAATGGAGCCGCCAGTAGTGCGACAAGTACACCGGCTAATATTGCTCTGAAGTAGAAGTCATCCAGCATCTTAATTGGACACGGGTTGCGGCATGGTTTCAGGCGTTGTGCTTGCTGTGAGGATGGTTGTGTATAACTTCTCCATCGGGACCGTGGGAATGATCGTGGTGATGTTTGTAAATTGCGAGCGCTTCGGATCCACGAGCGCCAAAGAGATCGGTAAACTCCGGACTGGTCGTTACAACCTGTGGCGAACCGGAGCAGCAAACATGGCCGTTCAGGCAGACAACGGTATCGGTTTCGGCCATCACAATATGCAGGTCATGGGAAACGAGCAGCACGCCGCAGTTAAGCTCGTCCCGCAATTGCGCGATAAGCTGATAGATTTCAAGTTCAGCATTAAAGTCGACTCCCTGCACGGGCTCGTCTAAAACGAGCAGGTCGGGCCGTGCAGCGATTGCGCGGGCAATCAAAACGCGTTGAAATTCGCCACCGGAAAGCGCTGACATTTCGCGGTTGTACAGACCCTCTGCACCGGTAGTTGCCAGTGCAGAATGAATGGCGTCATCTTTGTGCTTGTGTGTCAGCCGCATGAAGCGATGAACGCTGAGAGGCATGGACGAGTTGATTTCGAGTTTCTGGGGTACGTAGCCAATTGTGATGGCGTCAAGTGATGAAACTGTGCCGGTTGCTGGCTTCTGAATGCCCAATATTGCCTTGATTGTAGTGCTCTTGCCACTGCCATTCGGACCCACAAGAGTGACGATTTCGCCGCGGCTGACAGACAGACTGACATCGTGTATAAGTGTGTCTCTGCCGCGCTTAACCGACAAATTGACAACCTCGATCAGCTTCTCTTTGATCGCTTTCTGGTTCACGCTTAACAGTCCGCCGGCTTATGAGTGGGGGGTACAGACCCGCTGTGACAGAGATCGATCGTACCGTATGCAAGGTTGTGTGTCGGGAGTTGCGGTTATAGCCCCGCGATACTCTATAATTGATAGTCCAATCATATCTGATCCCACTGTTGAAGCATACGACTAACCAATTTAATCCGTCTGGGTGTTACGTCCCGCAATGGAGGGGTGTGGCAGCGCCTGTGTGGTGTGTTTTCGGTATGCTTTTACTGTTTTTGCTACCTGCGGCTACCTATGCCGAGTCAGCTCCAAAGCCGCTTGCTGTGCTGGCTACCATTAAGCCGATACACAGTCTGGTGAGCGTGGTAACTGACGGTGTGTCGACACCCGCGTTGTTGCTCAGTGGTAATTCTTCTCCACATCTTTTTCAGGTCAGACCGTCGCATATCAGATCTGTCAGAGATGCTGATCTGATTGTCTGGGCCGGTGAGGGAGTGGAGCGTTTTCTGCCTTCGATGATTGAAAATTTTAATAAAGATGCGTCAGTTCTGTCGCTTGCAAAAATCAAGGGTATTGTGCTTCACGCCAGCCGCAACAAGAACACAAGCGTCGATCTTAGTACTGGTATTTCAGAGGGTGACAGTAAGCCTGATTATCATCTTTGGCTGGATCCGCACAATGCACTAAAAGTAGTCCATGAACTGGCTGGCCGACTGAGTGCGCTCGATTCGGTTAATGCAGACAAATACCGCTCAAATGCTGAGCGTTTCGAGACAGAGCTCAAAGCAGGCATCATCGAAGTGGAGAAACTGTTAAGGGAGGTTAAAGGAATTCGGTATCTTGTTTATCACGATTCACTGCAATATCTCGAGCGGGCTTTTGAGTTGGGTGAAGCCATTGTGGTAGCGCCTCAGCCACAAGTGCAGGCTGGAGGCAGAAGGCTGCGTGCACTGCATAAAGAAGTGGCTGATCAGATGCCGGGTTGTCTTATCTCGGAGCCTCAGTTCCAATCACCAGTAGTGAACATACTGGCGGAAGATTTAGGATTACGGCCGGTGTCCATTGATCCGCTGGCGTATGATTTCACTGCAGGTGCAGACCTGTATATTGAGTGGTTGCTGCACACTGCAAAAACGATTGCGACTTGTCTCTCGGCTGAGACAACAAAGCAATGAACATTGTTAGTACCTTTCTATGAGAATCATGCTTGCGCCGATGGAAGGCGTCACTGATTACCATATGCGAAAAATACTCACATCAGTATTTTCCTATGATCGGTGCGTAACTGAGTTTGTGCGCGTGACCACCGGCGTTTACCCCGATAAAGTATTTTTAAGATATTGTCCTGAGCTGCGCAATGGTGGAGTGACGGATACCGGGGTGCCGGTATTTGTGCAGCTGCTCGGGAGTGACTGTAAGTCAATGGCCGATAGTGCGAAGCGGCTTGTTGAGTTGGGTGCCCCGGGGATAGATATAAACTTTGGTTGTCCGGCAAAGACGGTCAATCGGCACGGTGGCGGATCTGCGTTATTACGCACTCCTGATCGAGTTTCAGAGATCGTCGCTGGTGTTCGCGATGCGGTTGATCCGAATGTGCCGGTAACTGCCAAGATTCGACTGGGCTTTGATCATACTGATGACCTACTAAAAATTGCCATCGGTGTGGAGCGAGCGGGTGCCGCAGAACTTTGTGTTCATGCCCGTACCCGGCTTGACGGCTATAAACCACCGGCGCATTGGTCACAGGTGAAGCAGGTTCGTGACGCGTTAAAGATTCCCGTTATTGTGAATGGAGAAATCTGGTCATCAACTGACTCGGTTATGGCGCGAAAAGACAGCCAGTGCATGGACCTTATGTTGGGGCGTGGTGCGCTGGCAAAGCCGGATCTTGCTAACCAGATCGCGGCGGACGTAAACAATACGGCGCACCGCAATCTGGAGTGGCTGGATGTATTGGAATTGCTTGTGCAGCTGTTGGAAACCGCAGAAGGTTTACCGGCAAAGTATGCGGGCAATCGCACCAAGCAGTGGATGTGTTATTTAGTAAGAGAGTACGCTGGCGCGCGGCAACTTTTTCCGAACATCAAGCGCCTGCGAGATTTAGACAGCATCGCTGCCGCGATCAATCGCCATCGAAGCGAATTCGAATTGTTGACAGTGGCTTAAGTCCACCTGCGGATTTGGCCGTGGGGACATTATCGGCTTCGACCCTGCCGTCTTTTGCCTGTGAGAACCGCTGCCAGAGCTGCAGCCAGTATGAAAAACAATCCGGCAAGTAGAATAATTCCAGTGCCTGAACGAGTGGCGTCCCACTGGTGAGTATCTGTGAGCTTGCGAGTTAGTCGAGCGTTTGCATCACTGGCCAGCAAAGAATGGGTGTCCAGCATCGGCTCCTGAGCTGGAACAACTCTCAGCTTGCTGACTTCAGCATCTGGCAGGCTTAGGTTGTTTCTGACGTCAGCACTGCAATCTGCGTGGCGTTGGGCGTAGGTATTTTGAATTGTGTTGTTATCAACGCAATTACCCTGAGCAACTATAGCGCTTTTGCTTTCAGGCAAATCTACAGCCAGAGCTGCTGCAGGATTAGCAAGAAACGGATCGTTGTTTCTCGTGTTGTTCTTATCGGTATTACCAGTCTCAACCGATACGGCAAGCTCCAGGTCGATAGTTTTTGCATGGCAGCTGCGGGCCAAAGCTCGCTTAACCGTTTCGACGGTACAGCTTGAAAAGTGCTGTGAGGTGCCTGATGAAATGTACGGCCACATTACTTTATCTGTGCTTGCAGCGCAGGCCGTTTCGTTGTCATGCAGAGCGCCAAGGTTGTGCGCTATTTCATGAGCTGCAAGGAGTATGTCATGCCGGTAGTGTGTTGAAATGCCAACATCGTAACCGTCTGTCCGGCAGGCTGTATCGATCCATGCCAGTCCAACCGGTTCGTCAGCGGGCTTGTTACCGGTAAACAGATGCACAAGACTTACATCATTAGCAATCAAACCTGATCGCATACGATAATCTCTAAAGCTTCGCAGCATAGCCTCTATAGCTATATTGCCATAGCTAAATGGATCTGAATCGGCATCGGTCACGTTAATAGCGGACTCTACCTGCAGTGCCAGACCAAACTCTTCACGGTAGATTCCGTCAACTGAGTTGATCAAAGACAGCGCGTATTCCAGGCCCTTGCCGTTGTGTAGTGCATTGTATTTACTGTCTACTGCAATGGCGATTTTGGCTACCCTGGTCACAGGTAGGGCTGGCTTGTTCGCGCGTTCGGCGATACGTCTCAATGGATTGTTGGTGAGCGTCACTCGCAGGTCATGATTGTCTGCAAGCGGTTTAATCTGTGCACGCTGATTGCCTGTTTGTTGCAATCTAAAGCGCTTGCCATACCTAGAGATAACACCGTCCAGTGAATTGCTGCCCTGTGTCAGGCGTACCCAGGAATCAGGGTCGCCTTCGATCTTACCGATGTAGGTTCTTACCGGCACGCCCTGTATAGAGCCTTTGTTATCAACTACTGCCAGATTGCCGGTAACGCGGCTGGGGCGCAGAAGCAACGACAGGATCTCGCCGTTGGCTGCTATCCGCATTTGTTGTGTGTATTCTGCAGCTTTGAGCGGGGCGTTGAAAAGCATCCCGAGTAAAACTGCAAGCGGGAACAAAGCCTTTAGTGAGCTGCAGTAACCACCGGAGTGCTGCATCGCCGATACGCCTGTTCAAAGAAAGGCGGCATTTTATTGGCGTAACGGATTTTGTGCTGTGAGATGTCTCGTAATTATGTCTTTGGTGTATCCAATATGGTCTCCGTGTTTCGAAAATGTGACACCAATGGCTCAATTTATTGCTTTTTCAGTCGAACGGAGGGCGTCTGTTGTGATCTCCTTCACACTGGATTACGTAGATTTTATCGTAAACAGGTGCAAAGAGGGTGGAAACGCACGGGTTGAGCGTTGCCATCTGAATTGACTTACAGAATCAAAAAATTAATTATAAAACAATAATATATAGTTATTTATTAATGTGATGTCTTACGTATCAGCAGAGTCTGCAAGGCTCTGCCGACCGAGCCGGATTCGTCAAACAGTTGCGCGTCAGCCATACCTATGCCGTTGTCTTCCCAGTAGCCGCTGGCACTGGTGCCAAGCCATTCCCCAACCGGGTCGCGGTGCAGCAGAATTGTGAGATCCGGATTCATAAAGTTGTAGTCCCAGGGTTCTGCATTGCGGCTGAAGGCGTTGCCACAGTCTGCAAGGGGGCAGATTTTCTGGAACGCGGATCCAGGCTCGTCTTTGAATAACGGTACTGTTTTCATCCAGGCGATTGTAGGTCCCGGTTCCGGGGACTGCGCTTGCGGATACTTCACCGCAACCCCATCACCATTGAAAGCAGGTTTATCGTGCAGGGTTCTGCGTATCGGAAAATCACCTTCTGTGGCATCAGTGGGTCTACCAATACTCGCAGTATGGCTCGGTAGCGGCTGGGCCGGCTGAGGTGTCATTTGGAGGGATGTAGCGGTAGCGCAGGTCTTGTTGTCAGCATCAATCAGCGATGCACCACAGGTGGTAACAATACGACCCTGGCGGGTAATCTCCGCATCAATGCGAAAGCCGTTAAAAGGGATAGGACGGATCAGGTTTACGGTTATTCGTACCAGCTTTTGATGCGGGTTGAGTTGCTCAATGGCTCTGGCCAGTAGTGCGGTTGGCGGTCCCGCATGACAGTGATCCTCGTGCCACGGGCCGCGTGTGTGATCTGTGGGTTGAAACCAGATGTTGTCGTCAGTGGTAAAAAAGCACTCGTTCTTTTGCCGGGTCATATGCTACGCCGTTACTTAGGTAAGCCTGCTGCGAATGGAATCTAAATTCTCCATCAGTTTTTTATCCGGCTTTGGCCAGTTGATGTCAAGCGCTTCAAGCTCTGCCAGAGCTGTTGCGGCTACGATAAGTCTCATGTTCAGTTTGTCGTCTGCCGGAACCGCGTACCACGGCGCATAGGGTGCAGCGGTCGCATTGATACAGTCTTCGAAAGCATTCATATAGGCGGGCCAGTGTTCTCGCTCATCGACATCTGTCATTGAGAACTTCCAGTTTTTATCCGGGTCGTCGAGTCTGGCTACTAATCTTTGGCGTTGTTCCTCTTCCGAGACGTTTAGAAAGAATTTAATGACCTTAATGCCGTTGTCGTTCGCATACAATTCAAAGTTACGGATCTGGTCAAAGCGACTTTCGAATACGGTCTCCGTATCTTTGATCAGTTCAGCCGGCAGCCGCTGGTAGTCGGTAAGAATTTCCGGGTGCACTCGCACCACCAGAACTTCCTCATAGTATGAACGATTAAAAACACCCAGTCGTCCGCGTTCCGGCATGCGCTGAATGATACGCCACAGATATCCGTGATCAAGCTCCTCATCACTCGGCTTTTTAAATGAGTAAACCTGTACTGTTGCCGGATTCACACCGGTTAGCAAGCGCTTGATTGTGCCATCTTTACCTGCAGCATCCATAGCCTGAAATACGAGTAGCAAACCATAACGATTTTGTGCGTACATTACTTCCATGAGTTCATCGATGCGCTTGACGATAGAACGTAGCTTTTTCTTATAGTCCTTTTTTGATGTGTACAGTGGCTCCACCAGGGTAGGAGCAGTTGAAATAGAAAACGTGCTGCTACCATCGTTTCTGCTGTCCTCCACTGACCATTTACTGGTGTCTATTTCAGAGTCTTTATTTGCCACTATCTATTTCTCCGTATTGACTGGAAGTTACAAGTATACAGTCTGACTGAATCGGCTAACGTGATATTACTGTGGGTGCAGTTCGAAAGCGACAAGGAATCTCGACACCATATTGTATGCGGCAATTGTTGCAACTAACTCTACCAAATGTTCATTGCCGAAAAATGTGCTGCATCGGTCAAACAGCGCGTCGCTAATTCTGACATCCCGGGTCAGTTGGGTTGTAAGAGCAATGGTAAGCTGCTCAGCTTCCGTGAATGCCGGATTGTCTTTTGCCTTGTCGGGTTGTCTTAGTAATACAGATTTTTCTTTACTGCCACCTGCTTTGATATATAGCGGAGCGTGCTGTGAATACTCATACTCTGCTTTGTTTAATACCGCAACAGTGCACATGGCAAGTTCTCTGAGCTGTTGTGCAACTGAAAAGTGTTCACGAATATTACCCACAAAGTGGTTCCATCCCTCCGATAGTGGCGTGCTGTATAACAGTAATCTGTCAAGCTCGATCAGTTGTCCACCACGTCTCTTTCTAATGGCGGCAACCAAGTCAGCGGGCTCTGCCAGATCAATGGGTTGCAGTGGAATGCGTGGTTCTTTTTTGGTGGTATTATCAGCAGCCTTCGACGCGTCGTGCAGAGTTTTGGTTTTTGTTGTTGTCTGTCGCCCGGTACCCTCCGGAATTGAGTCTGCTCTCTTTATTTTTTCATGAGGATAGCTTTTGTAGTTTGTCAGGTAGGAAGTTGCCATATAGGTTGCGTGGTAACCCCAGAATAATTCGTTGTCTATCTTCAACGATGGTACGCCGAATACCCCTTGCTTAATAGCGAGTTCGCCATTGGCGTGCAGTTGCTTTTTTAAGCTTTCGTTTTTCAATTCATTGGCGTTAGTTCCAAGCTCGTCAAGCAGTGCCGAAAATGCTTCTTCATCCTGAGGGAGGTTGCCTTGCGCCCATACGAAGTGGAACAGCCTTTGAACAACATCAATCTCATTGTTGTGAATCATGCCAAGGCGTAGTAGTGGCAGCGGGTTAAACGGATGGCTTGAGGGAAAAGTCAACTCTATGTTGTCGCTTTCTGCCAACCACGCAATTTCCCTGAATGTCCACTTTCTTTTTGGAGCGATTTCCGCGGGGCCGATGTTGTCCCAGTGATTGAGTAATCCAGCGAACAACACTGGTGTGCAGGTGACTGGTTCTATTGAATCGAGCTTCTTCAGTTGAGTGCTCTGCAGGTAAGCATATGGCGAGATGTAATCGAAATACCAACGCATTTTCCACTAGTCCGGATTCTGTTAGATATGGACATACTGACTTATCCGGGCGGGATTTAACAGTCATCTGCGCCTCAGCGGTGCTATCAGATGCACTATTTTGGAGAGTGTTGTATTCTAGTATGCTGGTGTACTCGTCAGATTGTATCGCGACTGTCCTGGAAGATGTTTTTACTGCAAAGGGTTTTGCGATAGGTTTTTAGTCGTCGTTGTGGAGAGTGCTGTGACTAGGTTGACGCTCAAAAGCAGAACGACGTATGACATTGGTAAATTATATCGTTGGCGCTAACGTTACTTCACTTGAACAGAACGAGGTAGTGTTAGAGACAACCAGAAGATCTCAGGAAATCCGAACAAGCCAGGGTTTGTTAACAACATCTTTGGCTATCTTGATTGGCCTTGTAGTGGTGATTTCGCTTTGGAACCGGGCCGATAATTCTATGCTCCTTTTTTGGGGGCTTGCAGTGATGTCGCTTGCAGCGTGGCATTTTTCGATTTGCAAGCGGTTAAGAAAAACACTCACTGACGCCAGCCCGAAGAAGCTGATTCAGAATGAAGCTGATCTGGTTTTCACGGGTCTTGCTATCCCCGCTCTTGTTGGTGCAAGCGTCTGGCTGTTTGGGCTTTCCTATAACAGAGAAATCGTTATTATCCTGATGATGCTCTGTATTCTTTGTGCAATTGGATCGAGCCTGAAAACTGTTGCACAACGCAGGGCTCAGGCGCTTATGGTGATTTTGAATCTTGGTCAGGCTGTGTTGTTTTTAGGCATTAGTGGTGAACCGGTGTACTTTGCATTATCTATTCTCGTTACAGCATTTATCTCGTTATTAATGGTGTGTGCCAAACGAACACAGGAGCTAATCATCGGAATGGTTAGCTCCGATATTGAGGTAGTAAATCAGAGCAAAATATTTTTACAAAGCCAATCTGAAAATGAAGCGGCTCTCCGGGAAGCGATTGATGCTAATAAGGCTAAAAACCGGTTTCTGGCTGCCGCCAGCCACGACTTGCGCCAACCGCTTCACGCCCTGTCGCTTTTTGTTGGTAACCTTAAGGAAAGTCTGGAAGGTGATGAAAAGCAAAGCGCTTTAGTCCGCGGTATAGAAGACACAGCAGATATGCTTAAACAGCAATTCGACGGTGTGGTGGATATCGCGCGCTTTGACGCTGATGCAGTTACTGTTGATAGAAAGCACTTCGATCTTTATGAACTTTGCGAGCTACTTCTGGAGGCCGAAAGAATTTCTGCCGAAGAAAAAAATATCAATATATGCGTAACTGGAGATCGAGCCAAAGTTGATTCTGATCCGGTATTGCTCGGTCGCTTAATAAGTAATCTAATTTCAAATGCAATTAAATATACAACGCAGGGAACGGTAAAGATAAGCCTTGAGCAGTCAGAAAATCAGGTGGTACTTCGTGTCACTGACTCAGGTTGTGGATTTCCAGTAACAGAACGAGAGCGGATTTTTAGTGATTTCGTACAGCTGAACCATTCTGGTAACCACCGGGGAAAAGGAGTGGGGCTCGGACTCGCAGTGGTGCGACGTATAGCGACTTTACTGAAGGTCGAGTTACAAGTTAATTCGATTCCCGGTGTTGGTTCGGAATTTGTTTTGTTGATTCCTCACGGCGATTTACTTATTGCAAGTCTGCATCGCAAAGGTTTCTGATATTTGTATGTTAGCGGTGCATTGCCAACCGGGTAGTAGAAAACGGGCAGCCGTGTAATACCGTTATTTTTGACCAAACGCGGCAGTTGATTGTAGAAATGTCTTGAGCCGATCTGATCTGGTGTTTACCAATACTTCATCAGGTGTGCCTTGTTCAACAATGCTGCCGTCGTGCAGAAAAATCACCTTGTTCGATACCTCATAAGCAAGCTTCATGTCATGCGTTACTATAATCATCGTGCTGCCTTCCTGAGCAAGTTGCTTTATTACCTGAACCACTTCCGCCTCGAGCTCCGGGTCAAGCGCGCTTGTGGGTTCATCGAACAGCATGGCAGCAGGTTCCATCGCAAGTGCCCTTGCAATTGCCGCACGTTGTTGTTGCCCACCTGACAGTTGTGCGGGGTATTGATCAGCTTTATCTGCAATACCTACTTTATCGAGTAGCTGCAAAGCGAGTTTCTCGGCTTCGTGTGGGTTCTTTCCGAGTACATTTACCGGGGCTTCGGTGATGTTTTGCAACACTGACATATGTGCCCACAAATTGAATTGCTGAAAAACCATAGAGAGATTGGTGCGCATACGTTGTACCTGATCTTGCTTGGCCGGTACTCGGCCACCTCGACCGCGCTTCCATTTTACTCGCTCACCAAGAAAGTCTATGTCGCCACTGGCTGGTATCTCCAACAGATTGATGCACCGCAATAGCGTGCTTTTGCCGGAGCCGGAAGAACCGATAAGTGCGGTAACGTCACCTCGGTTTGCCGTTACTGAAATTCCTTTAAGAACTTCCAGATCGCCGTAGCTCTTGTGTATTTTAGAAAGCTCAATTACTGCGCTTGACGACGCAATTTGTGAAGGGGAGGTCAATATGTCTGGCTCGGGGAAGGTGGCTGGATTATCCTGATAATCAGGGAAAATGGTGCCACGCGCAAAGGTGTGTGGCAAGCCAGTTGTGAGTTTTCTGTGGATCTCCGGATTGGCAGGAAGCGCATTTTGAAAATATGTGTCTGTTTGCGCTGCTGTGGCATGTTCGCGGCAGGCGGATGCTGCTGTCGCGCAGGCACCTGTGGTCTACTTATCCGTTTTTTGATCGATCCGGCGCAACGTCTGCTCGATCACTGTTTTGAACAAATCCATTTCTCGTCTTGTTAGATTGGCTTTCATGAGCATCTGGCGCATTGAATAAAATGCATTCCAGTTTTTGCTCGACAAGTCAAAGTTGAGTGTTGTCAGCCATCGCTGTAAGTGATCATCCGGGGTTTGCACTGGCTCGGGTTCACGAGCTGGTTGCGGCGTAAGTTTTGGTAGTTGGGATAACGCCAGCAGTACGGCATGTGACAGGTTCATACTTTTTAATGGCCCCGGTATATCCAGCGTGCAGGTTCTGTGTGCCCACTTGAGATCATCGCGTGACAAGCCGTGATCTTCTGTGCCAAATATCAGGGACACCGGTCTCCCGTCGCTGAGTGGTTGCCAGTCTTTAAGCTCCTCGATGTCATACACAGGCCGACGACGGCCATCTCTGCGACTGTATGCGATTCGGGGTCCGTCTGGTTCTTTTTTGGCGTAGTCTTCCCACGATTGGTAGGTAGTGCAATGTCGCAGCGGTTGCTGACCTTGTGCTGCACCCTTATTCGCGGACCGGTCGAGTTCACATCGTGGTTCAATTAATACAAGACGCTCATGACCAAAATTGCTCATGGCCCGTGACACCATGCCGATGTTTCTTGGATACTTAGGTCTTACCAGAATAACAGTGCATTGCATCCAGGGGTCTCTTGCAGTCTTGTGATGTGCCGAATATGATCAGGCGGTTCGATTGCGTGCAGCATAGCGAATTATCATATCAATTTGCGCTGGAGTTTCGGGTACCTGCGTGCCGCGCTTTTCGGTCACCAGACTGATTGCATCCGGCACATTAAGACCTGTAGTAACCATGGCGCAGCAGCAGATTAAACCGGTTCTGCCTACACCGCCACGGCAGTGTACGAGCAAATGTTTGCCGTTTTCGAGATCTTTGAGTATTTGTGTGATCTGTACCTGCAGATCGAGAAAGTCGGGTACTCCATAGTCAGGTATTGGAAAACGCTGGAACTCAATGCCTGCCTTTTCAGCCAGCGACGGCTGATCGCGTAGTCCAAGTTGCTGTGATTCCGTTTCTTCCAGCAGACACAGTATTTTGTCTATACCGACATTTTTAAGTGTCAGCAGGTCTGATTCCAGTGCCGTCGCTTCCGGCATTGCCATAGCGCTAAGTGAGCCGTTATTGAATGTTTGAATAGGGAACGGCTGCGGTTTCATGGTTATTGATCTGTTGATAGCATACAGAATCTGACAGTATATGATTTGTCAGAGAGTTATTCTCGTATTCCGCGGTTATAATTGCGCACAGCAGATTATACGCACAGATCTTCCCTTGTTCGATCACCCGGAACCGATTCAAACCGACGCCGATAATAAGCGGGAATAAAACAATGACTGGAAATTCGTCTTTGCAGTATTGCGGTACACTGTACTGATGCTGCGTTATACAGGTCACGCCATACTGTTGGTGCTTGGTGCTATTTTTGTCTTTCATTCGCCTTTCACCCGTTGGTGGGCGGAGCTGGATCTGCCGTGGTATACGGTCTTTGTATTATGGCTTGTGTTGATAGCGTTTGTTGCTCTGGACAGCTTCACAGGCGTAGATCGCAGCCCGTCATCTGATGAGAATGACCGGCATGGGGATTGAACTTTGGCTGCTGTTTCTGGCCGCGCTGGTATACCTTGGAGTCCTTTTTTTAATTGCCTATGCTGGTGAAAACGGCTACTTCCCCAGGCGACTAATCGAACACCCGGCTGTATATGCTCTGTCGTTAGGTGTATATGCCACGTCCTGGACTTTCTACGGCAGTGTCGGTCTGGCCGATAGCAGTGGTCTGGCATTTCTAACTATATATCTTGGGGTGACAGCGGCCTTTACGTTGGGCCCGTATTTATTAGCCCCCATCCTGCGTCTGTGTCGTGACTACCAGCTATCATCAATCGCTGACCTCCTTGCGTTTCGGTATGGTGGTCGTGCAACCGGGTTATGCGTTACGGTTTTTATGTTGATAGGTATCCTGCCGTATATCTCTTTACAAATAACTGCTGTAACCAGATCCATTCAGGTGCTCGCACGGGAGGCGGCGCCAAACTTACTGGCTCTGGCGTTTTGCATTGCGATAATTATTTTCAGTGTTGCGTTTGGTGCGCGGCACCTGACGTCAAGAGAGAAGCATTCAGGCCTGGTGCTCGCGATAGCATTTGAATCGGCGGTAAAGTTAGTCGCACTTTTGGTGGCGGGATTGTTTGCCGTGTATGGCGTCTTTGGCAGTGTAGATTCCATGCATCAGTGGCTTTCTGATAACCCGCAGGAACTGCGAGCGATGTATGAACCGGTAAATTCGTCGCTGTGGAGTACGCTTTTGCTGTTGGCATTTGGTGCTGCGTTTTTACTGCCGCGCCAGTACCACATGACCTTTGTTGAAAACCTGAAACCGAATTCTCTGAAAACCGCTTACTGGATGTTTCCGTTGTATCTGTTGTTATTAAATCTGCCGATTTTCCCGATTCTCTGGGCTGGCAAGCAGCTGGCGTTAACCAATCCACCGGATTTTTATGTGTTGGGTATGGCCATGTCGCTCGATAACCAGTGGTTGTCACTGCTGGTATACATTGGCGGGCTCTCTGCTGCCAGCGCCATGATGATAGTAACAACCCTGTCGTTGTCGTACATGTGCCTGAATCATATATTGTTGCCGGTAAGTATCGCTATCAACAACCCTGATACAAACTTATACCGGGGTCTGGTGTGGAGTAAACGGATAGCTATCACTGCAATTATTGCAGCCGGCTATGGCTTTTATCTGGTGATAGAACTACACGAAGGTCTTGCCAGTCTTGGTCTGATTTCTTTTGTTGCAGCAATTCAGCTGTTGCCCGGAGTTATCGGCTTGCTGTTCTGGACCCGTGCAACGCAAGCTGGATTTCTTGCAGGGCTGTTTGGCGGTGCACTGGTGTGGTTCTTTATACTCGTACTGCCTTTGCTGACTGACTCCGCAACTATCAGCAGCATGGAGCGCTTAACCAGTAGTCTTGGCTTTGGTGATGTTGATGTCTGGAGTATATCGACGTTTTGCTCTTTAACAGTGAATTGCCTGCTGTATGTCATCGGTTCCTTGCTGACTAAGGTAAGTATTGAAGAAGGCGAGGCGGCGCAAGCCTGTGTATCTGATGCAGCTCGTCCACTGTCTGGTCTTGTAATAGCTCGATCAACTTCTGACTACACCGATCAGTTGGAGCAACTTCTCGGTAAAGAAGCAGCAGAGCAGGAGGTGCGTCGTGCAGTTAGTGAACTTAAGCTCGATGAAAACAGCATGCGGGTTGTCGATTTGCGCCTGCTGCACGAGCGCCTCGAGAGAAACCTGTCGGGTTTACTGGGGCCAACTGTCGCGAGGCTCACACTGCGTGGTCATCTAGAGCTAAACCAGCCTGCGCATCTTGCATTGACAGAAACGCTGCGTGCAATGGAAGTGCGTTTGGAAACCTCGAGTGAGCAGATGCGTGGTATGACAAAAGAGCTCGATAATCTACGACGTTATTTAAGAAATGTATTGCATGAACTGCCGCTTGGCGTTTGTTCGTTTGGACCTGACGGAGGTATTTTAATCTGGAATCAGGCCATGGAAGATATTTCAGGTATTGATGATAAAGTCGCACGTCAAAGTAAACTGCATGAACTGCCGTTGCCATGGAGTAAGCTGTTGTTCGAATTTGCTGAATCTGACGATGATCATATTTTTAAGCACCTGATAGAGCTCGACACGGGCAGCAAGTCATTTAACTTTCACAAAGCGATGGTGACGGCAGAGGTTGGAACTACCGGACCGGCGGCAGGTCAGGTGATACTGGTTGAAGACAGAACCAATCTTGATTTGCTTGAGTCAGAACTCGCACATAGTGAGCGCCTGGCTTCTATCGGTCGCCTGGCAGCAGGTGTGGCGCATGAAATCGGCAATCCACTAACGGGCATAGCGAGTATTGCTCAAAATCAAAGTATTCATACCGATATCGCGGAGGGTACAGTATCTGCGCTGAAGGTAGATACACCGCAGCAAAGTGCTGCAGATATTCTTACCCAGGTAAAGCGCATCGATGAAATTGTAAAGTCCCTGTTGGCGTTTGCGCGTAACGAACCACTGGGTCTGGAAGAACGCGAGCGCATTGAAATAAGTGACTGCATTCAACAGGCAATTCAACTGGTGCGACTTTCAGAGCAGGCTAAATCTATTGAATTTAATACAGACTTTCAAGACCTCCTATGGGTTTCTGGAAGTGAACGCCAAATGGTACAAATCTTCGTTAATCTGCTAAATAACGCCTGTGATGTTTCAGAACCAAATGGTGTAGTGGATATTACCGGTAGCTCTCGTGACGGAATGCAGGTGATTACGGTGCGTGATTATGGCATTGGCGTAAAACCGGAGGATCAATCACGGATCTTTGAACCTTTTTATACGACCAAGTCGGTTGGCCGCGGCACTGGCCTTGGGTTGTCACTCGTGTATAGTCTGGTCAATGAGCATGGTGGAAAAATTTCAGTAGACTCAGCTGTGCACAATGGAGCATGTTTTGAAATCAGGCTGCCTGCAAGTCCTGCGTCACAGTCTAGTCAGGCGACCGGTGTATGAATAGAATATTACTGCTGGAAGATGAAGACATCATCCGCAAGCAGCTGACGTTATTGCTCGAACGCAATAACTATGAAGTAGTGGGTGCCTCCAGTGTAGAGCAGGCGATTGAACTCTATCCTGAGTCCTTTGATGTCATCCTTGCTGATATAAGGCTCCCCGGTCGTGATGGCAACCAGATTCTTGATTTCGCTGAGCAAGTGCCGGTCATCATGATGACCAGCTATGCAAGCGTGCGATCCGCAGTTGAGTCGATGAAACTCGGCGCTGCAGATTACATTAGTAAACCGTTCGATCACGATGAGCTGTTGCTGACTATTGAGCGGTCACTTCGCGAGAACAGGCTCTCTGTGCAGAATGCCGCCATGCGTCGTGATCTTAATCGACTATACCCACAGATAGAGCTCGACTCCCTCAATCCGGTGATGCAGGAGACAATTGCATCAATAAAAAGTATCGACTCGAATGATCTTTTTGTTTATCTGCAGGGAGAGCGCGGGAGTGGTAAGGAGATGCTGGCGCGCCTGTGCCATGGTCACGGCGAGCGCAATCGTGGTCCGTTGGTATTTGCCGATTTGCCGATGTATCAGCCTGCAGAGATTGAGCCACTGCTTTTTGGATCCAGTCAGGATGGCAGCCGACCAGCCAGTGGATTATTGCAGGCAGCGCATGGTGGTACGCTGGTGGTAAGAACAATAAGTGCGCTGCCTGTTGAAAAGCAACTGCTTCTCGCAACTCAGTTGCTTAACGCAAAAAATAAGCGCTCAGCACCAAACGTTCGACTAATCATATTGGCAATGGATTCTCCCGAGATAGCAGTAAAAGAAAATTTACTGCATCCGGAACTTGCGGAGTTATTTGGTGATTGTGTGTTTCCGTCTTTACCTTTGCGTGAGAGACGGGAAGACATCAGCCCGATTTCGGCTGACTATGTAGGGCTTTTTGTAAAGCGCTACAGAAAACGCCGGATCGTCTTGTCAAAAGAAGCTCGCAATGCCCTTCAGGCTTACCAGTGGCCGGGTAATATTAATGAATTAAAGAGTGTCATTGAAAGGGCGGTACTGATGGTTGATTCTGAAGAGATAAAACCGGTACACCTTGGTATTAATGTAATTGCCGGAGAGGCGTCGCACAGCGGGTTGGATTTAAGTCTCGATGCCTACTTTCGCTATTTTGTTTTAAATTTTGAAGACAAGTTATCTGAGACAGAGCTGGCCAGTAAGCTTGGGATTAGCCGAAAGGCGCTCTGGGAGCGCCGGCAGAAAATGGACTTGCCGCGGAAGGCATAGATGAGCTGCCGGAATTAAACGGGCATTACCTGGCAGCTGGTCTAACTCACCAGAAGATCCACTTTTTTTTCGGAGAGCCGCCGAAATTTCGCCAGGAAATATACCCTTGATGCGTCGGAGTATGCCGTTTTTCTCGTTTATCGGTGAGAGTTATCCAAAATATTGTTGCGGCGATACCGAACGTAACAGCAACCACCCCCGCGAATGCAACGTCAGATGGTAGAAGGTTCGATTCAGGATTGAAATAAAGTCTGAGGGTTTTCAGAAAAACCCTTGCGAAAAATAGCGCGGCGCAACTACAGAGAAAACACAAAGTGCCATAGAAACCTTTTCTGATTACAGCCTTCATATTCTCCATTCACAATCTCCCAATATAAAAAGGTCACAATAGTCGCCCCTTAATTCAACAACCGATGCGCTGCTACGTTAGCGCGAGCACAGCAACAAACAGAACAACGACACCGCGCCTGCAATAATAACTAGTCCATATATTGAATTTATATTTTGAAAATATTTCTTTTGCATTTTCGAAAAATACAGACTTATAAATTTAGTGTGCAACGGTCTCAGGATTATCTTAACCGATTTTCAACATCCTGCTGGATTCCATCCACATTGCTAGCGAACAAGCCTTATCCGACGTGTTTCAGTTACATGCTTTTACCTATTCGGTATTCTCAATGCCGTCGCTCGAACCAACAACCTCAACGACTGCAACGGTTAAGGGTTGCCCGCTGCAGTCATTGTAAATCTACTCAAATGAACATGCAGTCAAAACCGCACGACTTCGGCTTTTTGAAGTGCGACTAATGTCAGGTATCAGATGGCAAATGTTCTCGTATAGTACCGGTCTTTGGACTCAGGCTCGCATCAATATCACGCATTTCCATCGAAAGGGCTATAGAGTGTTTTTGTAATGCAGGCTCCAAAAAAGTTTTCATGGCTTGAAAAATATCAAGTGTGGCAGCTTCTTTCTTATCCTGTGGTCGGCCTTCTCGCAGCCTGATAGATAAATCCAGAAACGCGTGCTTGGGATTTCCATCGGCAATTGAATAGTGCTTTGATTTGAAACCGCGTACCCGAATGCCCGGTATTGGGAATAACCCTGTCTCGATAGCAGCTTCGCGTATTACAACACACAGAGCACTTATATCGACAGTGTCTTCAAGATTGGCGGAATATTCAAAACTGAAATGAGGCATACAATGTAACCGGTTAGTGTTGAGCCTGATAACTTCTGACCTTGCGTGCCAGTTCAGTCATATTCTGATCTTTATAACCCAGTGCTTCAAGGTGTTCGACCAGCTGATAGAGGTAATCACAATTTTTGCCCAGCGGTCCCTCTGCGGTTGCCAGCGTTTTAACCATAGTGGCGTCATCACGCTCACAGCAGAAACGATCGCTTTCGGTATCGACGACAAAAGTCAGCATATCCGTACCTGCAGTTGTTTTGCTGTCGCGGTATTTTGCTTTGACCCAGGTGGGTTTATAAATGTATGACAACATCTCACGTCTAAAAAGAATATCCAGTTCAGTTTCGATTTTATCAGGCGCTATGCTGTAGGCTACGCCATCACAGCTGCCACCGCTTTCAAGCCCCATCATCAATCCCGGCATATCCTCACTGCCGCGACCCATGACCGTCCAGAAGCAAAAGCTTCGATGAAAACCATCAATGCTGCATGGATAGGTGGATTCAATCTCAAGCGCCGGATTCCAGATCAGAGAGCCATAGGCGAACACACGAAACTCTGATTTATCCGGAGCGTTTGCAATGGTGTCCTGAACCATTTTTTGTCTGACATCATCCGGCATCAGTTTTTGCATACCTGGTCGGCTTTCAGCCAGTTTTTGGATATCTCCGTTTAACAGAGCCTCCCGGTTCATTTTTTGTTCGTTTTTCATTGCCATCGAGTTTAAACAGAATGTACGCCTGAGTACATTGACAGCCCAAAAACATGCCAGAATCTGCGGGTAAATGGCGCGTATTGTTTGCGACGCTTTGGCGAATTCTCTATATTGCAACTCAGCTCCACAAACCAATCCAGTCTATGTCTAAAACTTACCAAACACTTTCGTTGACTAACCCCGGCATCGATAACCCGCCCGATACAACCAACGGACATATATTGATGGTCACTCTGGACCGCGAGGCCGCTTCAAATGCGTTTAATACGCAAATGGCTCGTGATCTGATTGATGTATTTGAAGCTCTGGCGCACGCCCCTGAGCAGTATCGGGTGATTATTCTGACTGGCCGCGGTGAAAAAGCGTTTTGTGCAGGTGGTGACCTAAAAGAACGCAATGGTATGTCTGACGAGGACTGGCAGAAACAGCATCTGATTTTTGAAAGAATGGTTCGCGCTGTTATTGACTGTCCGGTCCCGGTTATCGGTGCGGTTAATGGAGCGGCATACGGTGGGGGCTGTGAGTTAGTAGCGGCGCTCGATTTTGTTTATGCGGCAGAGCATGCGAAATTTGCACAAACTGAAACACGGCTTGGAATTATTCCCGGTATTGGTGGTACGCAAACACTGGCCCGGGCTATAGGTGAACGTCGGGCTAAGGAATACATATTAAGTGGCAACCCTTTTACTGCAGCTGAGGCATGTCAGTGGGGATTAGTTAACGAAGTTTTTCCATCAGTTGAAACGCTAAACGATGCAGTATTAGCTGTGGCAATGAAAATTGCCGGCAACGCACCGTTGGCGGTCAGGCAGGCGAGGCAGTCTATTCATCATGGGCTGCAAATGTCTTTAACAGATGGCATGGCATTTGAGGTAGTGGCGTATAATCAGCTGGTATCAACTGCAGATCGCTACGAGGGAGTTTTAGCTTTTAATGAAAAACGAAAACCTGAATTCACTGGTACCTGAGCTGATTGTCAGCAGCCATTCATGAAAATTAATTCAGTTGATGTGTACGTACTAAAGACACCACTTGAAGAACCGTTTGCATTCTCGCAAGGCTGGGTGCGGCAACGCTCGGCGACATTGGTACGTATTCAAACCGACAATGGATTGAGCGGATGGGGTGAGGCATTCGCGCAAGGCCTGGAGCCGCCCGAGATCTCTGCTGCAGTCATCCGGCATGCGTTAGCACCTGTTGTTGTTAATCGCGATGCGCTGGATATCAACGTGCTTTGGTACGAAATGTACAACAAGACCCGTGACTATGGTCGCAAGGGAAGTGTTTTAGCGGGTATTAGTGCAATCGATATAGCTCTGTGGGATCTGGCAGGCAAGTATCACAAGCAACCTGTCTACCAGTTAATGGGTGGTGCATTTAGAAAAAAAGTAGTGCCTTATGCCACTGGCTTTTATCGACTTACGGGGCAGGGCGAAGCATCCAGACTCGCCGAAGAAGCGGTTCAACACAGGGCTGCAGGTTTTAAATCCATGAAGGTTAAGCTTGGTTTCGGTGTTGAAGACGATATCAAAGTCATGCGTGCGATAGATGATGCTCTTCGGGCAGAGCAAAGCAATGGCCATGATTGTGAGTTAATGGTTGACACAAATCACGCTTATGGCAGAGCAGAGGCGTTGCGGCTTGGGCGCGCACTTGAGGAATACAACATCCGCTGGTACGAAGAACCGTTGGTACCGGAAGACCTTGATGGCTACCGTGCGTTGCGCCGTGCCCTGTCAGTACCAATTGCTGCGGGTGAGAACGAGCACAGTATCTACGGCTACAATCAATTGCTCGATTTCATAGATGTGGCTCAGCCTGATGTCGGTTCCTGCGGTGGTTTGACTGCAGCAAGAGACATCACTGCGATGGCACAGGCCAAAGGTGTGATGGTAAACCCTCATGTATGGGGCAGTGCGGTAGCGCAGGCTGCATCACTGCAGCTAATTGCATCGTTGCCGGTTCCACATCACTCACTGTATGCAACACAACCTGTGCTTGAATACGATCGTTCATCCCACCCTTATCGCAAAGAACTGATTACAAAACCCTGGGAGCTTTTAGACGGTGAAATAACAGTCCCTGATGGCCATGGACTCGGTATTGAAGTCAGAATGGATGTGATCGAAAAATATCAGTCAACTGACGTCTGATGACAGAACTGAACCTAAAGGTTGGTGTCGACTGGGGTTCCAGCTCGTTTCGAGCCTATCGGTTTGATGAAAATTTCGAGTTGCTGGAACAGGTTGAAACATCTGCCGGAATAAAAACAGTCTCTAATTTGGATTTTGAACCGGTGCTGCTTGACAACATCGGCCATTGGCTGCAGCCCGGTGATGCCATGTTACTTGCGGGTATGATCACCAGTCGTAACGGCTGGGTAGAAACACCTTACGTGAGATGCCCGGTGGCTCTATCTCAGCTGGCTGAAGATTCTGTTGTAAAAACACTGGGTAATGATGTCACAGCACTGTTTCTGCCGGGTGTGAGTACCGCCGTGGATGTCATGCGAGGTGAAGAGTTGCAGCTCTATGGTGCGTTGAGTGGCAAAGATCAATTGGTGGTATTGCCTGGTACTCATTCGAAATGGGCTTATGTGAAATCCGGTGTGCTGAAAGAGTTTCATACTGTTGTAACAGGAGAGTTATTTGATCTTCTGATTAATAACTCACTCGTTGGAGGGTTAGCTACATCGACTGACTGGTCCGAGGCGGGCTTTGCCAAAGGCGTAAATGATGGATTTAACAGCACTGGCATAATTAGTCAGTTATTTACAGCCCGCTCCGGCGTATTGCTGTCGCTGCTGGACGCTCAGGATGTTCACTCTTATCTTTCCGGGCTACTCATCGGAAATGAGATTCGAGAATCTGTTAGAGCTTATCCTGATATACCCAGGCTTCTGGTTGGTGCAGACGCTCTGCTGCACAGATATCAGCTTGCGTTTGATCTTCTTGGTATTGAGGCGGACCGTGAGGTCAGCGTTGCCGCGGCAACAGGCTTTCAGAAACTTATAAAGCAGAGCAAAAAATAATATGACAACGTCCCTATCTATGACGGCTACTCTGGAATTGTGGAAAAAGTCTATCGATTCCCTGCCATTGATCGCTATTTTGCGTGGTGTACGACCGGAGGAAGCAGTTTCGGTTGGCCGGACCCTTGTAGACGCCGGTTATTCTATTATCGAAGTCCCGCTGAATTCACCCCATCCATTTGAGAGCATTAAAAGTCTGGTTGCAGAGTTTGGTTCTGATATCACTATCGGTGCAGGCACTGTTTTGAATCCTGACGATGTATTGCGAACCACTGATCTGGGTGCCAATTTAATTGTAGCGCCGAATTTCTCTGAAACGGTTGCCGCTGCCGCGGTTAAAACCGGTGCGATTTATTGCCCCGGTGTAGCAACACCCACGGAAACGTTTAATGCAATTAAGCATGGTGCAACGGCGTGTAAGCTTTTTCCTGCGGAAATGATCACACCGGCAGTGGTCAAAGCCATGCGTGCGGTGTTACCTGAAGGTTTTGATCTGTTTGCAGTGGGTGGTATCACAACAGAAAATATGCAGCCTTATGTGGAATCTGGCTGCACCGGGTTTGGTATTGGTTCGTCTCTCTACTCACCTGGAAAAAGTCTTGCAGAAATTGAAATTTCTGCAAGAAGTATTTCTGATGCTTATAAACTGGTTGTTCGGGGCTGAAGTGATGCTGGTGCCCGGCTCTGGAAGTACATTGCAAGCAGGTTGCAAGGCTCCTGTCTTAGCGAAGGTACTCGTAGCTGATATCGACTGAGTAGGGCTTATTATTTACTCTGGTCATTGGACCGATTCCGGAGTAGAAGATGAGATTTTTGTTTTTATCATAGTTCATGTAGAAACTCGGCAGCATGGCTTGTAGCACCATGTTGTCAATTGAAACTTTGAAGCAGGTGTTGTCTGCAACTTCACAGGTTGTTCGTTTAATCTTCAGCGGTACGAGTGAGGCTTTATCGATTCGCAAAAACTTTACTTTAATTGACTTGCCATCCAGCAGCCGGTCCCAGTCCGATAGGATAAACCGGTGAAAAGATGCATCGATAACTGTATTTGAATTTATCTCAACATCTTTGTTGGACTTAACAGTCTCGCTGCCGTCTGCAGCAACTTTTATGCGTTTAACGTTTGCAATATTGCCATCGATAGTAATTCGAAATCCCAGAGCGCGACGGTAATCGACAAATTCGAATAAGTCAGGGATATTCTGGTTGTTGCCATAAACCAGTTGCTTGTAGGCAATTGCTTCGCGACTTGCAGACCAGTAGCTTACTCGAAGGCTGCTGTTCAGCGGGTCGTCGTGGAAGACTTCCGTGTAATCGACGGAGGATTCATTTTTTTCCCGCGCCAGGCCGAAAATATCTCCGGTTTGATTGTTAGGCTGTATTTCACTTTGCAATGGAAATGCGACGGCTGTCGATAGACACAACAGCAGTGTTGCGCAGCATATCAGTGGTGCGCACAGGCGTGCGGTTGTAGTCATCGGAAATACCTCATTGCGGATGGATTTTTGTAACAGCGTATTTATCCCATAGGCATGCTTGCTGGCAGCTGAAATCACTTTGAGTGGGTTGAATAATAGCCAGGTTAAGTAACATCGGGAATGGGTGAGAATAAGCTGATCTTGTTCATTTATATCAACGCCTGAAATAACTGACAACAAAGCGGAACGGCAACTCAACAGCTTACAACAGCGATGCCAGTAATTTCTAAACTAACCTAAAGTTTACCTCGAGATACATTAAAGCTTTTTGGATAAAGCCTGTTGAGTTCGAGGGTGAAGTTATCAATTGCCGTGTGAATAAACCGTAAACTTCCTTTGACTTGTGCCATCAGTGCGCTTGCTCCGAGACCCGGCTGCCATCTGCAGAGACGATGGCATGATATCTGTCCTTTCTGTTTGCTAAACAAGATCTTATCGCTTGTCTCCGATCAAAGGAGCAGCTACTGCTTCTCATCTTTAACCGTATCTGTGAAATTGTTCACTGTGTATCGGGGCTGGTGTGTTCGCAGGCAGTCGTCAAAGATCGGTTATACAAAATTTTATTGCCATCTCTTTGTCGGTTTGTGAGAAAAAATAACTAAAATGACTAATCAAAAAACTGAGATCAATAAGGTTCTACCGAGAGTAAGAAGGGTACTTAGAGGTTTTCTTACTTCGGCGGCAACGATTATACTAGTGCAGGCTTGTATTTCCGATGGCAATGACAACGGTGGTGTTATCGGCTTCTCTTACGTCGATGAACTCGATACGGTGTACGAGCCGTTTCAACCGGATCTGGGCGCTGCTGTTCCGGTAGCGGCCCGGGCAGCACTGGCCTCGGCAAACCTGCCTTACCCGCCGTTTAACCCGCATAATATTAAATCTATAGGTCCGAATGGCTGGCTGAACCGTCAGGAG
>CAZYRP010000035.1:0-33484 GCA_964649465.1 uncultured Granulosicoccaceae bacterium | reverse complement strand
AATTGCCATTTCAATGGACCCGAAAGGCTATCCTATCGGCCTGTTCTCGACCAACCGATGGGTTACCGGAGAGACCTGGTACAAAGCGCAGGACGTTATAACCATGCTCGATCACTTCGAAATGGATATGCTCTACCCGTCATGGCCGGTAAACATCTGGATCACTGAAACAATGCGGCTGTTCAGACCGCAAATTGAAGAGCTGATAGTTAAACGCGACGAATCTGTGACGGAATGGGGTAATAAATACCCGGATAAAGACGTCTACGAAGACCGTGAACTTGAAGTTACCAGTGAAGTGCTGGTAGACGTCGACAGGCAAATCAAGGCGATTAACGCAGAGCTGGAAAAGCGCACGCACTAAATGTTGCGACCGGTCATCTCAGCCCTGAACCTGCTTAACACAACCGTATAAACAGCACACCGTGAGCTGTTTATGCGTGTGGCCGTTCCAGCATGTAGCCATTCCAGAGTGCGGCTGTTCAAACCAGCGACTGTCTCCAGCCGCCGACTGTTCCAACAGGGGACGTTCGAGCAAGAGCAGGCTCAATCAGAAGCAGCCTGAAGTACGGGCTGTCCAATCAGAAGTGGTCCCATCTTAGCCGCAGCAGCGTACAGTCCTGATCAGCGATTCAGTAACATTTCAACCACTACTCTTTCCGCCGTGGTGGCATGCCGATACCTCTCGCAATGGTGCACCTGATGGCTATCTGTTGTCTGTCAGACACAATATTAAAAATATGACACCTGAGCTGTTATGGCTGTAACTTATTTTTAGAGATACACTTAAAACACTGAATCGGGCTGACCACACAGCACGACTATGGACGTGGAAAACAAAAATGACTGCAGAAGAACTCAGATCCAGACAAGACCGTGAAATTGCTCGCCAGTTGATGGAAACTGCCGACGTCAGGCGCATTAACGAGATGATCGAGAAACGCGAAGAGCAAGGCCCCATGGGCACCAGACGCCGACTGCTCGCAACATCGGTCCGCCTCAGCCGCAATATGGCACCCTGGCTTCATGAAATGGCAGACGACTGCATCGAGAAACTCGGGGTCAAAATTCCAACAGAGCTCTATGTCTATGCCAGCCCGTCTTACAACGCTGCGTGCGTCAAGCCAGAAGACGGACGCCTGTTCATCATGTTTTCATCCAGCCTGCTGGAATCGTTTGAAGGCTCAGAACTGCGCTTCGTTGTTGGCCACGAACTGGGACACTACCTCTACGGCCACCACGACATCCCTATCGGCTATCTGTTAAACGGTAAAGCGCGACCCAGCCCCAAACTCGCACTGCAGCTAACCAGTTGGTCTCGTTTTGCAGAAGTCTCTGCGGATCGCGCCGGCGCACACTGCGCGCAAGACCCGGTAGGGGTTGCACGTGCATTGTTTAAGCTCGCCTCCGGGTTAAGCAGTAAGCTGGTTAAATTCAACATTGATGAATTCATGCAACAAGTCGACGAAATGCAAACCGAGGATGCCGAGCCAGGTCAGGGAGCGCCTCAGGAAGACTGGTTCATGACGCATCCGTTCAGCCCGTTACGTGTCCGTGCTTTGCGCTTGTACGACTCATCAGTGCTGGCCAAAGAAGGTGGTAGCAGCATTGATGAACTGGAAGCAGGCGTGCAGGTGTTAATGACTATAATGGAACCGAGTTACCTTGAGGGCCGCACTGATACGGCTGAAGGTATGCGTCGATTATTGTTTGCAGCTGCCCTGTCCATTGCTAACGCTAACGGTACAATCTCTGATAAAGAGATCGCTGTATTTGAAAAGTTCTTTGGCAAGCGTTCGTTCAATGAAGATTTAAATCTTGAGCGGCTGGAGGATGACTTAAAAGACCGCATCGCTCAGGTTAATTCATCAGCGACTGTAGCTCAGCGCATGCAAATTGTTAGAGACCTCGCTACCGTTGCACGCGCAGATAGCAAAATCAGCGATGCCGAAGTGAAAGCACTAACTGCAATAGCAAAAGAACTTGAAGTACCTGCAAGCTTTGTCCAGCAGGCAGTGGCGCTTGAAATCGGGCTTGATTAGCTTTTTTCCGGTACCATTCACCCAACTGGCAGGTTCCGTTAGCACAGCGGAACTTGCATCAAAACTGAAACACCCGGAGCTATTATGTCCGAGCAAGCGACCATCACCCCATATCTGACTGTAAACCGCGCAGACGAAGCAATTACCTTCTACGAAGCCGCTTTTGGTTTTGAAGAAATCGGTCCGCGCCTGCAAGACAACCAGGGCAATATTATTCATACCGAACTGCAGTTTGGCGACAGCACCATTATGCTGTCTGAAGAAATGCCACAGTTTGGCACCAAGGGACCAAAGTCACTGCGCGGTACCAGTGTGCGTATCAATCTGCAGGTAGAGGATGCACACGGCACGGCGAGTCGTGCACAAACTGCCGGAGCCAAACTAGAGTCGCCAATTGAAGATCAGTTTTACGGCCATCGCGCAGGTCGGCTATGTGATCCCTACGGACACATCTGGATTATCTCTCAGGAAATAGAAAAGCTTAGCAAAGACGAGATTCGTCAACGCACTGAGGAGTATTTCCGGGAGCTTGAAGAGCGGGCCTAACCTAAGTAGCGGCCTGAGTAAGCGGCCTGAGTAGCGGCCTGAGGCCACCACCCGGACTTAGACCTGCCAGGCATCATCAGTCGATCCTATTCCGTCATCTTACAATGGGCCATTGCAGATTACAGGCTCAGCTCACGTACCTGTCAGACTTCCTGGCCCGCAAGAAACAACCAGGTTTCGATAACGGTATCAGGGTTCAGTGATACGCTGCTAATCCCCTGCTCCATCAACCATTTCGCAAGGTCCGGGTGATCCGAGGGCCCCTGACCACAGATACCTACATACTTACCTGCCTTATTAGCAGCAGCAATGGCAGAGCCCAGCATCTTTTTAACCGCAGGGTCACGCTCGTCGAATAAGTGTGCAATTAAGCCGGAGTCACGATCAAGTCCCAGAGTCAGCTGTGTGAGGTCGTTTGAGCCAATAGAGAAACCATCAAACTTCTCTAAAAACTCCTCCGCAAGAATGGCATTACTTGGCACTTCGCACATCATGACAATTTTAAGGTCATTCAAACCGCGCTCAAGTCCGTTTTCTTTAAGCAACTCGAGTACGTCATCGGCTTCCTGAAGTGTTCGGACAAACGGGATCATAATCCAGACATTTTCCAGACCCATCTCATCACGCACTTTTTTAAGCGCTTTACATTCAAGCTCGAAACACTCTCTGAAAGAAGAAGAGATGTATCTGGATGCACCTCGAAATCCAATCATCGGATTTTCTTCATCAGGCTCAAACAGCTCACCACCAATCATGTTGGCGTACTCGTTGGATTTAAAATCACTTAACCTGACAATGACCGGTTCCGGCGCGAATGCTGCCGCAAGCGTTGAAACACCTTCTGTGAGCTTGTCTACGTAAAAGTCCACCGGCGATTTGTAACCGGCCATTCTTTCGTCAATTTGCTTTTTGACAGGCTCTTCCATCATTTCATAGTTGAGCAATGCCTTTGGATGAACGCCAATAGTGTTACTAATCACGAACTCCAGACGCATCAACCCGACACCGTGATTAGGCAGACGTTGAAAATCGAATGCTCGCTCAGGGTTGCCAACATTCATTGTGATTTTAAACGGCAACTCAGGCAAACCATCCAGCTGTATTTCATTAACGTTGTAGGCAATTTGCCCTTCGTATACCTTGCCGGTATCACCTTCAGAGCAGGAGACCGTGACGTCGAGGCCATCGGTGAGTATTGACGTGGCATCACCACAACCAACTACCGCTGGAACACCAAGCTCACGTGCAATGATAGCGGCATGGCAAGTGCGACCACCGCGATTGGTCACAATGGCTGCAGCGCGTTTCATCACCGGTTCCCAGTCAGGGTCGGTCATATCGGTAACCAAAATATCGCCTTCCTGAACACGTGACAGATGATCAAGACTTGGAATATTACGTACTTTACCAGCGCCTATGCGCTGTCCAATACTACGACCCGTGACCATAACCTTAGAGTTGGTCTGATCGAGTTCGTAACGGCGGATAACATTTTTGTTGGAGCGCGATTCAACAGTTTCAGGGCGTGCCTGCAATATATATAGATTGCCATCTACACCGTCTTTTCCCCACTCAATATCCATGGGTCGGCCATAGTGCGTTTCAATTGTAACTGCCATTTTAGCCAGAGACGCTACATCGTCATCCGATAATGAAAACTGCATCTGTTCGGATACATCAGTATCTATAGTTTCAACAGCAGTGCTCTCACCGTAAACCATTTTTATCAGCTTACTTCCACGAGTACGCCGAAGGATTGCAGGATTACCAGAGGCAAGCGTTCGCTTGTGTACATAGAATTCATCGGGATTTACAGATCCCTGTACCACACATTCACCCAAACCCCACGAAGACGTGATAAAAACAACATCTTCAAAACCGGTTTCAGTATCAATAGAAAAAAGTACACCACTTGATCCTACATCACTTCGTACCATTCGCTGGATCCCTGCCGACAGCGCCACCTCCGCATGATCAAACCCCTGATGCACACGGTAGGATATCGCACGGTCGTTATACAACGATGCAAAAACTTCCTTGATCCGCAGCAACACTTCATCAATGCCTTGAACATTTAAAAAAGTTTCCTGTTGCCCGGCAAATGATGCCTCCGGCAGATCCTCGGCAGTTGCAGAAGATCTTACAGCGACAGATATTTCCCCGCCCTGCTGCAGTTCTGCATAGGCATCGCGCACTGCATTTTCAAGAGCTTCCGGAAACGGGGTTTCCATAACCATAGAACGAATTCGCTTACCGATTTTTTCCAGCTCATCGACATCTTCTACATCGAAGTCTTTCAGCAAATTGTTTATATTATCGGCAAGATTATTGTGTGAGAGAAAATTCATGAAAGCATCTGCCGTAGTGGCAAATCCACCGGGAACACTTATTCCGGCATTGGACAGACTACTGATCATCTCACCGAGTGATGCGTTCTTGCCGCCCACAATCGGAACATCATTCATTGAGAGCTTATCGAACCAAATTACATAACTACTCAAAATTTTCTCTCTATACTTAAGTACATTTACGGGTTGGACTTACGTATTTTCACGTACTGGCCGGACTGATTCCGGAGTTAACGACCCAGTGTAGCAACTTTATGGGACTTTAATGCTTAAACGCACAACGTTTGTAATCTCCGACCGAACCGGTCTGACCGCAGAGGCACTTTGCCAAAGTCTGCTCAGTCAGTTTCCGAACGTACAGTTCGATATCGAAAACATGCCATTCATTGACACCGTCGCGAAAGCGCAAACTGTGGTGAATAACCTCAACAAACTGGCAACAGAGAACAATCAAAGACCACTGGTTTTCGCGACACTGGTTAACGATGATGTCAGAAAAATCATTTCCGATGGCAACGTCATCTTTTTTGACCTATTCGATACTTTTATCGGTCCACTGGAAAAAGAACTTAATCTCGAATCGTCACATTCAGTAGGTAAGTCTCACGGCGTATCCGATCTTGCCGAATACTCGGCACGAATAAGTGCCGTCAACTTCACGATGAACACTGACGACGGCATGGAAACCGACCACTACGCTGGCGCTGATGTCGTAGTAGTTGGCGCTTCTCGCTCCGGCAAAACCCCCACCTGTCTGTATTTGTCACTCCAATTCGGTATATTTTCGGCAAATTACCCGCTGACAGCGCCGGACCTTGAAAACCACGAGCTGCCAGCTGCGCTCGCCCCGCACCGGGACAAATTATTCGGCCTCACGATCGACCCCTATCGTTTGCAGCAAATCCGTCAGGAACGCTACTCCGGAGATACCTACGCCTCTGCCAAGACTTGCCAGTTTGAGGTGGCACAAACGGAAGCGCTATACCGCGCCAATGGCGTGCCCTATGTGAACACCACAAAGAAGTCTATCGAGGAGATAGGTGCCCATATCCTGCATGAGGCCTCA
Organism: uncultured Granulosicoccaceae bacterium; assembly: GCA_964649465.1. Lineage (GTDB taxonomy): Bacteria > Pseudomonadota > Gammaproteobacteria > Granulosicoccales > Granulosicoccaceae. Next base: position 27,482 of record CAZYRP010000035.1, on the reverse strand, counting down.
CTGCGTCGAAAAATCTAGCGATTTTGCAATCAGCCAGAGGCAAAAAAAACAGAGAATTGAGTCAAACCCACTATAATCTCCCCACTATTTGCTGAGTTTGCTTAATGAAAATTCTTGTCACCGGTTCGGCCGGATTCATCGGTTCAACCCTCTCTGGAAAACTTCTCGACCGGGGCGACCAGGTCATTGGCGTAGATAACGTCAATGATTACTACGATCCATCCCTGAAACTAGCCAGACTCAAACCGCTGATTGCCAATGAGAACTTCACGGAAGTAAAAATTTCGATAGAAGACAAAGAAGCGATGGACAGCACTTTTGCCGAACACAAGCCAGACCGGGTGGTCAATCTGGCGGCCCAGGCTGGTGTGCGTTACTCAATTGAAAACCCGTACGCCTACATAGATTCCAATATCTATGGATTCATAAACATCCTTGAGAATTGCCGCCATCACAAGGTCGGCCACCTTGTGTACGCGTCTACCAGCTCAGTTTATGGCGCGCACACCAATATGCCATTCTCGATTCACGACCATGTTGATCACCCGGTCAGTCTGTATGCTGCCACTAAAAAATCCAACGAACTGATGGCCCATACCTACAGCCATCTGTTTGAAGTTCCAACCACGGGATTAAGGTTTTTTACCGTCTACGGTCCTTGGGGACGCCCGGATATGGCACTATTTTCTTTCACCAAAAAGATTCTTGCCGGAGAGCCGATTGACGTATTCAACCATGGCAATCATCGACGTGACTTCACTTACATTGATGACATCGTTGAAGGCGTTATAAGAACGCTGGATCAGGTGGCGGTTCCAAACCCTGACTGGAATAGTGACGAACCGGGTTCAGCCACCAGTGCCGCCCCATATCGGGTCTATAACATCGGCAATAACGAACCGGTTAATCTAATGCGATACATCGAGGTGCTGGAAGAGTGTCTTGGCAAAAAAGCTGAGAAAAATTTACTGCCACTGCAACCTGGCGATGTACCAGATACCTACGCAGATGTTACTGACCTGGTTAAAGCGGTTAACTACAAGCCTGCGACCTCCGTTGAAACCGGTATTGCAGCTTTTGTGGATTGGTATCGTGAGTACTACAACGCGTAGGCCAACTGTACAACCCACATGCACATTCCAGCGTGATGTAACATCACGCAAGCCTTGAAGCAGCGAGTGTGGCTGCATTAACGCATTATTTTTTATAGACCGGCTTAATATCTGGCGGACTATTCAATATCTCGCATTGCAATGCGAACCCCGTCGTTGATCCGCATAGCCAGATCGCGGATAACAGCCACTGCTACTTCGGGGTATCCTTCTATTAACTGCATAAAATTTTCTTTGGTAATTTTTAATACCATCAGTTCGCTTTTAGCGACGACAGTTGCCGTTCTGGGCACATCGCAGACAATGGCTGTCTCGCCAACTATGTCACCCGTCGAGTGACTGGTTACCCACAATGGACCATTTTTGGACTCAACGAAAATATCGACCTCGCCTTCCATGATGACGAAAGCCTCCTCGCCATTTTCTCCTTCTACGCACAAGCTGTCTCCTGATTGATACTCAACCCACTCACTGGTGAAAGACAATAGCTTTAATTTGGAGTCATCAAGGCTCGCAAACATAGGCACACCTCTTAAAGCTTCCACCTCTTCCATCATACTCATTACAACAGCTCCCCACGCCAGCTACACCTGAACACTATAATACCTGGATAAAAATATTCTTTTAATTTTCGCTTAATCATCACTTTTACTTTGTTTAATAATCTTGCCTTTATCCAGGGTAAGAATCTGCTTGAAATTATCAGCCAAAGCTTCCTGCGACAACACCCATATCAATCCTCGATCACTACGCAGGCGCTGAACTTCTGCAATGATTCTTTTCTGCGCATCAGCATCAAGCACACCAACAGCATCATTGACAACCAGAATATCTGTCACTTTTATAAGCGCTCGGGCCAGCGCTATTTTTTGTTTCTGGTCAGTTGATAAATTCGATCCACCTTTACCTACATCATAGATTAGACCCATTCGCATTACATCACGGTGTATACCCACCTGTTCTATCACTGAGCGAACAAGTTCCCCAATTCGCTCTTCCGCTTTAGCCTGACCATAGACAAGCTTGCCGAACAAAATGTTATCCTGCACTGTAGATTCATTGCTGATTTGATCAACATTGAACGACGAAACCAGACCTCGTAAATCGTTCGGCATTCCTTCAACCAATTGGTGACGAACACTCACCAACCGTTGCTGCAAGTAATCGTCTATTATGCCAAGACGATGCTGCGCCGGTACCAACAAAAGAGCTAACGACAAAAGTTGAGTACGTTCTTCATCGCTTATAGAAGCTATGCCATCAACATCAATGCGTCCAAGCATCAACTTATAGTGCGGCAGATCCTCAGAGCTAATGAATGAAAAGCGATTAAAAAACTCGTGCCCCGGTGGTAAATCGGAAAATAGCTCAACCATAGTTTCCGCTGCTTTCCTGCCAGCCTCTACCAGTTCATCCAGCAATCCTGTACTTGCCAGCTTGCCCATCACATAGGGATGACTGATAAGATCCTTATTTGAAGTAGACCCGTCCCGGGGCACACCAAACATCAGGTTTTCCGCCACAGGTGCGTTAGTGTTGTACTGGTTATAGTCATACAGTTCAACCAGGTGATTAAGCTCGCCACGGGTTAGCTCCAGACTAAATCGTTGTCGCGCCAGCAAAAATTTCTCATCAAGCGCATCATTCGGATACTGCGCCAGTTTGCTGCGCAGCCCCAATTCATAAATATCGCTTTCAAGCGCCACAGCAGACAGCAGGTCAATAATCTTCTCTTCAAGCGCAACCTCGCTATCGACTCCGGCAATACTGAAATCTAACCAGGTCGAATTTATATCGAATTTACTGTTGCCGGTACGTTCAGCTTCTGTCAACGCAGGACTGACCTCTGCCGAAGAGGTACCTACAGAAGACGGGTGGTTTTTTAACCCATAACATATATTGTCAAAAACACTGCCACTAAACAGATACGCCCCCTGTCCCACATAACTTATACGGCGACCTGCCAGTGCAACTGAGAGCTCGGCCATGCTCTCGCCGCCCAGGCTAAGCTGACCATGTGTCGGATTAACGAGACGGGCCAGCATTCGCGCCAGTTCTTCTTTTCCACAACCGGACGATCCAACAATTGCCATGTGTTGTGACACCGGTACTTCAAAGCTAATACCATCAATTTGCTTAACGCCATTTTCTGTCTCGAATATGAGCCCACTTGACTGCAATGTGCCTTGCAATGGTGCAACATTTTGAGCATCACTATCTATAAGGCTTTCATCGAGAATATTATTAGGTTGAAATTGATTAATAATTTGCGTGTACTTTACCCGGATATCTTCTTTTATCTGATAGTACTTCAACAGTTCTTTCCACGGACCGGCAAGATCCTTGTAGGCTGCAAGCACTGCTATCAGAGCACCCAGAGAGAGCTGCCCCTTAATAACTGCGTAACCACCAAACAGATAAAAAAAGAATGGTGTTATTTGATTCAAAAAATTATTCAAAAATTTAATAAAATACTTGCGCTGGTATATTTCCTTACGAATTTCAAAGAGAGAACCCAGCCTACCGGTGATCTCCGCACGTTCGTACTTTGACGTATCAAGCGAGCGAATCTCTACGGTACCCGCAAATGCGTCACCGATTCTTGATGCGAGTGATCGAACCGTGAGCACACGCCTGCGCGCTAACTCATTTACCTTTTTTTGCAGCCTTGGAATAATAACCATCTGAAACGGATAAATGGCTGTTGCTGCGAGACCTAAAAATATATTCTGGTTAAAGATGAAAATCAGGTAGGTGAACAATAGCCCACCCTGAAAAGCCGGCAGTGCAAAGGCATCACTGAAAAAGCCACCAAGCGGTTCTGTCTCTGCAGTAATAATGGGTACCACTTCAGCCTGGGAGATTCGTTTGAAATAGGGTATTGGAAACCTCAGCACGCGGCTGTACAGCTCATAGCGCAAACGTCGCAACATTCTTTCACTCAGCACACCTCGATAAACATTCAGGTGGTATTTGATAGCACCATTGACTATGGTCAATATCAAATATGCGCAGCACAGAATTAGCAAATAGCTGATCTGGGTAATATCTATCCCCAGAATGGAACTCGGGATATCGACTCCGCCGATTGCCTGATTAATAATGAGTTTGGGTATTTCAAGAGAGTAGTAGATCAACGGCATAGACAGCACAGTGACCAACAGAATCAGCACCTGTTCTTTGCGACTGTAGCGCAAAATATATTTATAAACAGACTGTTCCATCAGTTACTTATTTGTTCCTAATGCCAGAATTCGCCACCACATTTGGATCATGATAACAGCGCAGGGGTACTTTTTATAATTCCCTCCGATCAGTGGACAAACTAAACAACGAAGCCAGTAATCCCGGGATCCAAAATTCTCGTTCACAACCCTGTTCTTTTTCAGAGAAATGCAGGAAAAAGAGCTTACTGTGACACCATCCGAATTTCACCCCTGCTAGTTAATCTGCAATTTATCTACAGGCTTGGCATTTGCAGGATTGCCATCTACAAATTAGTTTTTTAACGCTTTACTGCGACAACGCCCCCCGCTGGTGAGTAGTCAATCTTGAAGAAGAAGTCATCTTTGCTGCTACCGGGATATATATTATTCGTAACCACCATGCTTTAATCCAGGGTGAGCATAACAGGCTGATGATCCGACGCTTGCGTCTCCGTATTAACCACTATATTCGAGGCGAATTTTTCTAAAGGTGTTGTTAGAAAGAAAAAATCTCTGCAATGCTCTCCATTTGGCCATTGTTCATGATCATAAATTCCACAAGTCGGTGCATGTGGATCCGTGCCGTGTACTAAATTCCATGCATCCATAAATCCACCAGATTTCGTAAAGTGTTTATAGTGCTCTAAATTTGCCTCCATATTAAAATCGCCACAGATAATAGTCCGATCAGTCTCTGGCGGCGCTACGTAGGAACCGGTACCAGACGGAGACGGATTCTCAAATCGCTCACAACATTCCTGCTGATAGCGCATAAGGTACTGCAGCTGAGCTTTTCTCTGTTCAATAGCGAAAAATTCCAGATGGGTCGTCATTATACGAAGCGGCTCGCCCCTGAATTCAACCAGAATTTCCAAAGCCTCTCTGGGCATTGTTCGTGTTGTCGGGTCAGCTGGTTGCGGAAGTCTGTGTGAAAAAAGAAACTTCACTGGCACACGCGCTAAAATCATGTTACCAAAATAGTATCGACCCTCCGATTCAGTTCTATCAACAGCTGCCCCATAGAACATCTCATAGCCCGGAAAATGAATTGCTAATTCTTCCGAGAGTCCGGCATACGTTTTATCATTTGTTGATACGGACGTACTTTCTCTCGTTACTTCCTGCAGGCAAATGATATCACTCTCACCCAGATCTTTAATTGTACGAGCGATACGGGATACATCGACGCGGCCATCCACTCCCAAAGCCACTTGTATATTCCATGATACGATGTTCATTATTGTCCAGTTCGAAAAGAGATTAATACAACTATCAATTAAATACTTTTTATGTATGCGCTAATTATTAAGAAAATAACACAACTGAGCAGAGTTTTTCACCCGGAACGAATCGACTGGTAAAATTCACATATAATTATTTAACCCAATTAATTAACCAGGCGGCATATCATGCATTTGTCTGCAGGGTCCCGAGTCCGGGCATTCCAGTGCATCATATGAATCTTCTCATCAAAAATATAAACCGGGCCCGGCTCTACCGGATGCTTTTTAGTCCATCTGAAAGCATCAGTGATCTTTCAAAAATAAAGATACCAGATTTTAAAAAATAGCACCAAAGCGACCGGCAATACAAGTCTTCTGCCGCCTGATAAAGATAAGTGGAAGAGGAGGAAACAACCATGGAATACAAAATTGCAGTAGCTGCAAGCATTAATTCCGGCTATACAGGCTGATTCTCTACAGCCAAGTCACTTTTGGTTTTTAGCTCCAGAAAGTCAACATCAAGCTGACCAGGCTCTACAGTAAGAGTTGCAGCGCTTTCGGGACTCATTGAAAAGCCAATTTCCTGCAGAACAGATTTCGCCAGTGAATTTCGCTTGGTAGAGACAAAATTTACATCTAAAGTGGCGGCACCATCTGTGTACTTATTGACCAGATAGCTAAAAAAGGCCTTTTCGATTAACTTGCCCTGAACCCGACAGGACAACATAAAGTCCTGTACGCCAATTTTTTTCAGCCCGTTATTACCACTCTCTGGATTGCCCTTCGCTAAATTAGCCTTAACTACATTAGTTGTCACTAAATTCGTAATTGAGAACCCTACCAAACCGTAGTCACCGTATTTGTCACTACAATGGATAACATGCTTATCAGTATCGGGTTTTTGCAAAAGTTCATCTATAGCCTCTCTTGCGTACTTAATGCCGGAAAAATTTAGCTGGTTTGTGCGCTGAAGCAACTCTGCTACTCGTGGATACTGCGCCTCTTCCACCGGACCAATAGTTACAACTATATCGCAGGACTTCAGAAATTCGATATAGTCTTCACCAAACTCAACAGCCGCCTCGCTTCGCTGTGCTTGTTGCTGATACATAATACGTCTGTTGGCCGACTCTACCGTACCACTGCCTTGCAACCTTGGGTGTTCAAGCAATTGCTCGAGTTCAGTTTCGGGTAAAACTTCTACGCCATCAACGGATGCCAATACTTCTTCGCGTTCGAACGGAGAGTCATCTATAAATACCAGCGTATCGGTTCCAATACTTATTTTCTCAGCCATCAGCCTGATGTTCTCTGACTTTTGATTCCAGTTTATCGCCGGATGAATTAAGTATTCAGTCAAACCCAGGCTGGCAAGGTGAGCAAGCGCTTCTTCTTCATTGTTTTTACTGGCAACACTGATCAATATGCCACGTTCATCAAGACTTCTAAACAGTGCCGGCACAGATGACTTCAGAGTAACCTCTCCTTCGATCAGCACACCATCCCAAAGCGTGTTATCCAGATCAAACACAACACATTTTGCGGCTGGCCGCTCCCCTGAGGTTGGTAGTGGTTTAGAATTAATTGGCTCTGACTTTATCGCCTGGGGAACTACTGACCCCAGATCATCAGCCGAGACAAAGTCGGCAGAAATAAAGACCAACTGAGTGCCTGACTCCTGCTCAGGGGTAAACGACAAGTTGTAAGGCAACCCCGACTCCACAACGGCACTTAACTCCGCATAGGGGATAAAAATTCGATTGTAGCCTGCAGTTAATGCCAGTTGTTTCCAATAAGGCAGCGCGAGTTTGCCGCTTGCCGGTATCGATAACATTTTTGATCCAGCCACGGCGCAGGCAAATTTCACCTTGCAAATTATTCCAGCCGGATTGTAAATCTCAATCAAGAACCCATCCGGCTTTTCTTCTTTAATCGATGCCTTTTGCAGGCGCTTACCGGCGTAGTCCAAAAGTTCAAACGATAATGACGTCCATGGTGCACTACCACCCAGACGCCGCACCAGACGACCAAAAGCATTGACCAGTTTCTGCAATCGAGGAACCACATTTTCAACTAGTGTCACAACACTATTTCGTACCAGTACGGTATTTCCGCGCGCTTCAAGTTTCCCCCACTGACCAAACACAATTTCTGCTGCACTTCCGGTTTGGCTATCGAAATTATTATTGCGACGCATGCCCGATTCAAAACGTCTGCAACGGTTATCCGGTCGGGGTTTGTATAGATCACAGGTCTGAAAACACTCGGGAGCCGCACACTCCACACAGTGCTCACTCCAAATTAGTAGTGATCGTTTACGAATGCCGTTGGCATAGGATATTTTTTCATTGGGGCTGATCGCAGCACCGGGTTGCGATGCGCTGTACTGATCAAATTCAAACATCTGCGTATCCGGTGTGCATGACAGGTAGTTTTCTAAAATTTTCTCTGACGAATTAGTCCTGAGTTTTTCGGTATAAAAAATAGCGCTTGCTATCTATTGACTCAGGAATTGCAAGTTGAATCAAATTGTCATGCTCTAATGGCAAACCACTCAACGCGATGCCGCCTGAAACTAACAGACCGGCCATTATGGGTGGCAACCACTGTACAGTTACCGCATCTATTTCATCGCTGCCGCTGCCAATATCTGCGTGGGCCATAGCCGCATCCACTCCGATATACTGTTTTGCAGTTTCTGCTATTTCTCCAATCACCATATCGTTGTCTTCCGGAATGCACGAGGAATGTGCCATTACCGCACGATCAAATACCAGAATTCTTCGATCCGGAAATACTTCCCGCAAATGACTATATGTTCTGCCGTTGCCAAGACCCAGCTCAAGAATATCACCTGAGTCAGGCAACAAAGACTGGTCGGCTATCTGATTAAGAATGTCTCTTTGCGCCGTCATACGGCGGATAAAACTATCTAGTCGACTCATAATCTATTCTCTGCAATTGTCATTTCGTTATGAAGTTCGACAATGGTTTAATTCGCAATATCCATCATTGAATGAAAAGATACCTTATGTGACGCTCTCAGCATCTCAACAAACTCACCCAACAAATCCCGATTTTCGTGATTCATATGCTCGTGATGCAACATCACACCAATTACTTCATCATCTGTATTAAACAGTCCGCATATATAGTTAGCCAGTTGGGCAGTATTCAATCTTTCGCCTTTGCGCTTTTTCAGCCAGTCTACAGCCACGGGCAGTTCAGGAATTTTCCGATCAATGGGTTCTGAATTGATAATTCTTGACAACTGTTGAAAGCCAAGCGACTGCAATGCCGCCGCAGTATCACTGGTACAGCGATTCCAGGGTGGTGTGAAAATAGGTTTTACCGCAACACCAAAAGCGCTGGCAAGTTTCTTTTGACCCTTCGCTATATCCTGAAGTTGCTGGTCATAGTTTCTATCACTGCCGAACTCACAGGATCTCCCTGACAACTGATGATTGACGTGGCTGAAGCCATGTTGGTGAATAGCAATGCGGTTGCTACCTTCAAGCAAGCCTGTAATAACATCTATAGATTCCTGCGACAGCGCATCGGGTATAACTGCAATGTCCAGCGGTAAGTCCTGTTGAATGAACTCATCTGCCAGTTTTTGCAGAGATGCATCCGCCCAGCCACCGTCATCGTTACGGAAAAAAACCTTGAGAGGTACTGATCTGCTATCCAACACCTCTGCAACCGAATCAAAGATTTTCACGTTAACCCTCTCCTGCCAAACTTATTCTAATCATACACATGAGTATTAACGTTTTTCCTCAGCTAATCTGGTGGCAAAGCGCACAGTTTCAAGCGCACCGTTAAATTGCTTTCTATCGGTTGAAAACCCACCTGTCTTAGTTGCCCGCACTACCGCATGGTGCAGAGCCTCCGGAGTCAGGTCTTTATCAAGCAATAGTTGATATGCTGAGCGTTTGGATAAACTGGTTGCGCGCAAAGTTTGCTCTTTTTCACCGCCAGCATCAAACGGAATAAGCACACCCGGCGTTCCGGTTAACAACAGATCAATGGCGGTATTGTAGCCACACATACTCACCGAACAACCAGCACTGCTTAGCAGTACTCTAAAGTCGGGCCGATTTGGTTCAATGTGTGTTTTTGAGCCTGCCCCTGATTCAGCAGCAAGCTTTTGCAATCGCGCTACTTCGCTCTCAGCATCACTACCCCCAACCAGTATTCGCCAATGAATGTCCGGCGAAAGTCGCGCGGCTGCAATGGCAGTTTCATAAACCCGCCGACCGACTGAACCGCCACCGGCACTGACAATGACAGCCGCGCTGTCTCGCGACGAGTTGTAGTTGCCCACTGACTGTGCCACATAACCAGTATAAAAAAGTTTTGACCGTATTAATTCAGTTACCGGCCAGCTAACGTCAAGTGGCGTCGTAGCGGAATCGGAATGCACCAATACGCCATTATAGTATTTCGCAATCAGAGTTTCGGTTTGCTGTGCTTTTTTTGCAGTCGAAGGTGCCGCCAGAATATCTCGCACTGATGCCAATATAACCGGCTTAACTGGCAAACTCTCTGCCGCATCCAACAAGCCAATAAACTCATCTCGTAACATGCGACGACCAAACGGGTACAACTCGGTAATAATAATTTCAGGACGCAGGCTTAGTACTAATTCGCCAAGCGCTTTTTTCCGACCTTGCAAATATTTTTCATCTGCAACTACATTATCGGCGTTCAACAAGCGGGTAAAGTTCGTACCATCCGAACACAATGGTGGTATTTGCACGAGCGAGATATTCTTAGTATCGAAAGTGCTTACCGGCAATCCGCCGGTGGCCAGAGTAACCTGGTGGCCTGCGGCAATAAACGCCTGAGACAAGTTAATTGCACGGCGCAGGTGCCCACTACCCAGCAAATGGGTAACAACAACTAGTATATTCATTGTCCCTGCTATCACCAAGTATTTAACAATCCAATGACGATAAAACTACAGGCTAATCGGACACTGGACTAATCAGCCTTACCCGCAACGGTTCCATTGCACTGAGAGTATCCGTCACCTCCATACAGTAAAGCGAATTGCGTTTGATGCTAAACGGCGGTGTGCCTTTGAAGGCCCAGTCATGCGCCACCGCCAGCAGTGCCCTCATGACACCGATATGGCATACGGCAACCGTATCTTCCTGCAGGCTGTCCAGCCACGGAGAAAGACGATCCCAAACCTGTGCCGGGCTTTCACCGTTCGGTGGCTGATAGTCCCAACCCCATTCCGGCAGGTGACGAAACCCGGAATCAGGGTCTGCGCCCAGATCAATACTACGCTGCCCTTCCCAATCGCCATAATCCATTTCAATTAAAGCCGGTTCCATAAGCGGCTTTCTACCGGTAATTAACTCAGCTGTATGTACCGCACGATTCAATGGGCTCGACACCAGTGCCGCATTTTGCCACTCATCTGGCAAGCGATAGTTTGCAAGCTCGGCAATTGCTTCGGCTTCGAGTGGAATATCTTTATGCCCTTGAATCTTGCCGTCGCGATTCCACTCGGTGCGTCCGTGTCTTATGACTGCTAATCGAATCATGATTGCGATAACACCCTGGATAACTGCTCACTCAAAGTACTCGAAGCACTTCCCAACAGGTGCCCGCTGCGTACAAAATTCTGACCTGCTTTTGACATTGATTGTCGCACTGCAGGCTTATTAAGCAATCGGTCTATTTTACTCGTCAGCGCTTGTGCATCATCCACCGGCGTTAGCGACTCAGATGTAGCGATAACTTCACGTACCCCGGCACGATCCTGAGCCACAACGGGCAGTCCGGCTGCCTGTGCCTCCAGATAGACCATTCCAAAAGCTTCATTTACTCCAGGCCAGATAAATACCGATGCCTGCTGGTACGCCCTGGTTACGGCATCGCGATCACACTGACCTAAGAATTTAACTCGTTCACCGTAGGGTGCAAACATAGCCTCTACCTCTGAGCGAGCTGGTCCGTCACCAACAACAAGTAACTGCCAACTGGAAGTATCAACATAACGAAGTGCTTCAGCTATAATTCGGTACGACTCAAGCTTGTCACCATAACGGTGCATTCCGACCGCAAGCAACTGATTGCTGTTTCTTTCTACAGCAGCATTCAAAACAAGCTCCGTTTGATTTAAAAAAGGAGCGAGGTGTACGAGTTTCTGTTGTTCAGGTCGGTGTTGCTCAAGTGCCAAACGGTCTTTTTCAGTCAGGTAAAAAATCACATCGGCAGCTTCAGTGGCTAAGTCTGCACTAGCTGAAAAGTCTGCCCACGGTCCTCTCAGCCGACTTTTTGCGATACTTGCCTCAATCAGCAGGTACGGAATCTGTAGCTGCCGAGTTACAGCATGCCCGATAAGATCTGGCGCCTTGTAGTAGTTGTGATAGGTAACCCATGCATGCCAATCATCTGCAGAATCGAGTATGCGCTTAACTTCTGCATCAGCCTGTTCCCTGATTTTCAGTTGTATTGATTCATCACCCTGCCCGTCATAACACCGTAGCTGTGACGCAAGATTTAACTGTAAGCCAGAAGTGTTAGTCGCAAGTGCTGCCATGAGGCTTTGCGCTATTTCTCGATCACCAGAGGGCACGGGGTGATCCGGTGATTTAAGCGGTGCATAAAAACCCAGCTTTTTTACCGGAGTGCTCACTACACTTCAGAACAGAGTTTACGCAAGCGCAGGTCGAGCACGTCAATACCGGCTTCCATACCAAAGTCATCCACAAGTCTTTGGTATGCCGCCTCTGCCAGTGCCGTACGTTTAGCCGGATTCTCTGCCAGCTCAACGATCGATGCTGCCAGTGCTTCTGCACTGTCATCAGATAATAAAGCATGTACATTGTGCTGCAAAAATTCTGGGATCGCAGAGACCGAAGTTGCAATGATCGGCAGCTTTTGCGATGCCGCCTCCATAAGCACGTTGGGCAATCCATCCCGATCACCATCGGCGGCAATCCGACTGGGCAGAATAAATACATCAGCATTGCGCATGGCTTCAACCACTTCAGGTTGCTCACGCTCACCAAGCCAGTCGATTTTTTCTGCAACCTGTGCGGCTTCGGCCTGCGACTGCAATGATGTTTTTAAGTCCCCTCCACCAACATGAGTGAAATGCCAGCGGGTAGTGTCAGGCAGTAAAGCTAGCGCTGCAATCAATCGATCATAGCCTTTTTTCTCTACCAGTCTGCCGACTGAAAGCAGCCTTAACTCTGCACCGGTCCCACCATCAGGTCCCTGGCTGGTTCTTTGCGGCGGTGGTGGAAAGCGCGACAGATCGAGGCCGTGATAAACCAGATCGATGCGATCATCCGAGTTCGACAATGATCGTAAATGCGCAGCCCCTATAGATGTGCAGGTCACACCAAAGCTCGCACCACCCGGGCCACTATCAAGCTTTTCGATCAGTTCCCAGTCAGGTGACGTCCAGATGTCTTTAGCGTGGGCCGAGTAGCTCCACGGAATGCCACGCATTATTGCCGCGTAACGCGCAACAGAAGATGGTGTGTGAAGGAAGTGTGCATACACTGCTTTGATGGAATCAGGGAGCTCAGCCGCCAGAACACAGGCTTGTCCAAAACGTCGCACACGATTGCGGGTGAAATCTCTGCGCACATCTGCGAGAAATATTCGCCATGCCTGACGATAACCGCTTAAGCGGCGGCAGGCGCGCCAACAACGCATAACCCGCGTTTTTTCCTCATGCAGGTACTCCGGCAAATAGTGCACTGGCGCTGTTACCTGCTGATGTAACGGATGAAGCTTTTCATTAGCCGGATGGCGCAGCGACCAGATTTGAAATCGCTGACCGCGCGCTTCAAGGGCCGCCAGTTCCTGCGCTACAAATGTCTCTGACAAACGCGGCCAGCACTTAACAACAATGGCGAGCGGCCTGGCAGTTGAGCCGGCCGTTAAATTTGCAGATACATTAGCTTCAGGAACGACTGATGACGTCATACCAGTTCGGTATCCTTTTCCGGCACCAATAAAGACTGAACTCTGTTCTTAATGCATTCAAGCCCGTCCAGCAGTCCATCATATCGACTCGCAGACGGTGGTTTTTGGGTTGGCAGATTGCGGATCGCTTTTATCAATGCATCTACCGAGCTGCCATCAAGCTGTGCGTCAAACATGCGTACAAGCCCTAACTCCTGGGCTCGCGATGCACGAATGAATTGCTCAAGCCTCGGCACGGTACGGGGCACAATGATCGCCGGCACATCACAGGACAAAATTTCGCAAAAGGTATTATAACCACCCATCGCAATCACACCCTGGCCTGCCGCCATCAGGCTTTCCATGCGTGAGTCAAAGCCAACGTCCATGACACGACCATCTAAATTCGCCACTCGTCGCTCAAAATCTGCGCGGTCGTCACCGGTTAGAAAAGGACCATAAACAAAAAGCGCTGCAGGAGTTAGTGTCGGATCTTTCTCATAAGCCAGCAGTACCTGATCGACCATTTCTTTGCCATCGCCACCCCCGCCCGGGGTAACCACAATGTACGGTGTATCCGGTAATTCGGTACGTGCCTCGAACTCCCGTCGCAAATAACCCGTCCAGATCATGCGATTTTTAACTTCTGCAGATAATGACAGACCTTCCGTCGGGTCATACACCGACTTCAATCCATAAACCCAGATTTCATCGTAGTACTTTTCCATCGCCTGCACCGCTTGCTTGCGCTCCCATTCTTCAGCCAGCAGTTTGGGGTCATCAAGTACGTCACGCAGTCCAAGCACCAGCTTTGCTTTACCACTCTTATGTAACCACTCCAGTGCCGGTCGCAGTTCACCGCGAAAACCCGTAGGTTCTTTATCGACAACAATAATATCGGGCTCAAATAGTTCAACCAGAGACTTGATGAGGCCTGCTCGAATGACCGTAGTCTCTTCGATATCGAAGCTGAGTTTCTCTGACACATAAGTGCCGTCTGAACGCTTGGTGACACCGGGCAGACGGACATAGTCAACACGTTCAGGAAAAGTGAATCGACCCGCCACCGGAGAGCCTGTGATGATCAGGGCAGACATGTTTTCATCGGCGGCAGTCAAAGCCGCCGCTATTGTGCGAGAGCGACGCAGATGCCCCAGACCAAAAGTATCATGGCTATAGAACAAGACCCGGGAAGCACGCTGTCCCTGGCTGGAAAAATTGCCAGGTGAGTTCAGATTTTCTGTAAAAGCCATGCTGCTTTGCGCTCGCAAATAGGTAGGATGTTGTGTGTCGGAATTGAGCAAAACTCTTCAGTATTGCCAGCTCCGAATCAATGTGCCCCTATCGCACAATCGATCCCTGGTTCATTGTAATAGATGTAGGTTCAAAATGCGGTAGTTAGCTAAATCTACAGCCGCCATTCTGTCGTTGTTTATGACTAAATCCGGTCTGTTGGACGGTTTTTACATACGATACGACCAAAGTACAACTTAAACTGAGTCTATCGACGCCGCTGGCTTTCTGATCTGGAATACACGTTCAGCGGCAATCACACATCAGCAGCAAAGGGAAGTACCGGAGTTTCTAAGCCTTCTTCGATCCTGTGATACGAATCGTATCGCCGGAACACACAACAAGCTCAAGAGGAAACCCCCTGATGGTAAGCTCTATCCATAGCCTCATATACCGCACGGGGCAATTCAGCTCCCGACTTTCGATGCTCCGCTGAAACATCAGACCTACTGATTCGGATAACAATAGATTAAAGCCATGGCCGATAACGACAGAGAAATAAATGCCTTCATCAGTTCAAGCAAAACACTTCATCAGGCCGGCATAGAGAAACACGGAAAAACCTACAAGCAACACTCCCATGCAGTGCTGGTGTCAACGTTCTTTAAAATCATCGATCAACTCAACGCTGCAACAGCCCTTGAGATCGGCGCTTTTCAGGCAGAGTTTTCGCGTAAGTTTATCAGCAAGACACCAACAAGACAGGCACTGGCTGTTGAGGCAAACCCGCATAATTTTAAAAAATTTGAATCCACAATTTCTGATAGCGGTGTTACGTATCATCATGCCGCAGTGCTGGACCGCGAAGGTCCATGCGAACTACAACTTCAGGTTACAGATATTGATCTCGAAAACGGCTATATCCGTGGCAACAATTCTATTCTTGCGAGCGATGCACGTCCGGACACTCGCGCCGTCACCGTACCGGGCACATCTTTAGACGCATTAGTTAAAACCTATGTTGAGGCTGGCTCAATTGCCGACCCCGAAGTAACTCCGCCGGTTTTATGGATCGATGTGGAAGGTGCGCTCGATCTCGTTATTGCGGGTGGCACACAAACCATTGCAAATAGCACAGTGATTTTTGCAGAGGTGGAAACCGAGTGCTTGTGGAACAATCAGGCAACGTTTATTGAGGTCGCTGCACAACTGGATAGCCTGGGTTTCTCACCCTGGCTACGCGACTGCGAATACGAACCGGAGCAGTTCAATGTTATGTTCACCAACCGAAAGCTACTGGACTCCGATCTGCTCGACTCACTCGCCAGGCAGTTCTACGAAGAGCTGCAGATTACAGATTAACCTGACAGGCTCTTGTAGCCTGGCAGTTAAAAGACCCGACTTACAACAGCTAGTCTAACTTTAAATCAAGCAACTGCAGCTCACTGTATAAGTGATCAACTTCATGCGGCGCTACCCGCTCTGATTTAAAGTAACGCGGCACCGGCAGCATTTCACGTGTGGCGTCTGTAGCAGGCTCAGTGACGAAACGACCGTCTGCTGCAAGTACCGAAGGACTATCCGGCAATAAGGTGTTTGCAAGTCTCTGTGCATAAATAGAAAAGTGGCTCAGATCACTGGCATACATGAGGTCATACCAGGTGATGTGCTCTGCTTTTCGCTTAACAGAAAAGAACAGCAGATTATCTACCCCATCCGATTGTAATAAGTAAGGCGTCAGTGGAAGTGATGCCATATCGTCAAGCAGTTGCTGCTCATGCTCCGGAACTTTGTCGCGTATAACATTAGCACTCGCCTCAATATCAAGCGTTTGCCCGGACTTTTTATGCCATAAATAACGATGATCTTCCAATACACGTAAACCTGCCGCATCCTGTTTGGCCAATGGCTTGGGCGAGTTCGTCAGCGTGGCGTAAGTCATCATAGGATCTGCAATCGAAGAGACCAGCATTTTGCTGCCAAGCCCCATGCCGCGTAGTGATTTATCCAAATACCAGGAACTCATGCTAACCATGCGCTCTATTCGGCGGCCGCTTGCCGCATTGCCAAGCAATCGATCCGAATAAACCATGCCACAGAAGCCCAAAACCTCGCCGTCTGCTTCCACCACACGACCGTAGTCAGGTTTATCATCAAGCCATTCGTACATCATTAGCTTGCGCCAGTGATCAACCGGTATTTTTGAATTCATTTTGTGGTGCAGCAGGAAGCAGATACCATCAATATCTCCCTCATTGGCAGCACGTACAAAAGCACTCATTGATTCTCACCACCAGCGCTGAATAACGCTGCAACATCCTGACACCAACTGGCAGCTGGATGATCATTGATGTGCTGGACTAATTGTGCACTAAACGCCCAACTGTCATCTGACATATCAATATGATGCGTCAGATACCCGGTAGGCTCGGTAGCATCGACACTACCGGTACGGCGCGCATATAAATGCTCTACCAGCTGATTAATAGTTTTTTCCTCGCCCTTAAACATTGCACCGGTTTTCCAGCGAATTGGATCACAGTGAGAGTTAACGACTGAAAAACTGTTCGATTGCAGATTAGTGTCACGAGGTCCGAACCCGGAAACACCGCCAAACCCACGAACGGCTAAAGGTTCCAGAAGCGCTGCATCTATACGATTCCAGGGCGGCACAATGACCGGTATAAAATTGTCTTCAAAAAGAGTTTCAAGACGTACACGCCCAACGTCTAGTTCGTCAAGTACAACCTGCTCACCACGATGCAAGCCAAGCTCCCAGGCACCGAGTCCCTTGCCACGTTCTGCATGGTTTTTATGTGCATAGCCATGTTGAGCAGCAACAACATGTGAAACTGCATTGACTGCCCTGGCTAATTCAGGAGTCGCTGGAGCTGGAATCACAGCGAGCAGCAAACCGGTTGTCTCGGTTACTGAAATCAGTTTATCGAGTTTGCTGCCGACATCAACGGCATCATCATCACGCCACCAAAGGTCAGCGATTTTGTTATTCGCGGCCCAGGTGTCGAGCTCGTTATTAAGTGTTTGCCAGGGATCGATGGTTTTACCAAAAGACATCATAAAAGAACACTAATACTCGCAGCACTGAATCCGAATCATGTTTGATATGGATCAAGTGAATCACGCAAGCCGTCACCAAGAAAATTGAACGCCAGTACCACCAGCATGATCGGCAGCATCGGGATCGCCGTCCACGGATAGATTTCTATCGCTGCAAGATTTTGCGCATCATTCAACATGACTCCCCAGCTCACTGCAGGTGCACGCAAGCCAAGACCTAAAAATGATAGTGCGGTCTCACCAAGTATCATCGCAGGTATTGACAACATCGCACTGGCGATCAGGTGACTTGAAAAGTTCGGCAACATGTGGCGACCGATGATACGCGATGGTTTAGCACCCATCATTTCAGCAGCCTGCACATATTCTTCTTCACGTAAGCTTAAAAATTTTGCTCTTACTGCACGCGCAAGTCCGGGCCAGTCGAGCAGACCCAGGATAAGAGAGATTATAAAAAACACAGCGACCGGTCCCCAGTGCGATGGCACAGCGGCCGACAAGGCGAGCCACAATGGCAGTTCTGGAAGTGAGCGCAATATTTCTATTAAGCGATTTATAGTCCAGTCAGTACGACCACCAAAGTAGCCTGCGATACTGCCGAAACCAATACCAAGGAAAAAAGAGACGCAGATACCTATCAAACCAACCGTCAACGACAGCTGAGCACCATAGAGAATTCTTGAAAAAACATCGCGCCCAAGGCGATCAGCACCAAATAAAAATATGGTTGAGTCACCGGGTGCACAGAAAAGATGCCGAGTGGATTTTATTAAACCGAATATTCGATACTCGCTGCCCTCACAGAAAAACTCGAGCCCGGCAGGCTTAGTGGGATCTTGCTTATAAACCCATTGAAAAGATTCCAGATCCATCTCTGCCACTGTTTCATAAATATGCGGGCCAATGAATTTTCCGTCATGCATAAACGAAACTGACTGCGGCGGTGCATACAGATGCTCAGAATTTCTCTCTGTTGCAGTATAGGGTGCAATGAAACCTACAAACGGCAGCAGCAAATAAGATATCAACAAAAACACGCCAGAGATCAAACCCAACCTGTGCTTTTTAAAGCGACGCCAGATTAGCACCCACCCCGGTGCATCAAGCTCCGGGTGATCCAGCAGCAGTGCTTCTTCGTCAGGGTTATAGGGTGCATCATCAACATAGCGCCCGTCAGGTAATGTACTCATCTTTCGCGTGCACCAAACCTGATTCTTGGATCAAGTATCATAAGTAAAATATCCGATACCATTGTTCCAATCAGTGTTAACCCTGCAACAAATAACAATACAAAACCCGCCAGAAACTGATCCTGCGACTTCAGTGCGGCAAGTAGTGCCGGGCCAATTGTCTGCAAACCCAATACGACAGATACCAGAACCGAGCCCGATATTAATGAAGGAATCAGGTTGCCAATATCTGCAACAAACGGATTGAAAGCCACCCGCAGAGGATACTTTGAAAGCAGCTTCACCGGTGGAACTCCTTTGGCCCACGCGGTGGTGACATAGGGTTTGTTCAGCTCATCCAGCATGTTGGCGCGCAATCGCTGCATCATTGCCGCGGCACCTGCAGTACCAATGACGAAAGTTGGAACAATAAGATGCAACAACACGGATTTAATTTTTTCAATACTCAGTGGCTCGCCTTCAAATTGCGGCGCCATCAGTCCGCCAATGGGTATATCAAAGTGTTTGTTGCCATAATAAAAAAGAATAATCGCCAACAGAAAATTGGGTGTGGCCAGGCCGAGATAACCAATGAATGAAGTCAGATAGTCTATCCAGGTGCGCGACTTTGCTGCAGCCAGTACGCCGAGCGGCAATGCCATTGCGTAAACAAATAATACCGCGACAAGATTGACCACAATGGTCAGCCACATGGCACCGCCCACCACTTCGGATACCGGCTTGTTAAACTCGAATGACCAGCCAAAATCACCCTGGAGAATGCCTGAAAAGCCATGCGGCCCGGGCCACAACCCGAGCCAGATTAAATACTGTTCGGGCAATGGACGATCAAGTGCGTATTCGTGGCGCAGGAATTCGGCTTTCGCCACCCCGGACTCCTGTCCGGTGGAACGAAGTTCAGCAATCTGGTTGCTGAGGTAGTCACCGGGAGGCAGGTTGATAATCACAAATATCAACGCTGACACCAGCAGCAGGGTCAGCATCATCGTCGCCAGCCGGCGAACGACAAATTTGAAAACATCCATTTGTGGTTTTCACCCCACTGTTGTGGATTCTTAAACCACTAGTGTACTGTTTCGGACCCTGTGTGCCTATCCGGGCGGGTTAAATGGAAGCAAAAAAGTATCGGCAGCCAACTGGCAGCTAACTGGCACGCTGCTTTTCCAAAGTATCCAGCCGATCAGTCTGGAACAATCAGCTGAAAATGCCGGACACATTCAACCAATGCGCAAACGCTGATTGTCACTGCTGAAAATAAAACTCGTCTGGCCGGTGCACACCGAACTGCGCTCCCGGCTGCCAGGCCCACATGACTTTTTCCGGTACATTTCTCAGACGGTTGGAAACCACAATGGGCTGCGGCGTTTCCGCGACAATACCAATACCGAATAGCTGATCGGCGTGGATATCCAGCATTTTCTGCCACAGCTTGGTACGTTCTTCTTCGCTGCCTGCTGTTACCCACTGCTCCGAATAAGCCATCAGTTGCTTTGCTTCTTCCATATCGGGTTCTTCTCCGGCTTTGCCGCCGGTCTGGTAGTACTGTCCCCACATGGGCCAGGCAAAAAACTCCTGCTGAGTTGGTGCCAGATAATCAGGTGATGTGTTGGCGGTTGGCAATCCGTTGTCCCAGCCAAACCAGACTGATGCCATGCTGGCACCGGAATAGACAGCCATTCTGAGATTATCTCGGTCGAGAGGTCGCATCACCATTTCGATACCCAGATCTCGCCAGTTATCGCGAATAATCTGCATGGCGTTTTCCACCTCTTTGCGTTCACCGGCGGTTTCAATTACCAGTCGCAACGGTCTGCCATCGGGTAGCAGTCTTATTCCATTACCCTGTTTATTCGTTAAACCCATTTCATCGAGCAGGCGATTAGCGTAATCGATATCCAGGTCAGACCAGGCGCGGCGATTTTCTGCATTGTACAGCGGGCTCGCAGACAGGCTGCTCATACTTCCCTCAGCACCTAAGCCAAAGTAAAGCGCACGATTTATTGTGGTTCGATCAATACCCATTGACAGCGCACGACGGAATCGCACATCACGTAAAACAGTTCGCCAGGCCGCGTCGCGAAAATTTAAATTCGGGTAGATTGCTATCTGCGATGCAGAACCGTTGGACCACAGCAGCACACGGTAATTTCCACCGTCTTTCTCACCTTTCTTTAAAATTGACATGTTGCTGAAATCCAGACCGCGGGCCTGTAAATCCGCCTCACCAGCGTTGGATTTTGCAGCAATCAATCCACCACCAACAATACTCATTTCAACTTTATCTATGTACGGCAACTGCACACCTTTGGTGTCTATCCGGTGGTAATAAGGATTGCGTACAAATATCGGGCGGTTTTTGGTGCTCTCTGGCGATGTTATCCACGGCTGTAAAGTTGGCAGCTCCGCGTTATTAAACTTGTACATGTTGTCGAGCTGATTATGCAAAGAGTTCCAGCTTCGCACCTTGCGACTTTCTACCGCTTTGGCAAGAGTGGCAGGGTCGCTGTAGTTTTTATGGAACTGCTCCAGGTAGTGACGCGGGCGAAAAATAAACGGCGGTCTGGCCTGTGCGAGCAGTGGCACAAAAAACGGGTTGGGCTTTGTCCACTCATACACCACTGTCGTTTCATCAGGGAATGTCACCGTAGGTAACTGACCATCTACCAGCATGAACTGTGGCGGGCCTGATGGGGACAGATCAGGATCATTGGCAACATCTTCCCACCAGTACTGGAAGTCTGCAGAGGTAAACGGGTGACCATCCGACCAGCGGTGCCCCTCTCGCAGTTGCAGGGTAAAAACGCGATCGTCCTGCACATCAATACCGGCCAGAATATCCGGCCTTAGAGAGTATTTTTCATCATAAATCACCAGTCGTGAGTAGCCGAAGACCACCATTTGTCTTATGTCTTTGCTTCGCGACACCATGGTTCGCAAGGTGCCACCCTGTACACCGGATTCTCTGCCCTTAGCAGCCAGATCAACCACCAGCGGTTGCTCTGGAATGCGCTTCAATACCGGAGGTAACTCACCACTGGCAACACGATCTGCCAGCAGTGCGCTCTCTATCGCAACAGGACCCGCTGCCCCCTGTAGCGGTAGTAAAAAGCACCACAAGCAAACTAGTAACCTGCGACTAACAAGAGGTATTAAAAATTTAAACATGTGCTCGAACCAAATGATTTGTATCGAAGTGGGTTAATGGTGGTGCTTCACCATCAGTATCGCGAAAAGCTTCAGGCCAGGTATCCGGCTTACCAGCACCCAAAGCAACCACATTGAGATCAATCGGCCGATTGAGATCAGGTTCCGGGTGTGCCGCAATCAGCGCACGGGTGTAGGGATGCTTTGGGTTAGATAACAACAGTTCAGGCGGTGCCTGCTCAACGACGCTGCCACGACGCATCACAGCAACTTCATCGGCGATGCGCGCCACTACGGCCAGATCGTGCGAGATGAATAAATAAGATAGTTGCAAACGATCACGTATGTCTTCAAGCAAATCGAGGATCTGCGCCTGCACCGATACATCAAGCGCTGAAGTAGGCTCATCGCAAACCAGTAATTGCGGTCGCAATGCAAGTGCCCGGGCAATGGACAACCGTTGCCTTTGTCCACCTGAAAAAGCGTTTGGGTAACGTCGCAACATTGATGGGTCAAGCCCCACCTGCTCTAACAATTCAATCGCCCGATCACAGCGCTCCGCTTCCGTTCCGATGTTGTGAATATCCAGTGGCTCGGTCAGTGCGCTAAGTATTTGCATTCTGGGACTCAGTGACGAATGCGGATCCTGAAATACCATTTGCGCTTTGCGCTGAAAAATACACCGCTGTTCAAAGTCGAGTGACTGCACATCAATGGCTTCTGCATCAGCGCTTTCCCTGAACCATACTTGTCCGCCGGGATCGGCAGTCTCTGCTCCGAGTGCTATGCGTGCACAAGTTGACTTACCTGAACCTGATTCTCCAACTACCGCTAAAACTTTACCGCGCGGCACATTCAAGTTCACCTCATTAACCGCCCGAATAGTTTGCTTCGGCTGCCACGAACTACCACCCCGGACTGCATAAGTTTTATTCACATCACACAAGCTCAAAATGACATCCTCAGCCTGTGGTTGCACAACCGGTTCGACATAAGCTGGAATCACCGGCGCTGCAGCAAACAACTTTTTGGTATACGGGTGCGCCGGAGAACCGAGCACCAAGTCTGATGAACCCGACTCCATAATACGGCCTCGGTTCATGACTACTACTTTGTCGGCCATATTAGCGACAACACCCAGATCATGGGTGACAAGTATCAGCGCCATGCCGGATTCAGCCTGCAATTTTTTAAGTAGCCCCAGAACCTGCGCCTGGGTTGTCATATCGAGTGCGGTGGTCGGCTCGTCAGCGATTAGCAGGTCAGGCTTGGCGACAGTTGCCATAGCGATCATTGCGCGCTGCTGCATCCCTCCAGACAGTTCAAACGGATAAGCGAAGTACGTGCTCTCCGGGTCTTTTAAACCGACACGCTCAAATTCTTCCAGTACGTATTTTTTTGCTTCTGCGGTCGAACAATTTCGGTGCATCGTTAGCACCTCGCCAACCTGATCACCAATGCGATGCAGTGGCGACAAAGATCGCATTGGCTCCTGAAAAATCATCGACACATGATCACCGCGGATACCGCGCAGTTGCCGCTCATTGAGACTGGCAAGATCGACGTCGCTACCGCGACAATTAAGATTTATCTGACCGCTGCGGATCTGTGCTGACGATGGCAGGATTCGCAGGATCGCGCGACAACTCAGTGTCTTACCTGAACCGGATTCGCCAACCAATGCCAGCGTTTCACCGCAATTAACCGAAAAGTTTACGCGGTCAACAGTGGGCTTGTTATTGCCGAACCCGATAGACAAGTCGTTTACACTTAACAGCGACTGCATATTATCCTTAAGGCTTGCGACCCTGTTCGGCTATCTGGTTCTGCCATACCCAATGCTCTGCGAACAAAGCCTGCCATTTCCGGTTTTGCCTTGCGGATCATACTGGCAAATCATCCTGGCAGATCACTGAGACACATTGGTTTTGGCCCTTCATTCAGGCACTTAAGTGCTGATACGGTAGTCGGTCCCCACGAATTACAGATAATCCCACGAAAATGACAGACTCGCAACCACAGAGACCTCCAACCAAACGGTGTCTTGATAAACACCATCTGAATAATATCGGCGCCTGTTCTGCAAACCACAGTGCCGCGTCGCATTTCAGCATCATCGGCAGGAGCCAGAGTGGCAGTTGCAAGTCGCTACCAGTGAATATTTACCTATTGCGGCGAGCGAATGCCTATTGAGTTTCGGCAACATCGATGACCCGATCAAACTGGCTGTGATCATCGAGTTTGCTGGTGAGCCATATAATGGACGTACCCGGTAGCAACCGACGGATATTTGCCTTTATTCTAAATTGCTCAGCCTCAGCGTAGGCATTAAGGCCATCGTCAAAAACAATTAAATCCGGCCGCTTAACCAGGACTCTGGCCAGTGGCAAATTCTGACGAGAAGTTGCTGATAAGCGAGATCCGGAAATACCCGCAACCGCACTACGCAGAGTAAGCAACATGATATCTCTGGAAAGATCTGCATCCTTGATCACCTGGTCAATCAAATCCAGCAGTGCGTTGAGTGATTCATTGCTTATATCGTTTTGCACTAAACCGTACAGCAGATTCTCCAGAATAGTTAATCCCGGGTGGAACTGACCATATTCGAATCGCTGTAAAGCCTCACGCTGCATCGAATCGAGAACATTGTCTATCTCATCTCTGATAAACATAATTCTGCTTAAAACTGAACCCGGCAGTTGAATATCCGGGTGATCATCCAACACCAGATTTAGAAACAACAGCAGTAAAAAATGTTGATCCTGCTCTGTGAGCTCACTTAAAGACTTCTTCTGAATTGATCGAGTATTAACGACAATTTTTTCCGCCGAAATCTCAGACCTTAAATTGAATACCTCCATGGTCTTCTCACGGGTTAATTCTGAAGACAGACCACGAGTAATCATTCGTGCGATCTGCATGCCTATTTGCTCAACTATGCGATCAAAACCGTTGTATGACAAAATTTGCGCTACTTCTTTTGAGTAAAGTGCATCTCCCGGTGTTGTACTGTTGTCAGTTAATTTTCCAAAAGCAAGATTTTCAGCAATCGACAGACCGTAACACCATTCTTTGACATTGAAAGTCTGAAACGCAATGTCATTATCAGCCATTGCAGCGTTTATTAACGGCCGCGCCTTTACTATTTTATTTGCCTGCTCAGATTCATGATCTTCTCCCAGAAACTGGAACAAGCCGTTCCTTATCACACTCAGGTCCGCATCCGTGGCTTCCATGGCCTGAATGTACCAATCGTTCAGTTCATCGTCGCTCTCAAATTTATAGTCGTCGTAATCAATCCACCTGCCATCATAAGGCTCAATACTATTGCCAGACAGTTCCGCCTCCCGTCTCTCTTTACCCGACAGCGGACCAACCGGCACCTGCTTCAGACTAAATAGAATGTTTTCGTATACGGAAATATTAAAAATAGATGGCGATGCTGTCTGAAATCCAAACCGTCGACTTTTTATTTGTCCCGGAACATCTTTTATTTGTGTATCACCAAGCCAAACGCTGCCATACGAAGGATAGCGCAGGCTTAAAATGGTCTCGGCAATATGCAGGCGTTTAGCAGCTTCCGGTTCGACAACAGCGACGTGCTCTCCGGAATTTACGTTAAGATTAAAACCGGTGAGGACCCTTTTTCCATCTTCCTCTGTGACGACGTTATTGAGCTTAAGCGGAAAAAGACTGATATCTTTTCGATCTGGAACAGCAGCGTAGTAATCGGATTCGTCCAGATCTGCAATCGTAAACTGCTCCGCCAGCTGTTCGTACTTAATTTTGGCATCCTGCTGCATCTGATAATATTTGAGCAACTCTTTCCAGGGCGAGACCATATCTTTGTGCCCTGCAATTGCCGCCACCAGCGCACCGGCACTTAAGTTGCCCTGTATAACCAGCAGACCACCGATCAAATAGAACATGATCGGTGACAAGTGGTTGATAAAATTAGTCACAAACTTGATTATAAGTTTCTGACGGTACAGTTTTAACCGAATGTCGAGCAATTTATTCAGCTGAGACGAGTAACCGGACAGCACATAGCGCTGCACTCCGTGCACTCGTATAGCTTGTGCACCACTCACTGTCTCACCAATATATTCAGAGAATTTTCTTATTCGTCGAATCCGCTGATGGTTCAGCACATTAACTCTGCGCTGCATTCCGGGAACTACCAGTATTTGCAGAGGAATCAACGCTATAGCCGCTAACCCCAGCCAGAAGCTCTGCACAAACATAAAAAACAAAACAGTCAGCATTGTGCCACCCTGAAACAGCGGCAAAGTGACAGACTCACTGATATAGCCAGCTAAGGTTTCAGTTTCAGAGTTTATTTGCGATATGAGCTCACCCTGTGACACAACACGGAATCTTTGTATCGGAAAACGCAGGAGATGTTCGAGTAATGTATATCGCAGCCGCCGTATAAGCCGCTCACCTATTACCCCCTTCCTGATATTAATGGCGAGTTTTATTGAAGCGTTCAACAGGTAAAGCAACAACGCCGCAAGAGTTAACAATACAAGTGCTGCCTGTGAACTCAAACTCAAACTCAACAACTGATGAGTGGCTGGACCACCAATCACCTGATTGATGATTATCTTAGGGATTTCCAGTAGCAAATAAAGCGTCGGGAAGTACGCCAGTGTCATTACTACAAGAACCATCTGCTGCCTGGCGCTAAACTTCCAGACGAAACGGTTGATCGAATCTTCCATAGCCACCGCGGTCATGAGTGTTCCGCAATAACTGAACTACATGAATGAGACGAGAACAATGGCTAACACACGTAACAGCTAATGCGCTGTTCTGTTAAGTAACGTGGTTGGTTATGCATTAGCTGGCTTTGGCCGAGACGACTGACGACATTCGTCACTGAATACTGGCTACAACAAATCTGTTCGCTTGTTTTCATGTCAGATCCGGCTTCGGAGATTATGGTCATCGTTTGTAGACAACAGCAATCAATTGATAAACAGAAGGTCGCCCCCTTCTGCTTTAAGGTGACATGCAATACATCCCTTGGCCTTTCCTTTAGCAATTCTGCCGGCAAGCTGAACACCCTTCGGGGTAGTATCTAAAGTGCCATCCGGGTTGTACTTTGCCCAAAACCAGTTCTGGTTCGCGCTGTCATAACCGTCTTCGCGTTTAAACATAACAGTGACATCTTCAATATACCCGGCGCGGTCATCCAGTACTTTGGCAACCGAAATGCCGATTCCACGGTAGCTGAGTTTCGCAGCCAGTGTGCTTGTGACACCTTTTACGGTAATTGTATGAATAGCGGATTCCAGTATTGCACCGTGCGGGTGTAATCCGGCGTAGGGCTGCCCATTTGTTGCCTTACTG
>CAZYRP010000034.1:0-33828 GCA_964649465.1 uncultured Granulosicoccaceae bacterium | reverse complement strand
GCTGCCACTGAAAGTAGAGCTGTTATCGCCGGCGCGCAGACCGGTACAGGTAACAGAAGATCTGGGCAATTTCTGGCACAACAGTTACGCTGATGTGAAGAAGGATTTAGCTGGCAGGTATCCGAAGCATCCGTGGCCGGACGATCCGCTGAGTGCAAAGCCCACAGCCTATGCCAAACCCAAAAAACGTAAATAAATTATAAGTGGTTACAGCCTATACAACGCCGTGTAGTTGAGGGTTAGCAAAAACTTAAGGGGCAGAGCGATGCAGTTGCAGGGAAGAACAACGATAATAACCGGTGCCGCCAAAGGTATAGGAGCGGCATTATCTTTACGCTTTGCAAGCGCAGGCGCAAAGGTGGTACTTGCAGACACTGACATCGAGCCACTCGAATCGTTAGCCAAATCCATTGATGGTTTAGCTGTGTCCTGTGATGTCACCAGTGAAGCGGATATTCAAGCGCTGGTAGCCGCAGCAGAAGATCACTATGGGAAAGTCGATCTGTTCTGCTCCAACGCCGGTTTGATAATCGATGAGCCGGGTCATGCTGCATCTGCCAGTAATGAAGCCTGGCAGCGATGTTGGCAGGTTCATGTAATGGCACATGTGTATGCTGCAAGAGCGGTGTTACCGTCAATGATAGAACGAGGTAATGGTTATATATTGAATATGTGTTCGGCCGCCGGGTTATTGAATCAAATAGGCAATGCGGCATATTCTGCTACCAAACATGCCGCAGTGGGTTTTGCCGAGTCACTGGCGATAACACATAGGGAGCAGGGAATTAAAGTATCTGTTATCTGCCCTCAGTATGTAGCTACCCCATTGCTCGGGTACAGCAATGTTCAGCCCGAAGATCTTCCTTCCGGCACCATCACCGCTGAAGAAGTTGCTGAGTCAGTTGTTGAAGGGGTTGATCGCGAGACATTTTTAATCCTTCCCCACCCTGAAGTTGCGAAGTACATTCAGTATAAGTCCGCAGAGTATGACAAATGGCTCGCCAGTATGATCAGGCTGAGAGGAAAAAAAAATTATAAATGAGTTGGGAAGTGTGGATGTTGTGGAAATACATAAAGTGGTCTGATTCGTAGCAGTACAAAACAGGCCGTGATTGATACCTGTTGCGAATAGAGGAGCTTTTTCTTAGGGCAATTGGCTGATTCTGGAGTTTCTGATTAGCTGCCTTTGTCACTCCCGATACGCATCGTTATCTTGTTGTTTCGGGGTGGTTCCTGTGTCAAATCTGCTCTGAGCCCGGGGTCATGTATTTTGCCAATAATGGCGACTGGAGCACGCCGGTGAAAAGATGCTGTATGCCCGGAGGTGTTAATGATAAAAAAGTACGTGAATATGTTAGGATCCTATTTGCGCGATTCCGGGATTTGCGGGAATGTACGCGTTCCACAGAATTAAGTTACTTAAGACAACAATCGTTGGTTTCCGGGAGGAACATAATGAAATTAGTACGTAAAACGGCGATCGCCCTGGCAATGGGTCTCGCTACTGTGACATCTGCGTCTGCGGCAGAGCTGACAATTGCGATCGTGAATAACGGTCACATGATCAACATGCAGAAAGTTGCTGAAGCTTACACCGAAGAGACCGGCACAACACTAAACTGGGTTTCGTTGGAAGAAGGCGTTCTGCGTGAGCAGGTAACTTCTGATACAGCAACCGGCGGTGGCCAGTACGACATCATCAATATCGGTATGCAGGAAGCACCTATCTGGGGCGCTGCAGGCTGGATTGAGCCACTGGAATTCAGCGCTGACTACGACGTTGACGATATGCTTCCAGCAATGCGTAACGGTCTTTCTCACGAAGGCACTCTCTACGCTGCACCTTTCTACGGTGAATCTTCAATGGTTATGTACCGCAAGGACTTAGCTGATGCTGCTGGTGTATCCATCGCAGACAACGATTCCTGGGACAACATAAAGACAGCAGCAGCTGCTATGCACAAGCCAGATGACGGCGTTTTCGGCGCATGTCTGCGTGGTAAGCCGGGCTGGGGCGACAACATGGCGTTCATCACTACTGTTGTTAACTCTTTTGGTGGTGCCTGGTTCGATGCTGACTTCAAACCGCAACTTGAGTCTGATGAGTGGAAAGCGGCGATCAACTTCTATGTTGACCTTCTGGGCAACTATGGTCCTCCGGGATCTGAAGGTAACTCTTTCAACGAAATTCTTGCACTTTACAACGAAGGCAAGTGTGGCATGTGGATCGACGCTACTATCGCTGCTTCATTCCTTGAAGTAGACGGCGTTGCATACGCACAGTCACCCAATGCTGGTAACCCGGTTGGTGCTAACTGGCTTTGGGCATGGGCAATGGCTGTTCCTGCGGGATCACCAAACGCTGATGAGTCAAAGAAGTTCATCGAATGGGCTACTTCTAAAGAGTACATCAAGGCTGTAGCTGATCATCCTGACTTCGGTTGGGGCAAAGTTCCTACAGGCACGCGTGCTTCAACTTACGCTTATCCTGAGTTCAAAGCAGCTGCTAAATTTGCTGCCGCTGAAATGGCCGCGATTGAATCTGCTGCTCCTGAAGCAACTGAACTGAAGCCTTATGTTGGCGTACAGTTTGCTGCTATCCCTGAGTTTCCAGAAGTTGGTTCAGCGGTTGCGCAGGAAATGGCTGCAGCGCTCTCAGGTGCTAAGTCAGTTGATGATGCTCTGTCAGCGGCTCAAAAAGCTGCCGACGCTATCATGAGAGAAGCAGGCTACTACTAAGCCTTATAACCGGTACAAAGTAATATCGACCGGTATATAACTGGAAGGCCTGGCGGAATTCCGCCAGGCCTTTTTTATACGAGTAGAGCTGTATTTATAAGCAGATTGTCTTTGCAGGCAAATCCATTGTCACAGGCTGAGGGAGCTTTACAGTAAAGCTCGTTTCGCTGTTCCAATGAGTTCTTATATCTTCTCGCAACTGCTTTGTAAGGTTTTAGGAGCTCATGGCAAAAAGAACGCTACCTCGTTTATTACAGACACCAGCCGTCGTACTTCTGCTGCTGTGGATGCTTATTCCACTCGGTATGACGCTGTATTTTTCGTTCATTCGATACGTTTTAAACAGCCTGCGCAGGCCAGAATGGACAACGCCAAGCTTTAGTAACTGGCGTGGCTTTGGCAACTATGAATATGTTTTATTCAGTGCCAAAGATTTTTGGTTTGCCGTCCAAAACAGCCTTTTTATTGTTGTCAGCATTCTCATTCTGACTGTCATCTTTGGTCTCGCGCTCGCGATGCTGGTAAACCGATCTTTTCCAGGTCGCGGTATTGTGCGTGTCCTGCTGATTTCTCCGTTTTTTGTAATGCCTGCGGTCAACGCTGTGCTTTGGATCAACATGATCCTCGATCCGGTGCTGGGTCTTAACGGCATTGCAGTCGAAGGCATCAATAACATCGTAAACAACCTGCGGGATTTTCCGGTTCTGGGTGTGTTTTTCTCTTTGTGGCCCGAGTTCGAGCCTGTGTCTTTCCGCGCCACACAAACCTCAGCGTATGCTGTAATCATGATGGTGACGTGGCAATGGACGCCGTTTGCCGTATTGATTTTCATGACCTCTTTGCAGTCTGAAGACGAATCACAGAAAGAGGCGGCAATTCTTGATGGCGCAAATGCATGGTCGCGGTTTCGCAATTTGACCGTGCCGCATCTGGCGCGACCAATTGCTATTGTGGTGATGATTCAATCAATTTTTCACCTTTCGCTCTACGCTGAAATTGAAATTGTGAGCAGAGGTAATGGCAATAAAAATCTGCCGTATCTGATTGGTGAATTTACCTCAAATAATATCGGCGCAGCCAGCGCTACCGGCATATTTGCCGTAATACTTGCCAACATCGTAGCAATATTTTTATTGCGCATGGTTGGCAAGAGCATGATGGATTAGGAGGCAGACATGGCAGCAGTTGCTCAAACTTCCAGGTTTGGAAATGTGTTCTGGCCCGTTTTAGCATGGGTTGTTGCACTTATATTCTTCTTTCCAATCTTCTGGATGATATTTACCAGTTTTAAAACCGATGCCGATGCGGTGAAGCCCGAGTTCCTGTTTGTTTTCAAGCCGACGCTGGATAACTACCTGAACATGACAGAGAACTACGATTACTGGCGCTTTGCTATTAACTCAGTAATTACTGCGTCATTTGCAACGATCTTTGCACTGGTTGTATCCATACCAGCGGCCTACGCGATGGCATTCAACCCTAGCCGTCATACCAAAGATATCCTGATGTGGATGCTATCAACAAAAATGTTGCCGGCAGCTGCAGTGCTTTACCCGATGACTTTTTTAACCAAAAACTTCCTGCAGATTTACGATACGCATTTTTTGATCATATTGGTTCTTTGCCTGATCAATTTACCTATTGTGATCTGGATGCTGTTCACCTACTTCAAGGAAATACCTAAAGATATTATTGAAGCAGGCAAGATGGATGGTGTCAGTACCTGGGGTGAAATCAAAGACATACTTATTCCACTTGCATGGGGCGGCGTCGCATCAACTGCTTTGTTGTGTTTTATATTTTGCTGGAACGAAGCGTATTGGACAGTGCGTCTGACAACAACAGAAGCTGCCACACTTTCTAAACTGATCGAAGGTAACCGTGCACCGGAAGGATTGTTTTTCGGGCGTCTTTCAGCAGTATCAACAGCAGCGGTAGGACCTATCATTGTGCTGGGTTGGTTTTGTCAAAAACAGTTAGTGAGGGGTTTAACCTTCGGGGCCGTTAAGTGACCAGTTACAGCACAGCTGTCGCGTACGTGCGGTGTGTCGGCAGTGCTCAAACAGAAATCTGTATTGCGCGCGGTCTCCTGCCGCACGAACACGACAGCGGCAACTTCACAGGTCACTGCATTCGTTTGAGTGCATCAGTGTGGGCGAGTGGTGTCAGTCGTTCTCAAACAGAGCGCATAGCAGACGGTGGGTCTGAGTAGTTAATGTCGATTATTGAACCTGAAATTGAAAAGGTCGATAGAAGCACAAGATCGATACGCTACCTGCAGCATGGGTGGCCCTCGGATTTGTGTCGCTGGCATGCTCACGAAGAGTATGAATTGCATCTGGTGGTTGAAACGCGAGGCAAAGTCTTTGTGGGCGACTACATAGGAGACTTTAAAGCCGGTGATCTGTTCATGACAGGCCCGAACCTGCCGCACAACTGGATAACGGATCAGGTGTGGGCCGAGACAGTTGAGATTCGTGATATGTTGATTCAGTTCAGTCACGAAAGCGTTGAAAAACTTGCGGAAGGTTTTCCCGAGTTTTCACAAGTGCTGAAACTATTGCAGCTTGCTCAGTCCGGAATTTACTTTGAGGGATTCAACCCAACCTTTGCGCGTGGGCATATGGAATCAATTCGCGATAACAACGGAGCAGAGCGCATTCTCGCTTTTGTACGCTTCCTGGTTCGGTTGAATGAGCACGCAGAAAAGAAATCACTGTCTATCACGCAGTTGATCCATCCTGAAGGGGGGAGTAAGCAAGCGCGCATCGCGCAGGTAGTAGACCATGTTACCAGAAACTTTTTTGAATCCATCTCCGTTGCTCAGGCCGCAGAAATGGCAAACATGACAGAGATAACGTTTAGCCGAAACTTTCAAACGGTGACAGGGCATAGCTTTGTTGACTATTTAAACCGAATTCGAATCGGGCAGGCATGCGGGATGCTGTACGCGTCAGACAATCAAATAACATCAATAGCGCAGGAAGCAGGGTTTAAAAATCTTGCCAATTTTAACAGGCATTTTCTTAAAGTCAGAGGTATGACACCGTCGGAGTATCGAGAAACCGCGCGTAAAGACCTTGTACCAAAGCGTGAGAGCTCGTCATGATTAACACTAAAACCGACCAGAATTCAGCGGTCGATATTTTTGCCACAGGGTACGACAGATCTGCTTGCGAAGTCGGGGTAGTGCATCTCGGCTTTGGAGCATTCCATCGAGCGCATCAGGCGGTGTACCTCGACGACTATATGGAGTTGTCGGGAGATGTGCGCTGGGGTATTGCTGCGGTGAATCTGCGAGAGTCAGAAGCGGCACATTTTGAAGCTGCCAAAGAAGATATCAATTCTCACGATGGGTACTTTTTAAAGAACTATTCAGCCGACGGCAGCGTAGCTTTGCGTCGTGTGCGCAGCCACGTGGATTTTTCTGACTGGAGTGTTACACCCGGTGATAGCGAGGCTCTTTTATCTTTGCCAACCGTTCATCTGGTGACAATCACCGTGACAGAAAGCGGTTATTACACAGATCCGGAGGGCAATCTGAATCTTGCTCACCCAACTATCAAAGCAGAGGTGGCGGGTGAAAAAAGCGAGAGCGTTTACGCCTATTTGAGTTCGGCACTTGCTGAGCGTGTGTCCACCAAGGGGGCGCCATTGACAATAGCGTGTTGCGACAATATTCGTCAGAACGGAAAAATGCTCAATCGCAACCTGCTCGCCTATCTTAAAGCCTGTAATAAATTAGAACTCGCAGCCTGGGTGGAAAAAAACGTTGCTTTTCCGTGTTCGATGGTAGATCGAATAACTCCGCGTAGTCCTGCTGAGTTAGGTGCTGAGATGTCGGCACTAGTCGGCAAACCGGTAACCTCTCCGATAATGGCAGAAGACTTTACTCAATGGGTATTGCAGTCGGATGCGGCGGCAGATATGCCTGAACTCGCTCGGGCAGAGGTAACAGTGACTGCAGATGTCGATCCGTACGAAGAGACAAAGATCAGAGTGCTCAATGGTGGACATACCGCACTAACTTATATGGCGGCACTTGAAGGTATTGAAACGTTTGATGCGGCGATGCGTGTTCCGCATCTGCTGGAGCATTTCCAGAACTTTGAAACCAAAGAGGTGCTTCCTGCGCTGACACTCGATTTGCCCTTTTCAAAAACTGATTATCTTGCAGATATCGTTCAGCGTTTTGGCAATGCTGCCATCGGAGATACTGTTGCCAGAATTTGTGCAGATGGCATGGTTAAGTTTCCGATTTTTATACAACCAACGCTTGAGAGTTGTCTGAAACAAGGGATTATGCCAATCCATTCTATTCGCAGTATCGCCAGTTGGTATGTGTTTGCACTGCATGTTGATGCGGGCAAAATCGACTTTGAATATGTTGAGCCAAGCTGGGATGAGCTTAAAGCGATGTTGGGAACAGATGCATTCATCACCAGTCGCCAGCTGTGGGGCGAACTGCCTGTCACTTACCCTGAATTCGCCGATACGCTTCGGCAAGAAATTAAAGATACGGAGTTAAAATGGCCAGTCTGACGCTGCGCGGCGTGCGCAAAAGCTATGGTGATGTTCAGGTTATGCATGGTGTCGACCTCGATATTGTCGACGGTGAATTTGTTGTATTTGTAGGACCTTCAGGCTGTGGCAAGTCTACGCTGCTGCGCATGATAGCTGGGCTGGAGGAAATTTCAGATGGCACAATTGCCATTGGTGATACAGAGGTTAACGAAGTCGCAGCATCCAAACGCGGTGTGGCGATGGTGTTCCAGACATACGCTCTTTATCCGCATATGACAGTTTATAAGAATATGGCGTTTGGTCTTAAGCAGGCTAAAACACCCAAAGCAGAGATTGATAAGCGCGTTAGGGATGCCGCAGAAATACTTCAGATTACAGACTACCTTGATCGCAGTCCGCGCAATCTGTCAGGTGGACAACGCCAGCGTGTGGCGATTGGCCGCGCAATCGTGCGTCATCCTGAAGTGTTTCTGTTCGATGAACCACTTTCAAACCTGGATGCAGCCCTGCGTGTTCAGACACGGCTTGAAATTGCACGTCTGCATGAACGGCTCGATACTACTATGATTTACGTAACGCACGATCAGGTCGAGGCAATGACGCTTGCTGACAAAATTGTAGTGCTGCGAGATGGACTCATTGAACAGGTCGGTTCACCTATCGACCTTTATGATCACCCGGAAAATGCGTTTGTTGCGCAGTTTATAGGCAGCCCCAAGATGAATTTTTTCAAAGCCTCGGATCTGGCGCCGTCTAATAGCGCGGTATTTGGCATTGATATCAGGTCTGACGTACAGGTAGGGTTGCGCCCTGAGCATCTCGTAGAAGCGGATCCAGCTCATGCGGTTGTTGAAGGTACGCTGGAACTTGTGGAGAACCTGGGGGAGTATGCTCTGGTTCACTTGCTCACGGCCTCCAAAGTTGAGTTTATTGCCAAAACGGAAAAGCCGCCTGCGGTACCTAAAGGTTCTACAATCGCTTTCACCATCAAGCCGGAACTTGCACACTTCTTTGACGAAAAGTCAGGCGAGCGTTTGGTATAGCAATTTTTTGCACCTGCAGACGATTCAATCTGCAGGGTTATCGTTGCTGACTGAAACTGCCAGAGCAGCCTTTGTCGAATCTATTTTCGGTTCGATGATCTTTGGTGATCCATTACGAGTAACCGGCCAGTGGCTGGATACGAATTACCTTCATCAATAGTTTTAAATTGAGTTGGTCTATTGTGCAGGCTCGAATGCCTGCATAAAAGCGGTAAGCGCTTTGATTTCCTCTTCCGTCAGTTCAAAACCCGGTCTTAGTTCGTGTTCGTCTGGTCGGCTCATTGGTGGTGGGTGAGCGTAGTGTCGGACTACCTGTTCCAGAGTTGTGAATCTGCCATCGTGAAAATACGGCGCGGTATTGGTAATGTTGCGTAGTGTTGGCGTTTTGAATGCACCGCGCTTGTGGGTTGTGTCGCGAGTCATGTAAATGAGGTGCAGGCACTCATCGGGCTTTGCGTCAGAGTATTTTCCCTGGCAATTAAACTCATCAAGCAGCGCAGACTGTGAGCCGAACTCCCGTCCGAAATCAAATACCGGGCCGATGAAATTGCCGGTGCCAATGTTGTGAAAGTCATCATTGCTTTGTAACGGACCGTTATGGCATTCAAGACATTGAGTTTTCTTTTCATTTAGAAAAAGCAAAGCGCCCTCGAGTTCATGGTCGCTTAGAGATGAAATCTGTCTCATCTTTTTACCTTCAGCTACTTCTTCAATAAAGAGGTCGAAGCGAGTTTTTACAGGCTCCAGGGTGTGCTGGAAGGCTGCCAGGGCTTTGCCAATGTTTGCAAAAACCGTATTAATTTTTTCCTGATTGGCCGCGGTCATTTTACTCCAGCTCGCCTTTTGATTTTGATCTCCCATTGGGGTGGCGCTTGAAGATAATATTTCTTCGTTGCCTGCAAACGGTAAGGTTCCGAAGATTGCTTCATACTGGTTGCGGTAGTTCTGATCGCGGGCTATAAATCGGGCGACAGCAACCCGGTCGCCAGCCATTTCCTGAGGCGCTTCTATCGGTGTAAGAGCTTGTGACCACATCGAGTCACGTCTGCCGTCCCAGTAAAACCAGGTTTGCCATGCTGCGCCGTGCAACGGAGGGGTGTTGCGATTGGTGGTTTCTACGCCGACACCAGTTGGCAATCCGTCAGTAAAGAATTTCTCTGGCAAGTGGCAACTGGCGCAGGAGAATCTGTTACCGGCACTCAGCTGCGTCTCATGGAAAAGTTGTTCTCCGAACTGTTGCGCCTGCTCGTTGAACGCTACTTTGTTGGACTCGGCCGATGCCGGAATCAGCTTTGACAGAGACAATGTTGCAAGAATGTTTTTCTCGCGTTCAGTAAAGTCA
The DNA here is from genome assembly GCA_964649465.1 of uncultured Granulosicoccaceae bacterium. Classification (GTDB taxonomy): domain Bacteria; phylum Pseudomonadota; class Gammaproteobacteria; order Granulosicoccales; family Granulosicoccaceae. Next base: position 24,180 of record CAZYRP010000034.1, on the reverse strand, counting down.
CTGCGACCACACGCAGTTGCCAGGGTAGCCAGGCAAAAAACTGCGGCGTATTTTAATAAACCTTTAGGCAGCGCGACTTTAGAATGAAGGTCTAACAGTTTGACGTACTCGGAATGGTGCGATAGTAGCCATGCTGCCCGATAGGCAGCAGTAGTTGGCAAGTGTAAAATATAACATGTGCATAGGAGACTGCACGGCAGAAATTCTGCTACTGAGAACGCACTACAACGGTGCATCATTTCTTATAAATCTATGGATCGATCATTTTCATTACGTGTGAACGACTCTGCGCCTCAAATGATCGATAAAACGACCTCGTTGTGGCCCACTGTTGCGACGCATAATTCTTCCGCACAGACTTCCTAAAAGGAGTGTATCAATTGTCCACCGGTTGGCAACACGCACTGGAAGAGCAGCATGGGGTAAAAATTCGCTCCATGCAGCGTCTTGGCGGAGGTGACTTTGCATCGTCCTATCGGGCTGATTTAGCTGATGGTGTACGTATATTTGTCAAAACACATGACAACCCGCCAGCCAATTTTTTCAGTACAGAAGCCACCGGGCTTCAGTGGCTGCGGGATACCGGGACTGTCCGCATCCCGAAAGTGCTGGCCTTTAGTGATGACCCGCCGTTGCTCGCACTGGAGTGGATAGAACCCGGTCATGGTTCGTATGATCAGAATAACGATCAAAATCTTGGTGTCGCGTTGGCCAGGCTGCATCGCTTGTCTTTCGACTCCTTTGGTCGACCGGATAAACGCACAACCGGGAGTCTGGGTTTACCGAATATGGCGCAAGCCCGCTGGGCTGAATTCTATGCGAGTCAGCGACTTCAGCCACTGGTTAAAATTGCCAGAGAACGAGGAGCTCTGCCGGAAGCTGACTGCAGTGCGCTTGAGAACATTGCCGCAAATCTTCATCGCGCAACGATAGCTGATGATAGTGCCAGTCTGCTGCACGGAGATTTATGGTCAGGTAATCGACTCGTTGATAGCAGTGGCCAAAGCTGGCTGATTGACCCTGCGGCTCACGGTGGCCATCGTGAGTTTGATCTTGCCATGATGCAGTTGTTCGGAGGTTACTCCAGTGATTGCTTTGCGGCTTATCACGAGACATACCCTCTGCAAGCCGGTTTTGCAGAGCGGGTGCCGCTGCACCAGTTAGCGCCTCTGGTGGTGCATGCTATTAAGTTTGGCAGCAGTTACAAGAGCGCAGTTCGACAGGCGATCAGGCAAACCAATACTTTGCTTGCTATTTGACGTATGCGCAGATTCCAGCTCGGTGGGTTTTCCGTAACCCAATCTTTAGCGGCAGGAATTCGAGATGCAGTTATTTTCGGTCTGGAATAACAGCGTAGGTGAGGGTGCCAGCGCAGATCGGTCGTGGATCATTATCAGCGGTAAGCGTTACATTGCCAAAGATGAGTGTGCGGCCACCTTTAACCAGTTTACCTGTGGCAATAATATCTGCGTTGCTGGCCGGACGCATAAAAGTAGTGTGTTGACTGACAGTTGCGCAGTCACCGTATTTGCCCATACCAAGGTAGCAGACAAACACCATACAGGTGTCGATCAGCGACATAAGTGCCTGTCCGCATATTATGCTGCCTGATCGGCAGAGTTCATCGCTGTAGGGCATAAGCAAAGTGACTTCACCATCACCGATTGATGTCACCTTCATGTTGAGTTGCTGTACCCATGGTGCAAACACTTCGGTTAGTTTTTGGTTTGCAGTGTCGGTGTTGATATTGTTAGTCAACAGAAAGCTCCATTACAGTGGTTTGTAACAGCGAATCAGTTCTTCGTCGAATCCACATTCTTTGTAAAGCGCGCGTGCACGTGTGTTATTGCCAAACACATGCAGGCTCATACACTCGGCACCCTTTTTCCTGCTCTCGTTGGTGCACTCGTTGATCAGTTTTTTTGCCAATCCCTGTCTAAGATGATCGGGGTGCACAGCGAGCGCTTCAAGGTGTGCGCTGGGAGCTGAGCTGAGCAGCTCTGGTTTGATGGTATACATCGCTAATGCTATTGCGTTGTTCTTTGCATCTGCAGCGACTAGTACATGGCTGTTGTCGGCATTTCCGGCCAGTACTTTTTGCATTAGTTTGGAGTCGCCGAACCAAAGGTCTGTTGGATCTCTTCCCGTTGGTACGTCAAAGTCTGCAAGCCTTGGCATTAGCTCCAGCAGTGCGGTTTCATCGTCGGGTGTTGCAGTTCGTATGGTAGTCGGCATTTGCTTTCCGGTTGTAGCCGGAACCTCTTTTGTTATTGCGGATGCAGGTTAGCCCGGATTATTCATGGGATCGCGAGCGTATCGCACAGAGATTTGTTTTCACAGGGATTTTTATTCTCGCGTTGAATACTTATTGATATTCACAAGAGAAAAAAATTACTGTGGAATCAAAGATCACGCGAGATGCCGTGGATCCCGTGAATAATCCGGGTTAAGGTTTGCGTCAGGATTTGACTGGCAGATAAAGTTCCGTCACCAGATCTTTCGGTGCGGTGTTTTCCGGATCATTCATATAAAATTCGAAAGGTGCAACTTGCTTGTTCAATTTTAACTTCTTGTATCTCTGGTAACTGTTGATGGTGCTCCATGCGTTGCCCAGGTGGTGATAGCTTCCGGTATGAATCACTTTAACGGCACGGCAACTCGGTATTGATCCACTTGCGTCTGTTTGTCCGACCGTGGCAAATGCGGTGTACTCGCAGTGTTGTGTTTTTATATTCATCTTGTGATAGATCGCACCGCAGCTGGCTTGTATATTTTCGTCCTCAGATGCCACGGACTTACCTTCAGCAAGCGCCATGACTTTAGGAAATATCTCTTTCATCGATTGCGAGAGTGATGGTAACGGACTGACTGCAGATTGTCCGACGAAATGGGTTGCCGGAATATTGACCACACCGACAATCTCGGTGCGTGAGGTAACTGTGCCGGTTTCCACATATTCTTTTAAAAGTTTTAAGCCACGTTCATAGTCCATTCCGATCATTGCTTTCATCGTTCCGACCATAAAGAACAAAAATATCGGCAAGCCACTGTCCATGTGCCAGGTTACCCGAGTGTTGTTGGCGTCTATTGCTGTTGTTACGAATTTAACTTTGGCAGTCGACTTAAATGGTTTTATGAAAGTCAGGTCCATCAGATCTGATTCGCCGTCAATGGCCGAAAGCTCCATTCGTCCGGCACCGACCATATCGCCTGTCCAGGAGTAAGCATGGCCGGGAGTGGCGGGGCTGCCTTCAATTTCCAGGCGGGCAGTTGGTTCCATACACAGCCACGGTGACCAGATTTCCCACTGCTGATAATCCTGAATAACAGCGCGAGTCTGTTGTATCGGGGCGCTGATATCAATTGAACGCTCAATATTAAATTTTGGCACGAATTCTTCCTCTGAAGTGTGGCTGCGATTCTGAGTCTGCGGCAATTTGGTGAGTTTGACAAACACCGGAATACGCTGTGGTGTTTCTGCCTGATCTTCAATAACATGCGCAGGGAAACCACATTTTTAACGTTGCCGAGCCGGACTCAAAGTTCCGCAGTTTTACGGCACAAAGGAGAAACATAGTAATGAAGCCAATCCGCACCGTGTCTCGCAGACTGCTGACCGCTACACTTGTTTCATTTGCGCTCGGTTCCAGTCAGGTGACACGCGCGTCAAATGAGCAGCTTGAATTTGTACCGGATGACACGCTGTTCTATCTCGGCACCGGTAAACCCGTTGCAGTTGAGGATTTTTTTGCAATGATGCCGGGTTTTCTTGATGCGGAGGCGCTGGAAAAGATTATTCCCGAATTCGACGAATTAAAAGGCCGGGACAATACGTTTGAGAAAATTTTAGAGTTCACCGAGGATCCTGCAAAATTTACCAGAGAATGGGGCCTTGGCGATGAGCTACAGTTTAGTGCTTACACTATTGGGATGATGCCAGTGCTGCGCATCGTTGGTGATGCAAAGCAATTTGAATCTGTGTTGGACAAGCTGGATGCCGATCAAGAAAAACAGTTGGACAAAATCACTCACAAAGGTATTCAGTTAAGAGTTGCTCCGTTTGATACCGGGGAAGAAAAACCAGCCGGTATCGCTGTGCCGACGTCTGCCGAAATACAGGGTGCTGAGTCAGAACTCGCTGCAATTAAAGAAAACAGTGAGGCCGCGGCAGAGGTTTTACAGGAAGCTACTGATCTTCTGGATGCCGCGAAAGCCGGTAACGATGCCAGTGGTATAGCTGAGGCGGCAAACCAGATAGCGACCGCCGCGAGCGAGGTATCAGCGCTTTCCAAAAAGCAGGCAGAGGCCGAAAAAGCGTTGGCAAAGCTCAACCAGCAAGTCACAGATGCTGAAAAAATGACTCTCGCCGGCGGCAAATCCAGTGCCGGTTTAGTTATAGCTGCAGATGAAAACGATTTAATATTTTCGTTCAGTACCAATATCTACGATCCCGATATACTCGATCAGTTGCTGGGCCTTGAGAAACCGGATGAATCACTGGAAGCATCCGGCAAGCTCAGGAAAATTCGAAAAGAATGGGGCTACGGTGATGAATTGGCGATGTACTTTGACTTTAAGCTGCTGGCTGACGCACTAACCGGTGGTGAAAGTCTTGCTGCCAGGCAACTGCAGGCTCTGTCTGCGAAAGATGAAAGTATAGAGAGTGATTTCCAGGTGCTCACAACGGAGCCGTGCCGGGGAGAGATCAGGCAGATGGCTGCGAACTGGCCAATGATGGTGAGTGGAAACCGCCGCTTTGAAGTTAGCGATGAGATCATAAATTTCGACAGTCACCTTGCAATGCTGCTGGAAAATGAATCCCTCAGGAATACATTAAAGCTATTGCGCGGTGTGGTGCCGGTTTCGCAATCGGGCAGCGATGCAATGATGTCTCTTGGTGTGGGTCTTGACGTTGATTCAGCGCCTCAGCTTTCGGCTCAGTTAACCGAGTTCATTGGCAGTGTTAACTATGACTGTGAGCCGTTGCGAGTACTGAATAAAATAGGTGAAACGGATATCAGCACCGCAGCAATGGGTGCGGCGATGGTCAGCGGATTCGCGCGTGGTGTTAAAGGGTTCAGCGTTAACCTCTACGATGTTGACGTAAATATGGAAGCAGGTATTCCGGTTGAAAATCTGGATGCAGCAATAACAGTTGCTGCAGAAGATCCATCCGGTTTAATTCAGGCACTGCAATTTTTGCCGCAAATGAGCATTCTTTCCGGTCTGCCATTCGACGGCACGGCGGTATCACTCAATGACCTGTTGCCAATTCCAACCCCCGAGGGTGTTGAAATATTTGCCGCTGTGAAAGATAAAAGTATTGTGTTTTTTAGTGGCGATAATGCGAAAGATTTTGCCGGTCGTTTGGGTGGAAATGGTGAGGAAGGGTTTATCTTTTCTTCGCTGAACACTGAGAAGATCATTGAAAAAATTAATAGTGTCGTTGAAAGCTTACCTGAAGCAATGCTTGAAGATGAAAAACTAGACCCGGTACTGGGTTACCTGGATACCTATCCATTGGGAAATCTTTCTTATAAAATAGACTTCACAGACAAAGGCATTGAGTTTGACACTGTCTATGAGATATCACGCTCTAAGTAGGGCCAGGAGCCTGCGCGGCAGAACCTCTGCTACTGCGAACGTGCCCCGGCGGTGCGCCATTTTCTACAAATTAGGGATCGATCATTTTCGTTACGTATGCCTTACCTTTATTAAGATAGGGCTATGCGCCTCAAATGATCGTAAATACGCCCTCGCCATGGCACGCTCTCGCTACGCAGGCTTCTACCGCGCAGGCTCCCAGATCAAAATAGTTTTAAGATCAGGTCCGAAACAGGCCTGTAGTGGTTCCTTATTAACATAGGATATTTGTGAATTCATCTATTGATGGCGCGCTGACACTGCCCTCTGCTTTAAAGTCCTGGCTCAATGACAGGAGTATTGAGGAAGTAGAGTGTGTGGTTTCCGATATAGTCGGGATTGGGCGTGGCAAAACAATGCCGGCACGGAAATTCTTTCGTGCCGAGCGCATGTTTTTACCATCTTCTATTTTTTATCAGACAATCACCGGTAATTATGCAGAAGTAGGAATTCGTAATGCCTGGACCGAATCCGATTTAATACTTGTGCCGGACTACGATACTGCTAGAGCGGTTCCGTGGACATCCGATATAACAATGCAGGTGATCCATGATCTCGAGACACAGGACGGTGAAGCGGTAGGCTTTGCACCACGCAACGTCTTAAAACGAATTGTCGATCTTTATCATAGTAATGGCTGGCGGCCGGTAGTCGCGCCGGAACTTGAGTTCTATTTAACCAAGCCGAACATAAACCCTGATGATCCTGTGATTCCGCCTGTTGGCCGTAGTGGAAGAAGAGGCGTGAGCCGGCAGGCCTATAGCATTAGCGGTGTAGATGAGTATGAAAAAGTTGTTGACGACATCTACGATTTCGCAGAAGCACAAGGTCTGGAAATAGATACACTGATGCAGGAGGGTGGAGCTGGTCAACTTGAGATAAACCTGAACCACGGTGATCCAATCGAATTGGCTGATCAGGTTTTTATGTTTAAGCGCACTATTCGTGAGGCTGCTTTGCGGCACGATTGCTATGCGACATTTATGGCAAAGCCCATGGAAGAACAGCCCGGCAGTGCAATGCACTTACATCAGAGCGTGGTAGATTTTAAAACCGGAGAAAATCTGTTCAACGCCAATGAAGATAAACCAAGTGAGTTATTTTATAACTTTATTGGCGGTCAGCAAGCCTTGATGAATTCTGTGGTTTGCATGCTCGCGCCGTATGTAAACAGCTACCGCCGTCTGGTGCCGGATGCCTCAGCGCCCATTAACCTTGAGTGGGGCATCGATAATCGCTCAACAGGAATTCGAGTGCCTGTCTCTGCACCGCAGGCACGACGTGTTGAAAACCGGGTTGGTGGTATGGATGCTAACCCGTACCTGGCATTTGCGGCATGTCTCGCTTGTGGCTACGTGGGTATGACCGAAAAGTTAAGCCCTCGAGATGCCATTGATCATGAAGCCTACGAACTGCCAAGATCTCTGCCGACAGGAGTAGTAGAGGCACTTGATCTGTTCGATGCAGATAAAAAAATGACAAACCTTCTGGGTGATGACTTTAGTCAGGTGTATCTGGCAATAAAGCGAGAAGAGTATCGTGAATTTCTGCGTGTAATCAGTCCGTGGGAACGCGAACACCTGTTGCTGAACGTTTAAAGCAGTATTGAAAAAGCTTCCGGCCACTGTGGAGAATAAAACCCGGTTATCCAGTATTGCTGCATTGCTTAAGCTTTTGCGCTATGCGACCGGGCACAGAAAAAAGATATTTCTCGCCGTATCCTGTTCGGTTATCAACAAAGTATTTGACGTCATGCCGGAGATTCTAATCGGCATAGCGATAGATGTTGTAGTGAGTCGTGAAAACAGCTTTGTGGCAAAGCTCGGTTTTGAAGCCCCTGAAACGCAGATCATGTTACTCGCGGTGCTGACGTTTTTTGTCTGGGCCGGGGAGTCTTTGTTTGAATATTTCTATCTTGTTTTGTGGCGTAATTTGTCGCAGCGTTTGCAGGCCGAGTTGCGTCAGGATGCTTACGTGCAGATGCAAAATCAGGGCATGGTGTACTTTGAAAACCATAGCTCCGGTGAATTAATATCAATTCTTAACGACGATGTTAATCAGTTGGAACGGTTTCTTGATGGTGGTGCGAATGACATAATACAAACTGTTGTCACAGTGGTATTAGTTGGTGGTGTGTTTTTCTACCTTTCACCAGTCATAGCACTGCTGGCTTTTACTCCCATTCCGGTTATTGTGTGGGGAGCGTTTTATTTCCTGCGGCGCGCAACGCCACTGTACGCGAACGTACGGCTGCAGGTAGGTAAAATTGCAGCAAGACTTGCCAACAATATCGGTGGCATTGCAACTATTAAATCCTTTACTGCAGAGGCTCGGGAAGCTTCCGCACTTGCAGCCGCCAGTGAAGATTATGTAGAAGCAAACAGGCGTGCTATTGCAGTCAGCTCTGCTTTTATCCCGGTTATTCGAATGGCCATTCTTGCGGGCTTTTTATTTACATTTGTGTATGGCGGACTGCAGGCGCTTAACGGTAGCCTCAATGTCGGGGCGTATGGAGTTTTGGTGTTTTTAACTCAGCGGCTGTTATGGCCTCTGACAGATCTTGCCAAGACCATAGATTTGTTTGAGCGGGCAATGGCAAGCACACGGAGAATATTCGGTGTGCTTGAAGCACCAGCTGAAGTGCAGGACGGTGGTGAGTTGTCGTTACCCCGGCCGGTAGCAGGTGAAATTGAGTTTAATTCAGTACAGTTTAGATTTACTGGTTCTAATGCTGGTTTGAGTGATTTCAGTCTGTCGGTACAATCTGGCAAAACAACTGCCCTGGTGGGTGTTACCGGATCTGGAAAATCCACCGTAGCAAAACTGTTACTTCGTTTTTATGAATCGAATGCAGGCACAATTTCACTTGATAATATTAATATAAACTCACTGAGTTTATTTGAGTTGCGTTCGCAGATTGGATTCGTCGGGCAGGATGTATTCATGTTTGATGGCACAATTGGCGACAACATCCGCTACGGAAATACTGAATGCACAGATGCGCAAATGTTAGCAGCAGCGCGCAGTGCGCAGGCGCTCGATTTTATCAATGCCTTGCCTGAAGGCATGGATACACTGGTCGGTGAGCGTGGTGTAAAACTCTCTGGCGGGCAACGGCAACGGTTGTCGCTTGCGCGTGCGCTTGTTAAAGACCCGCCGATTCTAATACTGGATGAAGCCACCAGTGCGGTTGATAACGAAACAGAGGCTGCAATTCAGCTCGCTCTTGATGAGATTGGTCGAAACCGTACTGTATTGGTAATTGCTCACCGACTGTCGACAATTATCAATGCCGATAATATTGTGGTGATGGAGTCGGGCCGCATTGTGGAGCAGGGTAGCCATAGTGAGCTGCTGAAACTCGGGCAGGCCTACAGTAAACAGTGGTTGCTGCAGGCGCGAGGGTAACAGCTTAAAAATGAGTTTTGCCCCACCCAATATTCTGTTGTTATCGGGATACCACGCTGCCAGCCATCAATACTGGTGCGATCAGCTTGTCGGCGGATTACCGGAATTCAACTGGACTCAGGTGGCGCTGCCGGACAGGCATTTTTACTGGCGCATTCGCAGTAACGCATTGTCCTTTGCATTTCAGTATCCACAGCTCAGAACTCAAAAATACGACCTGGTAGTAGCGACGTCGATGGTAGACGTTTGCAATTTACGAGGGTTGTTACCACACCTGAGTCGGGTGCCCATTGTGCTGTATTTTCATGAAAACCAATTTGCCTACCCCGAGCGGAGACCCGATTCGGATCGCACGCGAAATAGTACCGGGGTTAAGCAAAACAGTAATCTGATAAATGCACAACTCACCACGGTGTACAGTGCACTGGCATCAGACAGATTAGTTTTTAACTCCGAATATAATAGAGAGTCGTTCCTCGAGGGTGCACGTAGATTGTTTGCAAAGATGCCTGATGGTACCCCCGACAGTCTGCTTGATCAGCTACCTGAAAAGTCGCTGGTAATTCCTGTGCCGCTTAGTGGTGAATTAGCCGCAGCGAAACGCGAGAAAAACAATACCCAACACAATACGCCTCGTGATCGAGCAACAAATATTGTCTGGAACCACCGGTGGGAGTATGACAAGCAACCGCAGGTATTTTTTGCAGCAATAGAAAAGCTAATCGCGAATGGTTATAAGTTGTCTGTGCATGTCATGGGTCAGTCCTTCAGGGAAGTGCCGGGTTGCTTTTCTAATTTTCATAATAATCATGCTGATGTTGTTTCAACCTGGGGGCATCAACCGGTGGAAATTTATCGTCAGGTATTAGATGCCTCAGACATAGTTGTCTCTGCCGCTTTGCATGATTTTCAAGGACTCGGCATGCTGGAAGCAATTACAGCGGGTTGTATACCGGTAGCGCCGGACCGGATGGCGTATCCGGAATATATGCCGCGGGAACTGTTATATCAGCCGGATCCTGTTGAAGAACTGGAAGTTCACGCGTTGTATGAAAAACTGGTTCAGGTTATAGAGGGAGGCATTGATGATGGCGTTATGCGAGATATCGATGTCAGCCAGTACGCGAACAGTGTGGTATTGCCAATGTACCAGCAGTTCTTTAGCAGTCTTGTTTAGTTTTCACATAACAGAATACAGCCAATGAAACGTCCGATTCTTCTGGGCCATGCTGAGATACCCGGTGGAGACTCCGTGCTGAAGCTGTTTCAGGGTAAAGATGACTGCTCTATAGTTTTGTCGGGCAGGGGTGAATTGATGTCTACCCGTCGTCATGCCTCTGAAGATGCACTGGGTACCCTGCCATGCCAGATGTTAAGACAGACAGATTCAGTGAGTGTGTTGGTTGGTGGTCTGGGTATGGGGTTTACACTCGCAGCAGTACTGTCCGCTACCGGTGCAAACTCTCGTGTGGTGGTGGCTGAGTTAGTCCCGGAAGTGGTTGATTGGAACCTTGGCCCGCTTGGTAATTACTCTGGCTACCCATTGAAGGACGCCCGAGTGTCTGTCTTTCAAGGTGATGTCAGTGAGTTGTTGCAGCGTGGTGAAGAGCACTTTGACGTTATTGTTCTGGATGTAGACAACGGCCCTGAAGCGCTTAGTTCCAGCGGTAATGACTGGTTGTACTCGATAGCGGGAATTGACTCTGCACGCGACTGCTTAAATTCCGACGGCGTATTGGCTTACTGGTCAGCTACCCCTGATCAACGCTTTGCGAAAAAACTGCAGCAATGTGGTCTGCAGGTATCTGAAAAATCTGTCTTTGCCCACGGTGACAAAGGTGCGAAACATACCATCTGGCTTGCCCGGCTTTAAGTGCAAGGCTGAGTATTGGCCATGTGCTTTCAAGTTGCGTGCAGCAGAGAGGCCGCAGTAGGTCTGCGCACTGCAAAAAATTCACTATCTCGCAGCCGTTAGTGTTCTTTGCAAAAAAGTAATAAATTTTTTGGCGTCATTTTCGTGACAAATCGCCGTACCTCTACTAAATAATAACTATCACATCGATTTAGGTTCGTTTTCGTTTGCCATAGTTACTCGTATGGAAATCTGGTAGCTCGCGCGGTGCCTTCATCTAACAATAACAATATCTTTGAAAGCAGGCTTTTATGAAAACTCAATTATTACAAAATGGTGCCAGGTCTCTGGCACTGCCCTTAGTTTTTGCTGCAGCGCTTGCGGGCTGTGAAAGTGAATCCCTTCTTCTTACCGGCCCGGCAGGAGATACCGTAGGAACGATTGCTTCCGATGCTCCAATTTCAACGTCAGCGGAGGAGTCTGATGTCGACGACGGAACCATTGCAACAACAGATGATGAGGAACTCGGTGCTGGTGTGGACCTGGGCTCTGATGAGGACTTTCTGGATGCCGAAGACACTGTCGTTCTTTCTGATCCAACTTTCGATGCTGATGCTTTGGGTGATGATGTTGCAGCCAACCTGATTGCTGAGCGTACTGAGGCAGGTCCGGTAAAAGTAATGGCAGTCGGTGACTCAATCACGCACGGCATTTCCGGTGGAGCGAGCTACCGGCGAGAGTTTACCGCGTTGCTGGAAGCGGCTTCCTGCAGCTTTACTATGGTGGGCTCACAGCAAACTTCTCTGGTACGCGGTGATCCGAATTGTATAGACACCGGTGTTATCGGGGACGGTTGGGGCTGGAATGGTGTAGAGTCTTGTGTGGTCACTGCAGACTCTGGAGTCGAGCCGTATGTCGGTGCACATGAGGGTTATAGTTCTCACCGTGCAGACCACTTCCTGACCGGACACGTTAATGCTTCAGGTGACAACGCCGGTATTCAAGTGGCGATGGAAACCTATGACCCGGATGTTGTTTTGTTGCATGTAGGTTCTGTCGATATGTTTCACGAGCAGACTGTTGAAAGCACCATTACTGATATAAACAACGTACTCGATACGATCTACGAGACAAAGTCGGATACAGTAGTTCTTATTGCTAACATTATTCCATGGTACAGCGACAATCCGTACCCTGAAATCGGTGAAGATGTAGAAGCGGTTGGTGACGGCGTTGAAGCGCTGGTTGCCGAAAGGTTGGACCCTCTGCTTAAGCTGGTTGATGTACGCTCGGGATATACTGAAGAGATGATGATGAGAGATCTTATACATCCGAACGAGACCGGCGAGGCCCATATTGCTGATGCGTTCGTGAGCGTCTACCAGCCGTTGGCTGCCTGCTCGCCGGAGTAATTTTCCAAAGTAATATTACAGTGTAATATTGCAGGCCTGTATTTCAGAGGGTAGTTTCAGTTTCTCCAGTGGTACCTTAAACGCCGGTGTTTCATCGGCGTTTTTTATTGCCTGGTGGTTATCGCCGTAAGCCGGATAGTGCCTCGAAAGGTTGCGTTTTTACCGGTTTTCCTGTCAAAACTGGCCAGGTGGGACTAGTCAGGCGATTGCCGTACCCCGCTTTCCGAAACACCCGTGTCACGGATAAGAGCATTGTGCAGACGGGGAAAACTTGTAGGCATCGAAATGAATAGTTATTCTTAGGGTATTTAGCCGGAGCTTGTAATGAAAACTGCCAAAGACTATCTCGACGAAGCGAATAAGTCCGTTAGCAAACTTTCCACCGAAGAGGCCGTAGCACTGCATGGCCAGGGCGGTGTATTCATAGATGTGCGCGATTCTGCCGATATTTCCACGACAGGTACCATTGCCGGTGCCGTTAGAATTCCTCGCGGTTTTATAGAATTTGCAGCTGACGAGGCAACTCCGTTTCACAATAAATCGCTGAAAAAAACCGCACAGATCTATCTGGTTTGTGGTGCCGGTGGTCAGGCGGCACTTGCCGGTAAGACGCTTTCCGAAATGGGCTACGAGTCAGTGACAAATATCGGTGGTTTTGCCGATTGGAAAGAAGCGGGCGGACCCGTCGAGAAGTAGGCCGTTCATAAACTGGCTCGCCAAAGATAGTCAAATTGGAGACGGGCCCAATCAGAGAAAGGCTCTATAAAAAGGTTTCAGGCACACGGTCATTTGATCCAGTGCCTGCGCTTTAACCTCGGAACAAAACCCGCTCGTCGATTGAATCCAGTTCCGTCACGCCGATCTGTGCCATCGCTGCACTTATCTGATCTCCCAGCAGTTGTACGACGGTATTCAGCCCGCGCTGGCCATCTGCACCGATGCCGTAAGAGAACGGACGCCCCAGCATCACAAAGTCAGCGCCCAGTGCCAGCGCTTTTATAACGCTCTCGCCATCTCTAAAACCACTGTCGATAACTATTGGGTAGTCATCACCCAGAGCCTGACGCATCAGCGGTAATACAGTGATTGATGCTGGTGCACTGTCTAACTGTCTTCCACCGTGATTGGAAACGTAGATTCCGTCTGCACCGGCTTGTTGCATCCTTAATGCATCATCAACTGACAACACACCTTTAATAATCAGCTTATGAGGCCAGTAATCACGCAGGTGTTTGAGAAATTGCCAGTCAACCGCACCTCTGCCGCTTTCGCGCTTGAACTGACCATCAGAACCGGTATTGACGTTGGCAAGGGTTGGTACTCCAGCTAAAAGGCTGCCGATAGACCACTGTGGATGCAGTGCGAAATCGATGAACTGCTTTGGGCCAATCTTTAATGGTGCTTTGAAACCATTACGCAAATCCCGCACACGAGGAGCAACATGCGGTACGTCGACGGTAAAAATCAGTGTGGTGTAGCCTGCTGCATCTGCACGGTCGACTAATTTCATCGCAGTGTCTTTATCGCCACTGACATAGAACTGAAACCAGGCGTTGTCGCCAGCCCGCGTGTAAGTTTGCTCTATGGTGCTTGAAGCCATAGTAGAAAGCGCCAGTGGCATGTTGAATTCATTGGCAGCTTGTGCAAGTTTTTTATCCGCACCTGGCCAGGCAAGATCACACATCCCCATTGGCGCAATCCCAAATGGCAGGCCCCAGGTTTTGTTTAAAAAAGTTTTCTTAAGACCTCTGCCTTCAACATTCACCAACGCACGTGGTTGCAGCTTTATTTTATCGAACGCGGTTATGTTTTCCTGCGACAGCAGCTCGCGGCCTGCTGCACCGTCTATGTAGTCGAAAACCATTTTGGGTAAACGGCGCTGCGCTTTTTTGCGCGCATCTTCAACCGTAAATATTTGCTTGGACATAGTGTTTCAGGTGCCGGGTTTCAGGTGCGGGGGTGCGGCACTTTTAAGCGTGATTGGCAGGTGTACTTTTGAGTAAGTCCAGTGCAGATTGCATACCGCCTGCTTCATGCGGTATCTCCGCCACCTGCAATCCCATCTCTATGCCTGCCAAAGTACCCATCAGCATCAGATCGTTGAAGTCACCGAGATGCCCAATTCGAAATACCCGTGACTGCACCTTGGATAAACCATTGCCAAGCGACATGTTGTAGTGCTTCAAAATAGTACTTCGCAGGTGATCAGCATCGTAACCCTCCGGTGTTCGAACGGCGGTGAGAACCGGTGAATGTTCTTCGTTAACGGTACATTGTGTTTCCAGACCCCAGGCGCTGACTGCAGCGCGGGTAGCAATAGCGTGACGCTGGTGTCGGATAAATACGTTTTCTAGACCTTCTTCATTGAGCATGTCTATCGCTTCTGCCAGACCGTAAAGCATGTTCGTCGCCGGTGTATACGGAAAATACCCGCGTTCATTGGCAGACAACATTTCATCCCACGCCCAGTAAGATTTTGCGATACCGGATTGCCTGCTCGCCGCCAGCGCTTTTTGACTGACCGCATTGAACGATATTCCCGGTGGCAGCATCAGTCCTTTTTGCGATCCTGAAATGGCGACATCTACTCCCCATTCATCGAATCTAAAATCGCAAGCCGCAAGACCTGAAATAGTATCAACCATCAACAGAGCGGGGTGATTGGCGTTATCCATGGCCTGACGAATAGCGCTGATCTGTGAAGTGCAGCCGGTCGATGTTTCATTGTGAACCACACATACCGCTTTGATCTTGTTTGATGGGTCGTTACGCAGTGCATCTTCTATAAGATCAGGGTCGGCACCTCGACGCCAGTCGGTTTCTACCAGCGTTGGTTTTAGCTGTACTTTTTCTGCCAGCGACTTCCAGAGCGATGCAAAGTGACCGGTCTCAACCATCAACACTTCATCACCCGGGCTCAATGCATTAACCAGGGCCGCTTCCCATGCCCCGGTCCCGGATGACGGGTAAATAATTACCGGCTGTTTGGTTTTAAAGATACCCTGCATGCCTTTGAGCGCGCTGAACCCAAGCTCGGCAAAGTCCGGGCCACGGTGGTCGACTACCGGCATATCGATAGCTCGGAGGATGCGATCCGGTACTGCGCTGGGCCCCGGAATCTGCAGGAAATGTCGACCGGTTTGTCTCATGGTGTGCGACTGCGTTGATGACTGGTCAGGATACTAGCATACCCGGCGATTGTGGAATTTCCGCTTATATGCAGTATTGCTGTACAGGTGCTATTGTGCGATTCATACAAAGTCAGTTTACTAATTCCGGACGCACTGCAATGCTGAATCAGGATCTTGAAAAGATCTTAATAAAAGAAATCAAAGGCGAAGTTTTGTTTGATCGCTTCAGTCGTGGTCGCTATGCCACTGATGCGTCTGTGTATCAGATGCTGCCGCAGGGCGTGGTTGTAGCGCACAACCAGAATGATGTGCAGATCAGTCGTCAGGCAGCGCAGGAGTGCGGTGTCTCAATAGTTGCTCGAGGAGGTGGTACATCGCAATGCGGTCAGACGGTGAATACCGGATTGGTTATTGACTACAGTAAGTACCTGAACAAAGTGGTATCACTGGATGTTGAAAATCGCCGCTGTGTGGTTGAGCCGGGTATTGTGCTGGATGAACTCAACCGCTACCTGAAACCACATGGACTTTGGTTTCCGGTAGATGTGTCTACCGCATCGCGCGCTACTATTGGTGGCATGACGGCGAATAACTCGTGCGGGCAACGCTCTGTTTACTACGGCACCATGCGAGATAATGTTTGCTCGGTTGATGCGTTGATGGCTGATGGTGAAAGCCGCAATTTTGGTGTAGGGAATTTCGATGAAGATTTGAGTGCGATACCTGCAGCTCACCACGAGCTTGTGGCCAAACTAATGAGTCTCGGCAAACGGGAATCTGATGAAATTGCCAGACGCTTTCCGCAAGTGCAGCGTCGGGTTGGGGGTTATAACCTCGATGCACTGGTAGCGTCCGATAATCCTATTAACCTTTCGCACTTATTGGTGGGCTCAGAAGGCACACTGGCTCTGACGCAAAGGGTCGAGCTAAAACTATCACCGCTTCCAGTGAATAAGGTATTGGGCGTGTGTCATTTTCCAACGTTTTATCAGGCAATGGATTCGGCGCAGCATTTGATTGGTCTGGAACCTCGTGCGATTGAACTGGTCGACTCAACCATGATTGCACTGGCACGTGATATTGAACTCTACCAGCCTGCAATCAATCAGTTTGTGCGAGGCGAGCCTGCAGCTTTATTGCTGGTTGAATTTGCCTTTGACGATCAGTCTAAAAATATTGAATCGTTAAAGCTCTTGTCAGAGAGAATGTCTGATCTTGGTTTTAACTGGAGTGGCGACGCAAATCAATGGGGCGGGGTGGTAGAAGCAGTAGACGCCGCATCGCAAAGTGCCATCGCGGAAGTACGCACAGCTGGTCTTAACATCATGATGTCAATGAAGTCGGATGGTAAGCCAGTTTCATTTGTTGAAGACTGTGCCGTCGAGTTAAAAGACCTTGCAGAGTACACGCGTGAGCTGACAGAAGTTTTTCACCGGCACGGTACAGAGGGTACCTGGTACGCACATGCATCGGTCGGGTGCTTACATGTTAGACCCGTGTTAAATCTCAAGCTTGAAAAAGATGCAGCAACAATGCGTGCGATTGCAGATGAAGCGTTCGATCTTGTTTTAAAATACAAAGGCTCCCACTCCGGTGAACACGGTGATGGGATATCGCGTTCGGAATTTCACGAAAAAATGTTTGGCACGCGAATGATTGAAAACTTTAAAGAAGTGAAGCAATTGTTCGATCCGGATGGCTTGTTCAACCCGGGTAAAATTACTAATGCACCGGCAATGAATGACCGTTCTTTGTTTCGCTACAACCAATCCTATGAAGTTAAAGATTTAAGGAATCAGCTCGACTGGTCCGCATGGACTGGTGCTGGTGGCGGTCTTCAGGGTGCAGTTGAAATGTGTAACAACAACGGTGCCTGTCGCAAGTTACAGGGCGGATTGATGTGCCCGTCTTATCGTGTAACCCGCAATGAGCGTGATACCACCCGTGGTCGTGCAAATAGTTTGCGTCTGGCGATGTCTGGTCAGTTGAGTGCCGATTCAGCATCGGATGCCACACTTGCGTTGGCTTCCGATGAAATGCAGCAAACCATGAAGCTATGCGTTTCCTGTAAAGGCTGTAAGCGCGAGTGTCCGACCGGTGTCGATATGGCAAAGATGAAAATTGAGGTGCTGGCAGCGCGTGCAGAAAAATATGGATACACAACTGCCGATAAATTAATTGGTCATCTGCCGCGCTATGCACCTGCTGCTGCACGCCTGCGCTGGCTGATGAATCTGCGTAATAAAGTGCCGTGGATAGCCAGGGCACTCGAACGCAGCAGCGGTTTTTCGGCAAAGCGGCAGTTACCTGTATGGAGAGCTGACTGGTTTAGAACAGGTGGCACTGTCGGACAAGGCAGTCGCGAAGTAGTGCTGTTGGCAGATACGTTTAACACGTGGTTTGAACCGGAAAACCTGCGTGATGCGGTAACCGTATTAAACGCGATGGATTACAAAGTACATCTGGTGCAATCCGCTGATGGTAAAAAGCTATGTTGTGGCAGAACCTGGCTAAGCACCGGTATGGTAGATAAAGCTCGCAGTGCTGCTCAGACAATGCAGGATAACTTATTACCGTATGCCAAACGCGGCGTCGCCATTGTCGGCTTAGAGCCGAGTTGCCTGCTGACATTGCGAGATGAGCACTTGTCGCTATTACCGGGTGCGGATGCAAAGCTTGTTGCATCAAAGGCAAAACTTCTGGAAGAGTTTTTTGCAGAGCACGTTGAACAAAACAGTCATCATTTGTCGTTAAACTCGCCGGCACCGAAGATTCTGTTACACGGTCATTGCCATCAGAAATCGTTCAACGTGATGCCGGCAGTTGAAAAAACAATGTCGCTGTTGCCGGATACACAAACCGAGATAATCCAGTCTTCCTGTTGTGGCATGGCAGGGTCGTTCGGTTACATGAGTGAATCGCTCGAGGTTTCGCATAAAATGGCATCGCTGGATTTAGTCCCGGCAATAGAAAATGCTGAACCCGGCACGATAATTGTCGCCTCTGGTACCTCGTGCAGGCATCAAATTGAATCTTTGTGCAATCAAAAATCTGTCCACGTCGTTAACGTATTAGCACGCTCCATAGCAGCTACACGCTAAGGGCTGCTTCACGGATTCGAAACAAAGGAATGGAACTTATTCCTGCTGCCTGCATCGAACCGTTTTTAATCACTTGATTTCCCGGGAAATTCATGACCAGCATTTATAACCCCGAACGCCGCGGCGTCATTAAGAAGTCGGCAGGCCTGATGGGGCTCGCTGCACTGTCAGGTACTGGATTGTCCGGAATGGCTGCAGCACAGGAAGGCCAGCAACGTAAGTATGGTATCCAGGGTTACGAAGCTCCGGAACTCGACATTGACTACTGGATTGATGCTGATGGCGAGCCTGCGAATTTCTCTATCGCCGATTCCAAAGGCAAGTGGACGTTCCTGAAGTGCTTCCAGAACTGGTGCCCGGGATGCCATTCCAGTGGTTTCCCCAGCTTAAAAGCATTCTCTGACGAATTCCACGACAACCCGAAGGTTGCCATTGCGGGTATTCAAACTGTCTTCGAAGGCTTTTCATCCAACACACAAGATGCGGTGCGTGAACTTCAACAGCGTTACGATTTACCAATTGTGATGGGCCATGATCCAGGCGATCCGGATGCAGCTCACTCATCTTCAGACACAATGATTAAGTATCGTACTGGCGGCACACCCTGGTTGATCCTGATCGACCCCGACGGGGTGGTCGCATTCAACGACTTCAGAGTTGATACTGGCAAGCTGATTGAGTTTATGCATGAGCAGGTTGGCTAGTAGCTGACAACAGTTGCACCTGACTGCTGCAGCACAACGTGTATATGACATCGAAGGCCACGATAACTCGTGGCCTTTTTTTTCGCCCTGTCGAAGTACAAGTGCACATCTGTGCAGCTCAATGGGAAATCCTGCAACGGATAGATCGTTGCTTAATAAAATGATCTGAATTGTTTCGGCTACATCAGGCCACCGGCTGTAATCGCCGTAGTCACGCCTGGAAACCCGAGATCGATCGTCAGTCAATTACTAATCCCCTGATAGTCTGCGTCCGGCCCATGCTGAGGTGCACCAGCTCGTCAACTTGCTCCATCTAAAGCTGTTACCAGTAGGGGGCATTAATTATCAAGTGTCCATTGATTTGCGATTGCTGTACCGGTTGTTTAGCTCGCTACTTCAGTTGGTGGTTGTGCGGCTACTTGATCGTCATTGGTAAGAAAGTGGGAGTGGACAGTTACTCGTGCCGAGTACTTCTGAAGGATGACTGGTAAGGCCCCTGGTGCGTAATACATAGAAAGTTGAGCTGAATACAGGCACCAGTTGGCAGGTATCAAAGAAAGGAAAATGTGAACTGTATTCATTCATTTTCACGGAGTTTTCAGCAATATAAAAATAGTTTTATCTGATGCTGGATTATTCGTTGTAACTGTGCCTGGTTATCAGCAAATTTCCCAGATTAAAACATGCTGTGCCATACCGCCTCTCGCTATATCAGTTGGGACTATGTGTGGCTTTGATCGTTTAATCAATCTCTCCCATGAACTTAGGAGGCAGCATAACCAGGGCAGATATCTCGCTTTTGCTTCTGGCAATAGACATTCCTACGACGGGCACACGCACTTAAAGAAGTATCTGCATGTTTAGAAAAATACTGGCAAGTCTTGTTTTACTGTTCGTTGTTCCTGCATTGGCAATCGCCCAGGAAGTGACCGACTCAGATTTTTCACGGACCCCCCTTGCGACTGACCTCCATCAACCAATGGCGGTGGAGGTTGATCCTGATGGTGATATCTTCATCATCGGTCGCTGCGGGGACTTCTACGTCTGGTCAGCGGATACTGAAGCGGTTCAGCAAACATCCAACCTCGATGTGCGTTGCGATCGCGAACTCGGCTTGATCGGGATGGTGCTGGATCCTGACTACGGGAACAACCGCTGGGTGTACCTCCACTACAACCCGGACGGTGAGAGCACACAGCGGGTTTCAAGGTTCGAGATGAACCCGAACAAAAGCCTCAACATCAGTTCAGAAATTGTGATGCTGGAGTTTCCGGTGCAAACCTCGCAGTGTTGCCATCAGGGTGGCGATCTGGAGTTTGGCCCTGATGGAAATCTATTTATTTCGGTCGGTGACAACGTCAACCCGTTTTCTTCCGGCGGCTTCGCCCCAATTGATGAACGATCGGGTCGCTCTCCGTGGGATGCGCAAGGCACCTCCGGCAACACCAACGACCTGCGCGGAAAGATCCTGCGGATCCGGCCCAATAATAACGGTACCTATAGTATCCCGAGCGGTAACCTCTTCAGCGGCGATGCGTTGCGTCGCCCTGAAATTTACGTGATGGGAAATCGCAATCCGTTTCGTATGACAATTGACGACGAAACCGGCTACTTATATTGGGGAGAAGTAGGGCCCGATTCCAATGGTGCCAATTCTGCTCGCGGACCTGCCGGCTATGACGAGGTAAATCAGGCCAAAGAAGCGGGCAACTACGGGTGGCCGTATGTCTCTGGTTTTAATGAGCCTTATAACGACTACGATTTCGAAACAGGGAATTCCGGTCCGCGCTTTAATGTTAACGGGCCATCCAACGATTCACCTAACAACACCGGCGCGTCTGTGTTGCCTGCGGCTGAAGCAGCATGGATTCGCTTTCCACACGAGGCGATGATGGCAGGCCTTGTGTATCACTATGACAGTGGCAAAACAAACAACCAGCGGTTACCGCGTTTCTTTGATAAGCGACTGATTTTCTGGAACTACAATAATGGCAACATCTACACAGTAGAGATGGACGTCGATGGCGACAATCCGCGCGAGAGTGTCTTTTTTGATAGATTAACGGACGGGCAGCGTCTGATCGATATGACTCTCGACAACGACGACCGCATGCTTATCCTGAGTTATAACCGCAGCTTCAACGGTGTTCTGAATCGTATCGAATTTGATGGTGAGCAAGGCAACCAGAGCCCGTCGGTTGTGGCTGTTGCAGTACCTTCAGAAGGTTCACTGCCTTTAACCGTTAACTTCTCAGCCGCAGGAACGACTGATCCGGATGGTGATGCGTTGACCTATGGGTGGGATTTCACCTCCGACGGCACTATTGATGCGCGCACAGTTCAGGCAAGCCATGTTTATACCAGTGCCGGTGAGTACAACGCGCAGTTTCAGGTTACTGATTCAGAAGGCAACCGGGTTGTTCGTAACTTCACCATATTGGCCGGTTTTACGACACCGGTGGTATCGATAACCAGCCCTGCGCAAGGTTCCTTTTTTGAGTATGGCGACGTAATTGAATGGGAGGTCTCTGTTGAAGATGACGAACTACCCAATGGGATCAACTGTAATGACGTCATTGTTGAACTGGCACTTGGTCACGTCACAGGTGCGACTGAACACGAACATGGTCTCAACGCTGCCAGAGGCTGCTCAGGATCCTTCAACACCGTTGCAGATAGCGGGCACGATGGAGAAGAGATCTTCCTTGCGTTGATCGCAAGTTACAGTAACAGCTTTGGCATCACCTCCTTCGGACAACTTGAAATACGGCCGCGCTTGCGCGAAGCCGAACACTGGACTGCGCAAAGTGGTGTTATAGCGGAAGCAACTACCGATGTGGGTGGCGGTTATAGTGCAGCATTTATAAACGGTGGCGACTGGCTAATGTTCCAGGATGTAAATCTGGCTGATGTCGATGAGATAGCTATCAGGGTTTCATCGAATACAGCAGGTGGCACGATCCAGGCGCGCATCGGTGGAGTAAGCGGACAAGTTATTGGTTCACTGGACGTTGAAAACACCGGTGGCTGGCAGGTGTGGGAAGTCCGTGCGATGACGATTGATCCTGCAGCCCGAAGCCTTGGTGTGAATGATCTCTATTTTACCTTCAGCGGTTCTGACGGGTTTCTATTCAACATAAACTGGTTCGACTTCACGAGTGACGGTATTGAGACGAATCCACAGCCACGGCCGGTAGAACCAACCCCGGTAGCTGCTCTGGTATCTGAAAACTTCAACAGTGATGCCGGTTGTTTCAGCTACAGCGACGATATCTTCCGCAATACCAATCAACCCGCCTTTGCAAGCGGGAGCTACACTGGTGCGGCCGTACAAGCGATCGTGGGTGGTATTAACAGCACAATTATTAGTAACATGTCCGGTGGTTGGAGTTGTCCTTTCAGTTTGCCGGTTGCGGGTAGTGTCACCATCGAGTTTAACTATCAGATAGATGCTAACAGCGGTTATGAGCCAGACGAATTTAGTCAGATACTCGCATCTGTTGATGGCATCTTGTATGGGCTGGACGGAAACGATTACATCGTCAATATTGCCGGTGGCGGTACTGCCGGATCACAAGTGACTCTGCAAACACCGACGTTAAGTGCGGGACAACACACATTGATGCTCGGGGTTTTCAACAATCGAAAAACAGCCAGTGGAGAATCAACGCTGGTGGAATTCGATAATGTGCTGGTTGAATCGAATGCGACGTCACAACCACAACCTGAACCAGAGCCACAACCGCAACCGCAACCGCAACCACAACCAGAGCCAGAGCCAGAGCCGGAGCCAGAACCAGAGCCCGAACCCGAACCCGAACCACAGCCAGAGCCACAACCAGAGCCCGAACCACAGCCAGAGCCCGAACCACAACCAGCTCCAACGCCAGAACCAGCGCCAGAACCGCAACCAGAACCAGAACCGACATCTGGTGATACTTTGGTGCGCCTCACACTTGATGACAGCGAGTCTGCGTTAACCGCTGTGGACAGCAGCGGAGCCGGCAACAATGGTGCAATCAGCGGGGCATCTTATATTCTGAATTCTGCAGATGGTTCTGCATCTTCACTTGAGTTCGATGGAATAGATGACGGTGTCAGTCTGGGTACACTGGACGCGCGTGGAGAGGGCTTAACGCTTGCAGCATGGATCAATGCAGATACGTTTCCGGGAACAAGTCGAGACCCGAGAATTATTTCAAAGGCATCGGGTACTGCAGCCAATGACCACGTTTTTATGCTGGGTACAATCAGACGTGGTACGCAGACGGTGTTGCGAGGAAGAGTGCGTGTAGGTGGGGTAACAAAGACATTAATAGCGGATACTTCCAGTGCGTTGAACACCGGTGTCTGGTATCACGCTGCACTAGTGCACGACCAGTCGACGTTGACGTTATTTCTTAATGGAACAGAAGTAGCCAGCACCGTGTTAACGGGTCCGGTAGATCAGGACAACACAATAGAAGTAGCCGTCGGAGAGAACCCGGGAGGCGGGCGCTATTGGGATGGGCGAATAGATGATGTTTTGATTTCACAGCGTCCGTATGGTGCAGCAGAGATAGGTGCGTTGGCAGTTCCGGACTCAACACAGCCGGAGCCAGAACCTGAGCCCACACCAGCGCCTACACCAGAACCGACACCTGCGCCAGAGCCAACACCAGAAACGGGAGATACTCTGGTGCGTCTCACACTTGATGATAACGAGTCAGAATTATCAGCCGCAGACAGTGGTGGTGCCGGCAACAATGGTGCAATCAGCGGTGCGTCTTATGTACTGAATTCAGCAGATGGTTCTGCATCGTCACTTGAGTTTGATGGAATAGATGACGGTATCAGTCTGGGTACACTGGATGCGCGCGGAGAGGGTTTAACACTTGCAGCATGGATCAATGCAGATACGTTTCCGGGAACAAGTCGAGACCCGAGAAT
>CAZYRP010000033.1:0-34483 GCA_964649465.1 uncultured Granulosicoccaceae bacterium | reverse complement strand
CGGTCAACGCGTGATAATGATATCCCGCACCGAGATTTACATGCCCGCCACAATCGTCAAAGGGTGCGAGTGTATGGGCGTTCAAAATCGCATCCTTTGGTGCCGGCCCGTCAATGCGTGCACCACTGAAGGCAACGCCTACACCAAAATCGTCAGTCACTTCGATTGCTTCTTCAACGCTTACCGGTGAAACGGGTACGACATAGGTCTTCTCAGATGAACGTGTCATGTAGCTGATTTGGCACTGCACACAGTAGTTGTTGTAAGCAGCATCTACATTCGGGCGTGCAGCAGCCTTGCAGCCCTCAAGCGTGTCTGTTAACCGAATCTCACCTGTATCCGGATTGAAGAGCTCCCAGACCGCGTCACTGTAGAACTCATCAAGATTGGCAATGAACGGGCCGTCAACCTCATAAACTTTATCGTTCTCCAACCAGATGCCACCGACATCATCACCAACCTGAGAAATGTTGGTGGGGCACCACGGGCCAGTCATGTGATCTTCGGGCTCGCCTGTTACGGTGATCGCATAACATGATGTCTCGGTTCCATCACTAAGCTTGCAATCGACAATAGATGGCTCACCAACAATAGCGCCCTCTGCGAAATAGGAGGTAAGCTCAGCAAGCCGATCTTGTGCATCATGCTCATGTGCGAAGGCGGGGTGTACTGAACAGACCACTGCAAGGCTGATAATTCCCGCCGTAAATTTATTAACCATATGATGCCTTTCTTTTTGAGTAGATATTCTGCGGATGGGATATTTTGTAGCGAACATGGTATGAGCGAAATGTGCAAACAGTAAGGGTTTTTGAGCCTCTAAAATTTCAAAAAAAATAGATCTTTTTGGCGGACAGCTGTGGAGTCTGCTAGCTGATTTGGGGTAACCGATTCGCCGAATCAGATCAATTCAGCGAACGGGGAGAGTCGTCCCATAGCTGCCAGTCGAAGTTACGAAAAACCGTTTTTTGTAGATACCGGTTTCAGGCTAGAAATTGAGCAAGCTTCTGTCTCATTTGCACACCTATTGTTCAAGGTGTTCAACAATGTCCAGGACAAAGCCGGCTGGATCTCGGACCATAAAATGAGCTACGCCAAACTCTTCCACCTTGTGCTCGAAGCAGATATTCAGCCCTGATTTGCGGGCTTTATCGTAAGCATCCTCCGCGCTAACTACCTCGAAGCTAATAACCATTCCCTTTGTACTCGCACTTTGATGCAGAAACTCGGGTTGTGAGGGATGATTGGGTACCATAAAAGCCAATTGGATTTTTGACTCTGGCTGTAGCATGTGAAGATAGAAGTCATCTTGGTAGAACTCAGCGATAAATCCAAAATGTATTTCGTAGAACTCTTTTAGTTTATCCAGATCGTTAGCTACGAGTACAGGAAACATGGCAGTTGCGTTGATCATTTTGAAACTCCTTGAGTAAGTTATCAGGAGCCCACAGATTAAGAAATCACAATCAAAGATTATTGTAATTTTCGGCCATCTTTCTAATTTGACTGGGTGTGCATCCTGTGAGGTGTTTTAGCTCCTTAATTCGATGAGAATCATCGTAGTACAAGTCTAAGAGTTGTTTTGCATCACTTCGAAGAAGCTCGTCCAGGGCTGCTTGCAGGCGCAGAACACGCTGCAGTTTCTTTGGACTCAAGCCAAAATAATCATTCGATAGACGTCTGAATTGACGCTCGCTGATGCCAATGATATCGCAGATGCCAGCGATACTGCCGGACCCGATTGTGCCTTCCACAACATTGATCATGTCCTCATGGTCAATCCTGCTTTTTTTAATTTTTTCGCTGTTTATTTGCGCAAGTTGGCCAAGCCAGAATCGGTCAAATCGTTCAGCAACACTTTTGATCGTATTTGCGCATTGGATGTCTTCCATCAATGGCGCAAGTTTAAGGTTTTCACTCGTATCCGCGCCTACGTGTAATTTTCTAAGCGTCGCAAAATCCAACCGAAATAGTCCAGGTGCAGTCTCAGATCGACAACAAATGCCCGCATACTGAATCGGTCCTTCTAAATCAATACTAAATTTTTCAGCAGTTGGAAAATATAAGGCTGCGAAGTCCCGTATATCAGGGGACAGCACCACATCAATCGCGGTATCTGGTATGACTTCAAGCACCAAAGATGGCTCCTCGATAGTCAACAACCAGTAGTAGTCCACGTAGAGGTCTAGCTTTAAATCAGGTTTCGCCAACTCACACTTACCACCTTCTAGTTTAAGATGGTAGAGCTGCTTGGAGTTGGTTAGTGATGGTTGTGTGCCGAGCATGAGTTCAATTAAATGACGTCGTTAAGGTCATATTAAATTAATATCCGCAACGTTGTGTGTATGTCAGCAGTTGGCATATTCTGTTGAAAAAGTCGAACCGGGAGCGTCGGCCGTCTTTCCATGAAGTTCGTAAACTTCATTTTTTCTTTGATACGCTTTGCTTACGGCGTAACTATCTTTAACGAATCTTGTTTTTATGTTTTGGAGCAGCACCTGGCTCATAGAAATAGTTTTCTTGTGAATTAGAAATTACTCCTGCATGTAGGCTAACGATCATTTCACAATTTAAAGTACTGACGGTTGAATGAAAGCTTCACAAAGGACAATGATTATCTCCTTTTACGGTGATGATATTAGCTTATGAACTCACTTCCAGTGCCGTTATCCACTAATTCTATTTTCTGGTCAGTCGGAAAAATTCCTGAATATTCGCGTCGTATTTGCTCTCGATTAGCATCAGCCGGATTCAGCTACCTGCATGTTGTCGATCAATCGCACATTACCTAACCCGGCTGCCGTCAACACTATTAGTGCATCCGCCTTATCTGTTTCGCGCGCGGGCAGCAGGTCAGCGACATTGCGGATAGTAAAATATTCAGGTGAGAAACCTGCTGTAGATAATCGCTCCATTGCATGTGATTCGAGCTTGGCAAAATCACGCTCACCGTTGCGAAGTGACTCGATGCATTCTGTAAGGCACCGATTAATCTCAATTGCCTGATCTCGTTCCCGGTCAGTGAGGCGGCCATTGCGGGAACTCAGTGCCAGTCCTTTGGGTGATCTTATTGTTGGTGAGCCAACAATCTCAATGGGAAAATTGAGGTCATCAACCATTTGGCGTATCAGGGTTAGCTGCTGGAAATCTTTTTCTCCAAATACCGCGATATCAGGTTCAACCAGATTAAACAGCTTGCACACAACGGTTGCGACTCCCGTAAAGTGACCTTTTCGGTGCTCTCCCTCCAGTAAATCTGCAATACCGGGAACACTAATCGTTGTGCGTTTGTCAGCACCGTGTGGGTAGATCATTTCGGTATTTGGTACAAACAGCAGATCAGCGCCATGTTCCTGCAAACGGGCGATATCTTCGTCGAGGGTTTTTGGATAATTTTCCAGATCTTTGGCACGATCAAACTGGAGCGGATTAACGAATATGCTGCACACAGTTTTATCAGCTAAATCGCGCGCCTTTTGCAGCAAACTCAAGTGACCATCATGCAAATTGCCCATGGTAGGCACAAAGCTGACTGTGCACTGTTCATCGCGCCAGCGTTTACGAACTTCCCGCAAGGATTGAATTGAATCTGCTATTTCCATCACTATATTTTTGACTACCCGACTGATCGAATCACGACTGAATTGGAAGCTGAATACAAAATCATAGGTGTATTTTATATCTTCAACAGTTTTAGTGAACGAATTCTGTTGATGTTTTACTGTTTTCCTGTCGGCCCTTCAAGGATCAAATCTGATCCTTTTTCTCCAATCATCATCGCTGCAGCGCAGGTGTTAGACGAAGTGACGCGTGGCATCACTGAAGCATCGATAACACGAAGACCTTCGACACCGTGTACTTTAAGATCCGGTCCTACTACTGCCATGGTGTTTTCAGGCGGGCCCATTGTGCAGGTGCCAACCAAATGATAGCCGGTGTTGCCAGTGGCTCTGGCAAATTCAAGTAGTTCGTCATCAGTTTGTACTGCGTCGCCGGGTACTTCTTCGTTGGCAAAATAGTCCAGTAACGGTCCTGACTGCAAAAACTTTCGACAAAGCTTCATGCCTCGCAACGCGGCCTGTTGATCAGATTCGTGCTGCAGATAGTTGGGCTGCACTTCAGGTGTTGCATGTGGATCTGATGTTGTGATGCGGATGTAGCCGGTACTCTTTGGGCGTTGCTCGGTGAACCCGCAGGTTGCAGCGGGAAACTTGTCCAGTTCATAGACTTTGCCAGCCTGATAACTACCCGGTGTAAATACGAACTGCATATCGGGTACCGGATCTTGTAAGTCAATAGAATTCAAAAAAGCGTAAGCAATTGACGGGCTATACGAGAGTATGCTCGGTTTGCCTGTCTGCCAGCGCCATATCTCGCGCAATAAACTAGGACCTCTTGATAACTTGTTGAGTGAAGGTGCTGTTTCTTTAAGCCTGGCGGACAAGCGCATAAAGTAATGGTCCTGAAAGTTCTCACCTACACCTGGCAGGTCGTGAACCATATCAATACCCAATGGCTTAAGCAGGCTTGCAGCACCAACTCCGGATAGCTGTAGCAGTTTGGCTGAGTTAACAGTTCCTGCACTGACAATAACCTCACGGTTAGCTTTTATTATCTGCCCGTCAGCAAGTTTAACTCCGGTTGCACGTTTGCCATCAAAGATAATTTTAACTGCGCGCGCACCAGTTTTGATTTCGATATTCGAATTGGCTTTTACCGGTTCAATGAACGCTGTATCGGCGCTGACGCGACGTCCGTTTTTAATAAAACGCTGATAATAGCCGGTGCCGCGTTGCGATGAGCCGTTGTAGTCGTTGTGTACCGGAACGTTGCAGGAGGCGATTGTGTTTATAAAAGCATCACAGATGGGATCACGTCTGTCGGGGTCGGATACATGTACTGGTCCGTGAGCACCGCGAAATTGCGATTGATTGTCCGGGTCGTCTGATTCTGTCAGTTTTGCTGCACGGGTTTCTGTGCGGCGGAAGTAGGGCAGTATGTCGCGGTGTCCCCAGCCTTTGTTGCCAAGTGATTCCCAATGGTCGAAATCAGCAATCTGCCCGCGGTTGTATACCAATCCGTTTATTGATGTTGATCCGCCGAGTAGTTTGCCTTGTGGTATGTACACTGACCTGCCACCAAGTGCGTCAGCAGGCGCCGTTTGAAACTGCCACATCAGATCTTTGTTCTGCAGGTTTTTCGAAAAAGCGGCCGGTATTTTGGAAAACAGGTTGCTTCCGCTTTTTCCTGCTTCTAATAGGCAGACAGTGCAGCTCCTGCTGCCGGTAGCAGTACTCAGCCGATTGGCCACGATAGCACCGGCTGCGCCACTGCCGATTATGATGTAATCCGGATTGCTCATTGGTACAAGGTACAACTGCTGCGCGTTGTTGTATATGGTGAATTGCCCGTGTTCTAATTGAACGGGTTCCCGGGCGCTGGTGGATTGCGGCTGCTAAAACCATCTGCATGACAGTTTGTCCCTCAGGCAAGGCAAAGCAAGCCAGCCAGTGGCGGACGCGGAGCACCGGTCGCGTCATTATTTTGACCGAACTTCTTCGCCTGACTGGCGCTCATAGTACTGACAGTGGTACAAGACTGGCAGTATAAAGGTATAAGCCGATACCCTCGGCAATAACCCTTAAGGAAAAAAGGAATGAGTGACTATCCTCCTCTGACTTTTAATGTTCCCGCACCGGAACTTCGTCCCGGTGACACACCTGATTTTTCAGGTGTCGATATCCCGCGCGCCGGAGCTGCACGGCGACCGCCTGTGGATGTCGATCCGGAAGAAATTCGTGATCTGGCATTTACCATCATTCGAGTGTTGTCTCGTGATGGTGAGGCAACTGGTGAATGGGTATGTGAGCTGGACGATCAGGAGTTGCTCGAAGGTATGCGGCACATGATGCGCCTGCGTGCGTTTGATGCGCGAATGCTGATGGCGCAGCGACAGGGTAAAACTTCCTTTTATATGCAGCACCTTGGGGAGGAGGCAATCTCCTGTGCGTTTCAACGTGCACTGAATAAAGGGGATATGAATTTCCCGACTTATCGGCAGGCAGGCTTATTGATCGCCCAGGATTATCCGATGCGCACGATGATGTGCCAGATTTATTCGAACTCGGAAGACCCGAATCGTGGTCGACAGTTGCCGATTATGTACTCTTCCAAAGAGCATGGTTTTTTTTCAATCTCCGGCAATCTGGCAACACAGTATCCGCAGGCAGTTGGCTGGGCGATGGCATCTGCTATCAGTAATGATTCCAAAATAGCGGCTGCATGGGTTGGTGATGGCTCAACAGCTGAAAGTGACTTTCATGCTGCCATGGTATTCGCTTCAACTTATAAGCCGCCGGTGGTCCTGAATATAGTCAACAACCAATGGGCCATCTCTACCTTTCAGGGTATTGCGAAGGGTGGGGCTGGTACGTTCGCCGCGCGTGGTCACGGGTTTGGAATACCGGCTTTGCGTGTTGACGGAAACGACTATCTTGCAGTCTTTGCAGTAGCGCAGTGGGCCGCAGAACGGGCGCGGCGGAACCTGGGTCCGACTCTGGTTGAATACGTCACGTATCGCGCTGGTGGTCATTCAACATCGGATGATCCGTCGGCTTACCGGCCAAAAGAAGAAGGTGATGCATGGCCATTGGGTGATCCGATTCTGCGCCTTAAAGGTTACCTGATAAAACAAGGCGTCTGGTCGGAAGAGCAGCACGTGCAGGCGGAAGCCGAGATTGCAGACGAAGTCCTTGCTGAACAAAAACTAGCTGAAGAGATCGGCACCCTGAGTACCGGTAGCACGCCATCGGCAAGAGATATGTTTGAGGATGTCTTTGAAGAGATGCCGCCGCACCTGATAAAGCAGCGTCAGGAGGCGGGCTACTGATATGGCAAAGATGACCATGATCGAGGCAATCCAGAGCGCCCACGATACTGCGATGGAGCGCGATAAAAAAGTGGTTGTGTTCGGTGAAGACGTTGGTTTTTTTGGCGGTGTGTTTCGTTGTACCGCGGGTCTGCAGGATAAGTACGGTCCATCCCGTTGCTTTGACGCACCGATTAACGAATCCGGAATTGTAGGCACCGCAATTGGCATGGCAGCCTATGGCTTGAGGCCTTGTATAGAAATACAGTTTTCAGACTATGTGTATCCTGCTTACGATCAAATAGTGTCTGAAGCAGGACGTCTTCGACATCGTTGTGCGGGGGATTTCACCTGCCCACTGGTAATCAGAATGCCTGTTGGTGGCGGTATCTTTGGCGGACAAACTCATAGCCAGAGTCCGGAAGCGCTGTTTACACACGTTTGTGGTTTAAAAACTGTGATGCCGGCTAATCCGTACGATGCAAAAGGCCTGCTGGCCGCAGCGATTGAAGATCCTGATCCGGTGATTTTTCTGGAACCGAAACGCTTATACAATGGCCCGTTTGATGGTCACCATGAAAACCCGGTGGTGCCGTGGCGCGATCATGAACTCGGTGAAGTGCCTGAAGGTTATTACACACTACCCCTTGGTAAGGCGGAAATAAGAAAACCCGGTGAGCAGGTTACCATTCTCGCTTATGGCACCATGGTCTACGTTGCCGAGGCGGCGGCCGCAGATGCGGGAATAGATGCAGAGATTATCGATCTCAGAACACTGCTGCCACTGGATATGGAAACTATAGTCCAGTCAGTTACAAAAACCGGACGCTGCGTGGTGGTGCATGAAGCGACACGTACTTCTGGCTATGGTGGTGAACTCGCAACCCTGGTGCAGGAGGAATGCTTTTACTCACTCGAAGCGCCGATACAACGGGTGACCGGTTGGGATACTCCTTATCCCCATGCACAGGAGTGGGACTATTTCCCAAGCCCTGAACGTGTCGGTCGTGCTTTGCAAAAAGTGCTGGAGGTCTAAGATGGGAATTCATTCAATTCGCCTCCCCGATGTGGGTGAAGGTGTTGCAGAAGCAGAGCTTGTTGAGTGGAACGTCAAGGTCGGTGACACGGTTCTTGAAGATGAAGTCGTCGGTGCGGTAATGACAGACAAGGCTGCGGTTGAAATACCCTCGAGTGTTGCTGGTAAGGTCACCTGGATGGGTGGTGAGATTGGTGATGTCATAGCCGTTGGTGCAGAGTTGTTGCGGCTGGAGGTGGATGGTGATGGCAATATCGATGCGGATAGTGCAACGCCGGTGCTTGCAGATAAAAAGACGGAAGCCACGCCGGGTACGAGCCAGGTGGATATACCGGCACAAACTGAGGTGGCGCAGCCTTCGGTAAAAACAGCTGTAGGGGCAACGCATGCAGCGGAATCCAATGCTGTGCCTGCCGCGCAAGCTGTTTCAAATAGCGCTGCCAATTCCAGTGGCGGCAAACCACTTGCTGCACCCAGTGTGCGTAAGCGTGCCAGAGACAGTGGCATTGATTTGCGTTCCGTGAATGGCAGCGGGCCGGCCGGGCGTATTGTGCACGAAGATCTGGACAACCACGGTGGTAGTGCACTACCTGGTGGCAGCAAGTTGCCCAACACATCTATTGAAGAAATCAAGGTGGTTGGTTTGCGACGGCTGATCGCCAACAAGATGAGTCAGTCCAAAAAGCATATTCCGCATATCACCATTGTTGAAGAAATCGATGTCACCAGTCTTGAGCAAACACGCGAAGAGCTGAATGCATCGTATGCAGAAGAGCGGGGCAAACTCACTGTACTGCCTTTTGTTATGAAAGCTGTGGTTGAAGCAGTGCGTCTGCAGCCAGTTATTAATTCCCTGTATGACGATGAAGCGGAGATAATTCGACAATACGGTGGTGTGCACATCGGTGTGGCTACACAGACGGAAAATGGGCTTATGGTACCGGTGGTAAGACATTGCGAGGTCCGCAGTTTGTGGGACAACGCCAGTGAAGTTGTAAGACTCTCAGCCGGGTGTCGCGATGGTGGTGCTGAACGTGATGAGTTGAGTGGCTCGACAATCACTATCTCTTCACTTGGGCCGCTTGGCGCCATAGCAACCACCCCGATTATCAATCATCCGGAAGTGGCCATTGTGGGTATCAATAAAATGGTCACCAGACCATTCTGGGACGGTCAACAGTTTGTGCCCAGAAAGATGATGAATATTTCCTGTTCTTTCGATCATCGGGTAGTGGACGGCTGGGATGCTGCGGTCATGGTACAAAAACTCAAAGCGTTGCTTGAAAAGCCGGCTATGTTGCTGGTGGAGGCCTGATTATGACTGACAGAAAAGTAAAGCTGCTGGTGATCGGTGCCGGTCCAGGCGGTTATGTCTGTGCAATCAGATCAGCCAAAGCGGGTGTTGAGACACTGGTTGTTGAAGAGTTCAAGGCGGGGGGCACCTGCTTGAACGTCGGCTGTATACCTTCCAAAGCAATAATCCATGCGGCAGATGAGTTTCATAAAGCAACCTCGTTTACGGCAGCAAATAAACTCGGTATTTCCATAACGCACCCAACAATAGATCTTGCCGCAACTCTTGACTGGAAAAACAGTATTGTCAGCAAGCTGAACTCTGGTGTTGAAGGGCTGTTAAAAAGAGCGGGTGCCGATACTCTGCAAGGTAAAGCGCGGTTTCTTGATGGCAAAACAGTTGAAGTAGAATCAAAAGACGGTGGCGTTACTAAAATTCATGCGGAGAATATTGTTATTGCCACAGGGTCTGAACCTGTTGAGATACCTTCTCTGCCGTTCGGTGATCGCATTATGTCCTCAACCGATGTGCTGGCACTAAATGAAGTGCCAGGTTCACTTGCGGTTGTAGGTGGTGGTTATATCGGGCTTGAAATTGGTACCGCCTTCGCCAAGCTGGGGTCGCAGGTTATAGTGGTTGAATCTGCAGATCGTGTATTGCCACAGTATGATTCTGCATTAACAGCACCAGTTGCAAAGCGTCTGTCACAACTTAATATTGAAGTAATGACCAATGCTCTTGCCCAGAGTTTTGGATCGGAAGAGGGTATCGAATCGAATGGTTTGGAGATTCTTCTAAAAGATAGCAGTACCAGAAATTTGTCTGTAGACAAAGTGCTTGTAACTGTCGGCCGCAAGCCGCGAACTGACTGCGGCATTGATGAGTTGAGTCTGACAATGGATGGCACTTACATAAAAGTAGACAATAAATGCCAGACTTCCATGCGCGGTGTTTTTGCCATTGGTGACATCACAGGTGAACCTATGTTGGCACACAGGGCAATGGCTCAGGGCGAGGTGGTCGCCGATGTGATAGCCGGTGCAGCAACTGTTTTTGATAAGCAGTGCATTCCGGCGGTGTGTTTTACTGACCCCGAGATTGTCACTGCGGGTATTACTTCAGCGGAAGCCGCTGAACAGGAAATTGAAGTTTCTGTCGGGCAGTTTCCACTGCAGGCTAATGGTCGTGCGATGACCATGGAACGTGATGACGGATTTGTGCGGGTGGTGGCGAGAAAAGATAACGGCGTAATACTTGGCATACAAGCGGTTGGTTATCAGGTATCTGAATTATCAGCAGCTTTTTCTCTGGCTATTGAAATGGGCGCTCGCGCTGAAGATATTGCCGCAACTGTCCATGCTCATCCGACAGTTAGTGAAGGATTTCAGGAAGCTTGTATGAGTGTGCTGGGTGGTGCGTTGCACGGTTAAGCTTAATTTTATTGCATGCCGCTTTGGTTATGGTTGAACGTTCAGGGATAGAGTCTTAGTGATTGTCCAGGCCATTGGCCGGAATTATAGATGATTGATTTTCAGCACTGAATTGGTGCGCACCCAAATTGACGCTTTCGACTGGCCGCTCTTTCCGATCCAGATCGTATATTGCATCCTTGTGTCGTCGGACTTTAACTATTGCTTTGTCGAACTTTGGTCGCAGCCTTAGATTGCCGGTTGCCGGATTCATAAACCAGTTTGATTGAGCGGACAGCAGGTTGTTTCTGGCAACAAATGGCTGATCGTTTCTGTGACTGATTGGTGCATCCGTAATGTTGTTGGCTACCTCGACATTGGTACTTCCGAATCTAAGCTCAATTGAAAGTGGTGTGTTGCCACTGTTGAGAACGGTATTGTGCAAAACCTTGGTTCCCGGGGAATCCCACAGGACGATCTGTGCATCAGCACTATTACGACGCTGGTTTGAATATAAGTTTGGCTGCATCACGATCATGTTATTTCGAATTATGCCGCCGCTGTGATCGCCATCCCGATCGTATACACCGTAAGCGATTGCCCGGTCGACATTAATAAACACGTTGTTTTCGGTAATCGTATCGCGGGCTCCGTTAAACAACAGGACGGCGGCATTCCACAGGTGATCGGCGTTATCCGGAGTGTGAAAGTTGCGAAAGAGATTGTTGCTGATGCGCCAGCCTGAGCCCGCATGCACATCGACACCGTTTGTATAGCCGGTACCGCTGCCGCCCCGATTAATTAAAGACGGTTGATGTGTGTACTCCATTACTGAGTATTCAACAATGCCATCGTCGACGCCGACGCCAAATTCGGTTGGATTCGCTTTTATAAACTGTTGTCCGGAGTTGTAGAGCCTGACATTGTAAATTCTGGGTGCGACTGACTGATTATTTATTTGTATTGTGTGAAAGTAAACTTCGCCGGCAGTCAGGTTGGCTATGGTGGTGTTTTTTCCGTCAATCCAGAATGCGTGATCTAGTCCATTACGTTGTTCGTTGTCCATACCCGGACCAATTAATTCTACTGAACTGCAGTTGTCTTCAGCGCCGCGAATGGTGATATTGTCAGCTGTGATGGCGAGTGCTTCTGTGAGCTCATAGCGGCCGGGCTCAATCACAATTGTTGTATCGTTGCGCAGTTCCAGCACAGCTCTGGTCAGCTGCTTTACAGAGCTAACTGTGATGATACGATTTTGTGGTGCGGGCAGCGGAGGTGCATCAATGCATGCGGTGCGCCCGGTTGAGGCAAAGCCGAATGCAAATACCAGTAAAAGCGGTTTGAATATTGACTTAGCGAAGGGCACAGTAAAACGGGGATGTGAATTTAAATAAGCACCATATCAGTCGCAGTTTGCGAAGTCATGTCACAAATGTGATGAAAGGATAACAGTTCAAATTTTTAGGAGCCTGCGCGGCAGAGCTTTTGCCGCCACAGGCTCCTACCCGCCTTCAATCCTCGGCAACAAGTAAATCTCCGCGTCTGGTGGCAATAACTGCGACCAGTCGTCACGATAGATTGTGCCGTCAACCGAAACGGCAATGCCTGCATCTATATGTGGCTGCAACTTAGGGAACTGCTCTTCGAGTTTACTCATCAACTCGCGGATGCTTTTTGCATCAATTTCAATGCTCTCGGCCCCGCCTGCAGCGGGGCGTAATCCGCCCCAGAGATAAACTGTGCGCACACGGTTAATCCGCTTGTTTTTCGCTCAGTGCGGCGAGTATGCGGGGTGGTGACATCGGCACGTGCGTCATTCTCACTCCAACTGCGTTGGATACAGCATTGCCGATTGCAGCCAGTGGCGGCACGATAGAAGTCTCTCCCACACCGCGAACCCCATAGGGATGGTTCGGGTTTGGAATTTCCAGAATCTGGGTGTCGATCATTGGCAGGTCAGAGCAGACTGGAATGCGATAATCCAGAAACCCCGGGTTCTGTAAACGGCCGTCTTCTCCGTAAATATATTCTTCGTTAAGTGCCCAGCCAATTCCCTGTGCAGCTCCACCCTGAAACTGACCTTCAACATAAGTCGGATGCACTGCTTTACCAGCGTCTTGTATCACGGTATAGCGAACCACTCTGGTAAGACCCGTTTCCGGGTCAACTTCAAGGTCGCAGATGTGGGTGGCAAAAGAAACCCCGGCACCATCGGCTACTATTTGTGACTGACCTGCTATGGGTCCGCCGGTTTTCTCAGCAGACTGTGCAATGTTGGCAAGCGTCAATGGTTCAAGGTTGGCTTTGTCTGCACCAGTTGCACGTGCTTCTCCGTCCTGCCATGTGACGTCATCAATATCTATGTTCCATATTTCTGCAGCTCGCTTTCGCAACTCTGCAATGGCTCTGCGGCATGAGTCGATCGCAGACAGTGAGCTTGCAAACGTGCCGCGGCTTCCGTCTGTCATGTCGTTATGGCCGAGGGAGCCGGTGTCCGCAATAACGGCTTTCACCTGCTCGTAGGGGATACCAAGTTCTTCCGCCACAACCAACGCCATTGATGCACGTGCGCCACCAACATCTATAGTGCCGAAAGTAAGTGTGACAGAGCCATCGGGATTCACATTGAGATTGGTGCAGGACTGACCACCAAAGTTAAACCAGAATCCACACGCCATGCCTCTGCTTTGATTCGGCCCGAGGTTAGCTTTCATGTGCGGGTGATTCTTTGCAGCATCTAAAGTTGGGCCGATGCCTATGGGCCCGTACACCGGACCATAAGATGATCTGGTGCCTTCTTTCGCAGCATTCTTGATTCGCATATCAATGGCGGGCATATCAATTCGATCGGCGAGTTCGTCAATCATGCTTTCAACTGCGAATGCAGCCATTGGTGCAGAGGGGGCACGATAAGCGGTTGTTTTTGGTCTGTTAACCAGTACTTCCAATCCAACGGTTTTTACGTGCTGTAAGTCGTAGCAGGCGAAGGATGTCATTGCCCCCAGCTGTGCCCATGAACCGGCGTAGGGTCCGCTCGTGTAGCGAAGCTCAGCCTGGGCGGCGGTAATGGTGCCGTCTTTGGTAACACCCATCTTGATATCAATTGATGTTGCACTGGTAGGTCCCGATGCACGGAATACTTCTTCACGGCTCATGACCAGTTTTACCGGACGGTTTGCTTTGCGTGACAGAGCAAGTGTTACCGGTTCTATCCAGAGGTGGGTTTTGCCACCGAACCCGCCGCCAATCTCTGAGGAGGTAACTCGAAGTTTGGCAACATCCATTCCGAGTATGCCAGCACACTGGCTGCGAAAATCGAAATGGCCCTGAGTACATACCCACATGTCGGCAGTGCCATCCGGGCTGTAGCTTGCAACGCAGGCGTGCGGTTCTATGTATCCCTGGTGCGATTGCTCGGTGCGGTAATTTCTTTCAATAACAACGTCAGCATCTGCGAAGCCTTCTTCAACATTTCCGTGGCCGAACTCAGATCGCCTGGCGATGTTTGAGGCTTTTTCCGGGGCAGGATCGACGCCTTTGGTAAAGCACTTTTTGTCTATCAGCGGGGCTTTGGGCTTAACCGCTTCATCGACATTGGTTACATGCTTTAATATTTTGTATTCGACTTTAATCAGTTTCAATGCCCGACGCGCGGTTTTTGCGTCAATAGCGGCAACTGCGGCTACGGCATGACCGTCATAGAACGCTGTTTTTCCCGCCATGCAGTTGTCGAGCGTTGTGAGCAGTGATGGATTGACATCCTTTGCTTTGAAGTCTTTGCGCGTGACGATAGCCTT
Organism: uncultured Granulosicoccaceae bacterium; assembly: GCA_964649465.1. Lineage (GTDB taxonomy): Bacteria > Pseudomonadota > Gammaproteobacteria > Granulosicoccales > Granulosicoccaceae. Next base: position 20,079 of record CAZYRP010000033.1, on the reverse strand, counting down.
AACGCCTTTGAGCTTTTCAGCCCTGGTGGTATCAATCTTTTTGATTGATGCATGTGCATGCGGGCTGCGTAAAATGCAACCGTGTAGCTGGCCGGGCATGCTGTAGTCAGCACCATAACGTGCGCGGCCGGTTACTTTGTCTATACCGTCAGGTCTGAGAGGACGGGTGCCGACAGAATTGAAGACGCGATCGCCAAAAGGTGTATCTTTACCCATAACTATGCCTTCCTCATTTGTTTTGCAGCATCGAGTACCGCGCGAACAATTTTGTCGTAGCCGGTGCAGCGGCACAGATTACCTGCCAGTGCGTAACGTACTTCTTCTTCTGTCGGGTCAGCGTTTTTCTCGAGCAGTGCTTTGGCGGCAACCAGGAAGCCTGGTGTGCAAATGCCGCACTGCAACGCTGCGTGTTCGAGAAACTTTTGCTGTAGTGGGTGGAGTTTGTCGCCGTCGGCCATGCCTTCTACGGTTTCAATACTACTGCCCTCTGCTTCAGCGCCAAGTGCCAGACATGAACAGATCAGCGCGCCGTCGAGTGTGATTGTGCAAGCGCCACAGTCACCGGTGCCGCAACCCTCTTTGACGCCGGTAAGACCAACGCGATCCCGAAGTGCATCAAGCAGGGTTTCATCCGGCTCGCAGACGAACTCAATGTCGTCACCATTAATTTTTGAGCTGACCAGAATCGACATCAGATTTTTCCTCCGGCGCGGGTGTAAGCTAACAGGGTTGCGCGTTTTGCGAGTACACCCGCAACCTTTTTTCGATATTCAATTGTGCCGCGCTTGTCATTGATTGGTTTGCAGGCAGCGCTGCAAATCGCGGCAAGCGAGTCGAGTTTTTCATCGTCGAGTTTGCCGCCTTTAAGAATTTTGGCAGCCTCTGGTACCAGAATTGCGGTGCGTGCGACAGCACCCAGCGCCACACGTGCTGACGTGATTACGCCTCTGGGTCCAAGGGTAAGGTTAGCTGCGGCGCTTACCACAGCGATATCCATTTCCGTGCGCGGCGTAAAACGCAGGTAGGCATCTGCCATTTTTGCAGCGCGCTTCGGCAGGTGAATTGATTCAACTACTTCGCCTTTGGCAAGTAATGTTTTGCCCGGTGCTGTAACAAAGTCTTCGACAGCAACACGTCGCGTGCCTTTCGGGCCTTTAATTACCGCGACGGCTTTTGCGGCGATCAGAGCGGGTACCGAGTCTGCGGCAGGTGACGCGTTACACAGGTTACCTGCAATGGTGCAGCGTCCCTGAATTTGATCCGAACCTATCAGGTTGGCAGCTTCCACGACGCCCGGCCATGCTTTGCGCAGTTGTTTGTGCTCACCTGTCTTTGCGCATGAAACCGCCGCACCAATTGAAAAACCGGTGGCGGTTTTTTTGATTTCCTGCATCGGCTTAATGCGTTTGATGTCGACGATGACATCCGGTTCTATATAACCGCCTTTCATGCGTACCAGCAGATCTGAACCGCCTGCCAGTATATGAACTTTGCCTTTTGATTTAGCTAGTAGTTTGACCGCATCTGCGGTTTTTTCCGGAGCAATGTATTGCAACGCTAAACTCTCCCGTTGGTGGTGGCCCGATAGTGATGGCCGTATGTTAGTGGCTATCCGTTGAGGGCAGATGGAGAGTGTGTTTGAATCGCTGAGCGCGGTCAACTATTGATTAGTGACAACTGGCAAAGAGCATAATTGCAACTTAAAAAGCGTTATTAAGTTGCAGTGCGGAAGTCGTTGCAACCAGAACTTGTGTCCTGGCGTTATAACCTCGCATTGTGCTGTTGCATTACTATGAGGTGGATTCGATTATCTGATCAAATCGCGATTGTAGTTTGTCGCGCCATTCGGTTCCCGCCGGGGCTGCAGTCATCCATTTTATCTGCAACTGTTCAATCTGCTCTGCGCGTGAGCCTGATGCACTGGCGGATTGTAAGCCTTTTTGCAACTGATCGAGCTGGTATTGCATGCGCATCGTTTTGTCTTCCTTTGGAGTTTCTTTATCGCAGAGGATCTCCAGTTCTATGCACAACAGTCTTCGGGTGTTTGTATTGGTTTCGAAATCAGGTGTTTTGTCGGCTTTTAACAGTTCTACGATTGAGTTCTTGCGTGCCTCCATGGCTTTGGCTGCTTGCGGGTTTTCACCTTTATCCGGTGTCTGCCACTCATCGAGAATAGTGTCTATTTGTGCCGCGATTTCAGAGGAGGGCTGGCCCGCCAGAGCTTCCAGTTGACCACACAAGTCGGCATTGTGCTGCATTGCCTGAAGTGCGCGTTTGCGATTGTTATTAGCTGATTGCTGGCGATAGTTGTCAACCGCATCGGTGGCTTTGCGATAATCTCGTGCCAGCCGCTTTTGATCCCGTTCCGGAAATTCAGCCAGCTCTGAATATTCGGTTTGAAGTTCCGCTATTGCCTTTTCGGTGAGCGGCTCTTTGGCATTTTTGATTGACGATAATGTTTTTATTATCTCCCGTGCTCGATTGACGTGTGCAAAGCTTGCCGCATGTTCTTCGCGTTGCTTGCTTCTGTGAGTGTCGAATATCTTATTAGTGGCCGTTCGGAATTCATTCCATAGTGCTCGATCATCTTTCTGACGACACGCACCACTAAGACGCCAGGCCGACTGCAGGCTTTTTACCTGATTAATACTGTGCTGATTAATATCGCCTTCGCCAAGCCTGGTAACTTTTTCTATCAGGTCTTTCTTTTCAGCAGCATTGGCTTCATAGACGGGATCAAGCTTTGCATCCAGGAGTTTAAGTATCTTGGTAAACCGGTCTTCAAGTCCTTTGCCACGCTTTTTGTCGAAAACCTGATTGCTTTTCCATTCCTGTTTGGCGGTTCTCAGGGTTTTTTCAACTACGCGCCAGTCTGGTTCGCTCCAGTCAGTGTTCTTTTCATAGTTTTCCAGTAACTCACAAATTTCGCGTCGCTTGGCGAGTTTGTTCTTTTTCTCTTCTCGGCGAGCCGCAAAGAATTTTCCACATGGCTCATAAGCAATATCAGAGACTTCTTTGAACCGCGGCCAGTGTTTTTCCTGCGCCGGACTTGCACCCATTGCTTTCCATTGGGCTTGCAGTTCTTTGATTCTATTGGCGCAGTCATTGGGTGTGAGTTTAAGCGAAGGCAGCTTCTCCATCTGCTCACACAACTCTACTAACTTGGGCTCCGATGCAAACTCCTTCCAGTCACCCAGCTCATTGAGTTTTGTTTCAAGGCGAGTCAGTTTTTCGCGGTAAGACGTTTTATCTTTGGAATCTACTCTGGCGACTTTTTTTGCCAGGCGCTCGTGAATTGATTTAGCTGGCCCCCAGCGTTTGGCAGTTATTGCACTGTTCAGACTGGCGAACTGCTTGTGTATTTGCTGCTTGAGTTCTGCATCAGAGGCGGTTTTTTGATCGAGCTTGGTTTTCGTTTTCTCGAGTTGCTGCGATACGCTGCTCAGATAGGCCGCTGAACCGGATTCCTCTTTAAGTGACTCGAGTGATTTGAGTGTTTTCTTTAAATTTATGTGGTCAGGATTATCTGATGCAATCTGCTTTTGCGCACCTGCAACGACGCCTGCCTGCTTAATATTTGATTGCAATGCTTTGCACAAACTGGCGTATCGCTGAGTCTGATTTTCTTCAAGGTCCTGTTGTGCCAATTCCTGCCATTGCTTTTGTTGCCGATGGAAGCTGTTTTTAGTAGAGGTCAGTGTATTTGATAGCTCCTCCTCGGAAGCTTTGCTTAGTATTTCATCCAGCTCTGCCAGTCTTTCAAGTATTGATTGACGTTGCTCCTGTACCGACTGCTTACCGCGCCATGCTTTAGCTTTTTCATCCGCAATGGCATGCAGTTGTTGAAACCGAGTGGATTTATCTGCAGGTGGTTGAAACCCGAGTTGATTCCAAAGATCAGAGAAATGGTCGAAGCGGTTAGCGCTGCTCGGTTGCCATACGCCATTGGCAATTTTATCCATCTCGGTGAGTATTTTCTCGACTTCGCTGCTCTGCGTTGCAGCAGCTTGCTCAGATTCTCTCTTCTCGTCTAACCGGGCTTTCAGCTCACGTGCAACCAGTTTGTCTTTGGTTTTCATGCTGCGCCAGCATTTATCGACCAATTGCAATGACTGGATTTTTTTCGCAGCATCCATGCGAGTGTCATGGAACCTTGCTTTATCAGCAATGATCAGCAGATCATCATCGGTCGATGCTTTTTCGAGACTTAAGTTTCGCAGCGATTCTTCGGCACTTAGAGCAGTAATGGAAAAGAACAATGCACGGTGTTCAACCTTGTTGTGCAGGTCGAGTAGTGTGGCTCTTACCGATTCTGTATCTGTCACCAACTGTGCATACCGACGGCTTGCTGCCTGACGAACCATCTCGCTGTCGTCAGAAGTTGCCAGACCAAGAACTGTATCAGCCTCTTTATGTTCGGCAACCGCTTTGGCGCGAATTTTTTCTGATGGATCGGTTATTGTGAGCACCACTGCCTCTGTGGACGATGCAGTGCTGTCTTTACTGTCTTTTGTTCGACCAATCTGTCGGATGTTCTTTAACATGTCTTACTCCATTCTCTGGTGTGTCGCATTCCGTTATCGGATTGCAGACACCAGATATATGCCGTCTTTCAGTCAGGCATTTTTTGAGCTGATATCTTCAAGTGCTTCAATCAGGGCGGTACCCATGTCTTGCGTTGAAACCGGTTTTACTCCCTCAACCGCTATATCGACGGTGCGGATGTTTTTCGCAAGTACCTGATCGACTGCATTCTCAAGCAGATCTGCATCTGACTGCATATCAAAAGAGAAGCGCAGACACATGGCAAAAGAAAGAATAGTTGCCAACGGGTTGGCAAGATCTTGTCCTGCAATATCCGGTGCTGAACCGTGTACCGGTTCGTACAATGCAGCACGCTTGCCGTTGATTTCTGTACCGAGAGATGCGGAAGGTAACATGCCAAGGGAGCCCGTCAGCATGGCAGCGCAGTCGGATAATATGTCACCAAACAGATTGTCTGTAGCAATTACATCAAATTGTTTTGGCGCGCGTACCAGCTGCATGGCGCAGTTGTCTGCGTACATGTGTTCCAGTGTTATGTTCGGGTAGTCTTTGCCAACACGGGTTGCCACCTCGCGCCAGAAGACACCGGACTCCATAACGTTGGCTTTTTCAACCGAGTGAACTTTTTTGCTGCGTACATCTGCAAGCTCAAAACCGACTCTCAGAAGTCTTTCAATTTCGTCTTCAAAATAGACCTGGGTATCGAATCCTCGACGCCTGCCATCTGCTGTTGTTTCAATTCCGCGTGGTTCACCGAAGTAAACCCCGGCAGTTAGCTCGCGCAAAATTAAAATATCCAACCCTGCGACCAACTCTTCTTTTAACGAAGAGGCGCTTGCCAGAGCTGTGCGGCAGGTGGCTGGACGCAGGTTGGCAAACAGATCAAGTTCTTTTCTGAGTGTCAGCAAGCCTGCTTCCGGTCGCAGATGTCGCTCTACGTCATCCCACTTTGGTCCGCCAACTGCTCCCATCACTATTGCGTCTGCTTTTTTAGCAGTTTCAAGTGTGGTGTCTGCCAGTGGAGTACCGTAGCGATCATAGGCAGCGCCACCGACATCATCAGTGGTGACGTCAAAGGTAGTGTCGCTATGGGTGCTGAACCATTCTATAACTCGAGAGAGCTGGGCTACTGCCTCTGGACCGATTCCGTCTCCGGGTAGCAGTAGAATAGAAACGTTTTTCATTTAAGTGCCATAAGGTTTTTTATTAATAAGGATGCTGTTGGTAATTAACTGGCAGGGGTTAGCCAGCTATGTGAGTCAGAAGTATTTTTTTCAAAACTCGCAATGTTTGATTCTTTTTCAAGCGTGAGTGCAATTTCATCTAGGCCGTTTAGCAGGCAATGTTTTCTGAACTCGTCAAGTTCAAACTTGTGTTCTGTGCCATCTGGAGCCGTAACCGTTTGCGATTCAAGATCAACAGAGAACTTGGCATTTGAACCGTACTCTGCCTGTTCGGTTAGATCATCAACGGCATCTTGTGGCAACTTGATCAGCAACATGCCGTTTTTAAATGCGTTGTTATAAAAAATATCTGAAAAGCTGCTGGCTATGACACATCGAATACCAAAATCTTCCAGTGCCCATGCCGCGTGCTCGCGAGATGAACCGCAGCCGAAATTATCACCGGCTATTAGAAAGTTCGCATCTTTATAAGCTTTCTTGTTTAAAACAAAATCCGGGTTGTCTGAGCCATCTTCGTTATAGCGCATCGCGTGGAACAGACCTTTACCCAATCCATCACGGTTAATAGTTTTCAGATATTGCTTAGGGATGATCATATCAGTATCAACGTTGATCATTGGCAAAGGGGCAGCAACACCGGTCAGTTCTTTGAGTGCTTTCATCAGTTAACTTTACTCATATTTGTTTGGCCTCAATGTACAGGGCTCTATCTCACCAGGGTTTAGTCTACGAGTGTCCGTACATCTGTAAGCTTGCCGGTAACAGCAGCAGCGGCAGCCATTGCAGGTGACATTAAATGTGTGCGTCCGCCATGGCCCTGGCGTCCTTCAAAGTTTCTGTTTGAAGTTGACGCGCAACGTTCCTGTGGTTTTAGTCGATCCGGATTCATACCGAGACACATGGAGCAACCAGGTTCGCGCCAGTCAAAGCCCGCAGACTTGAGTATGTCAGCAATGCCTTCTTCTTCCGCCTGTTTTTTTACCAGGCCAGAACCCGGCACCACCATCGCACTGACGTGCTCTGCGATTTTTTTGCCTTCAACCACCCTGGCAACAGCACGCAGGTCTTCAATCCTGCCGTTAGTGCAGGATCCGATAAAAACTTTGTCTATTTCAATTTCAGATAATGAGGTACCGGCTGTTAGTCCCATATATTCCAGAGAACGCGACGCTGCAGCCTGTTTGTGTTCATCACTGAAAGACTTTGGATCCGGCACCGTATCGGTAATTGGCAATGCATCTTCCGGTGATGTTCCCCAGGTCACGATAGGGGCGATGTCAGCGGCTTCTATTTCAACAGTTAAGTCGAAGGTAGCGCCGTCATCAGTTTTTAAGGTTTTCCAGTATTCTACTGCGGCATCCCAGTCTGCACCTTTTGGTGCTTTGGGACGGCCTTTCAGGTATTCAAAAGTTTTTTCATCAGGAGCAACAAGACCAGCCCTGGCGCCACCTTCGATAGCCATGTTGCAGAGAGTCATGCGTCCTTCAATACTCAGATCTGTAATCGCATCGCCGCGATACTCAATAACGTGTCCGGTGCCACCTGCGGTGCCGGTTTTAGCAATTACTGCCAATGTTAAGTCTTTTGCAGTGACGCCATCGGGCAACTTGCCCTTAACAAGCACCTGCATATTCTTTGATTTATTTTGCAACAGTGTTTGTGAGGCGAGAACATGTTCAACTTCGGATGTACCAATGCCATGCGCCAGCGCGCCGAATGCGCCGTGGGTTGCGGTATGTGAATCGCCGCAGACAACAGTGGTGCCGGGCAGGGTGAAGCCTTGCTCCGGGCCGATGATGTGCACAATGCCCTGGCGTTCGTCAGTTTCGTCATAATACTCAACGCCGAATTCATTGGTGTTTGTGCGCAGTGTATCGACCTGCAGTTTGCTTTCCGGGTCGTTGATGCCCTGTGAGCGATCTGACGTTGGAATGTTGTGATCGACAACGGCGAGTGTTAACTCAGGGCGTCGAACCTGACGGCTGTTAGCTCGCAAACCTGAAAAAGCCTGTGCACTGGTGACTTCATGAACCAGGTGGCGATCGATGTAGATAAGACAAGTGCCGTCTGGTTCTGTGCTGACAACATGCGCGTCCCAGATCTTGTCGTATAGTGTTTTTGCTGGCAAGGGAGGATCTCTTCAACAGGTGGAATTTCACCGTAAGAGGCCAATGGTAGAGGGCTGAGAGTAACGCTGCAACGCCCGTCAGGAAGACGGGCGCTTTAATGCAGTTTTTACGGCCTCGTGAATGAGGCTTGCAAAGGCTGTAGATAGCCTCCCGGTAAAAATTAAATGGCGAATGCCGCTGCGGTTGCAGCAATAATAAGTACCAATAAAATGCCACCTGCGGCAAGCATGTTGAGTGCGCGGGTTGCGGATTTGCGCTCTGTCAGTGGCGCTGTAAGTGGTGCTTTCATGATCGTCTCCTCATAGATCGGGTTTACGCCCAACGTCAATGTCTTGCAGTTGCCTGGGGCGATCGACCGATATTGGAGGAAAGTTGCAAATAAAACTGTGCGCAATGTTTCAAATTGTGTACGCTAATGGTATCTTAATCCGCTGAATCCCGTAGTTTTACCTGATTCGTGAACCCTAGGGCGAATCGTATATCGTCACTTGATGAATAAAGCTCTCGCTGTCAAGAATGTGAAGCACATCTAATGACAAACAGTTGACGATAGATTAAGCTAGTTGAGTTGGAGTTGAATATCTTTCAATGTCCAGTAATTTCAGGAGTTTACAACATGTCACTGCTTGTTTGTGCCGCGATTGCTTTTATTTGTTTGACTGCTATTTCACGTCGAACTGATCCATAAAAGAAACATTGTCACGTTGTATACCTACCTGAAGCCACCGGTTTAACATCTTTTTCCCTATTATTTAGTCGCTTTCAAGCTCCATTCTTAAAATTGCGTGAAAAGAACGATTCGCACCTCCCAGGGTGTCGACTTTTCCGGAACTACATCAATTGATACAGAAGACACTGATTCAGTTGGCGCCCATACCGTCAAATCAGAATCCAGCAGGAGAAACCTGCGCGTAAGGTGGTGCGGTGCATTTTCGGATTCGATGTGCACCAGTGATACCAATTCTTTTTTAAACCCTGTTTTTAACACTGCTGAAAAAATGCCTGCGCCGAATGCTGCCTGGAGCGCGCGCAATATTGGAAATTTCTGTTGATATGAGGTTTTCGGCATCTGCGTCCGCCAACGGGCTCGATAATCGATCAATGGACATCGGTAACCAATACACACCCTTCAGACTGCTATCCGGCTGGTTGCAGTTGCTAATCGCGTTCCTGTGAGTGAATTGCCTGTAATCCGCTGGCGTAATAACTGCAAAAGTGGATCTGAGTTGTTACCGTGATTAACCAGCGCCATTTATGTTCAAACGCGTCCCGATTTTGCTTTGGATTGCACTTGCATCTGTTGTCTTACAGTCTTGCGGTGGTGGTACCGTCAATGACGTATTTTCGGAAGCCGGGGATGTCGCAGGGATAGAAACGGGAGCAGCCCTCGGCGGCCCAGACGGTGCGGTCGAAATCGCCCCCCGATACTCTGTTCAACTGAGCGGATCACAGGTACTGCCAGCGGTTGATACACGACATACCGGGCAGGCGGAATTCGCAATAGCTTCAGCAACCGGGCACTTGATCGGCACGGTTACCACCTCTCTTTCAGTTGTTAATGATGGAGAAATTGAAGTTCACCTGCGTGAAGGTGGAGCGGGCGAGGTGGGAGGCATCGTTGTCACGCTTATCGAAAACACCGGTAACGTCGGCAACGAGGTTTTTGAAGTTCCTGCGAACACTTTACTCACAGCATCGCAAGTGGCTTTGTACAACAGTGGCAACCTGTATGTGGATGTACAGGCCAATGATGTTGCATTACGTGGTCAGCTAAGTGAGTTGTCACCGGTAATTTTGCCCGCGTCTTCGCTTGCTGACCTGCAGGCGAAGGTATTTACTCCTGTCTGCTCTGGTTGCCACTCGGGCGGTGGTGCAAATCTGCCATCGGTGATGGATCTTTCAAGCAGCGTCGCCAGCTACAGTAATTTGGTTGGAGTATTCAGCATTGGTGAGCCGGATTTGTTACGTGTTGATCCGGGTAATGCTGAAGGTAGTCTGTTAGTTCATAAAGTTGAAGGCACACAAACTGTTGGGTCCAGAATGCCGTTTAGAGGTGCAGCACTTGACGCAGAAATAATTGCGGCGTTAGTGGAATGGATCAGTGCTGGTGCGCAGCCTTAAGATTGTGGGTAGTCAAAATCACAGTATAGCTTTTTGGTTGTGGGTGCTGTCTTTGACTGTACCTGTTGCGGGAGCGATGGCTCAGGAGTTACCGCTACTGACTGATCGGAGTGCTGAGTCTCTTGTTGGTTTGAACAACGATGTTAATGTTAAGTCACTCGAAGTCGGTGATTTCAATGCTGATGGCCTGGAAGAGGTGGTAATTGCCAGGCTGGGTGCAGCACCTGTTTTGCTCGTCAACGAATCGGGCGTGCTTACCAACCGTACAACTGACTTCATAGGCGCGCCTGCAGCTGCCAGTAACAGTAACTATGTAGAAGCATTTGATGCGAACGGTGATGATCTTGCTGATCTTGTTTTTGCAAGACTTGACCGAGCACCCTGGTTGCTTATAAACAGAGGCAATGACGCAACGGGTACCTGGCTGGGATTTGAGCCGGGTGTCAGTCTTGATGTTGCAAACAACAGTCTGGTGATTGAATCGGGTGATGTTACCGGCGACGGTGCGGCCGACCTTCTGGTTGTTGAGGTGGAGTTTGGCACCAACCAGTTGCTTGTGAATGATGGTGACGGCAGCTTTACTGATCAGTCTGAGAAACTTGGCGGCCTGGGAAGGCTGCAGCGTGGTCATTCGGCACTGCTTGATGATGCAGATGGCGACGGTGATGTTGATATCATTTATATTGAGTCCGATCTCTTTCTCTATGTTTATTACAACGATGGTGAAGGCAACTTCAATGATACGCAGCGATTGACACTGCAAAATTCAGATAGCTTTGCGTATATTTTTGGTGCCGCCGATTTTAACGGCGACGGTCGGTTTGATTTTCGTAATTACTCTAATACCGCGCCAATGGCGGCGATATCTACCACCATTGATAACAGTCAGGGTATTCCTGTGTATCTGATGCGGCAGGACGCACCAATGACTCGCGGTAACCGCAAGCACGGTACCGTTCACATGCGTGATATTGACGGTGATGGTGATACCGATTATGTGCTCTCCAGTATGCTGCGTAATTTCGGTGGGCTCGAAAATACCTTTGAAGGAATGCGCACAGAGATTGTAATTAACGCCGGTGTTAACAGCGGCACTTTTATTCCATTCGCAGGAGAGGACTGGAGTCGAGATGAATCGATGGATGCCAGAATTCTGGATGTTAACGCTGATGGCAATATGGATCTCTTTATCGCTCACCAGCGTCGCTATGGCGTGTACCTTAATAATGCACCCAGTAAAGTAGTGGAGCTCGAATCGGTTACTGCACTGCCCTCTGCGGCTGGCACTGCGGTGTCAATTGAAGTCGCACTCGCAACTGGTGTGGATGTCGAATACCAATGGGACTACGGCGATGGCACGGTTGAAACAACTCAAATACCGTTAAGCACCCATGTTTATCAACAACCCGGTCGTTATTTGATAAGCGTTACGGCTCGCAGTGATTCCGGCAGCGACCAGATCACAATGACGCACCGGGTTCACGAGCCTTTGATTGATGGTGAAGCAATGTCTTCGTCTTCTATCAGGGTTGCAGGGGATCGTATCTGGGTTGTTAACCCGGATCACAATTCGGTGTCTGTGCAGGATGTTGCAAGCGGTGAATTAATCGCTGAAATAAGTGTAGGGACAACGCCGGTAAATCTTGTGCCTCTGGCGGAAGAAATCTGGGTAACAAACAAAAGTTCTGCAAGCGTGTCTGTTATTTCTACCGAGACACTTCAGGTTGTGGATGAAATTGCACTTGCACGTGGCAGCCAGCCGCACGGCATCGTTAATTATAACGGTTTGGTTTATGTAGCACTTGAGGGAACTGGTGAGCTTATCAGGCTGGATGGCGGTAATCGCACCATTGAAACTAGTTTAAATATAGGTTCGCACCCAAGACACCTTGCTATAAACGCAGATGGCAGTCTGTTATTTGCGCCGCGCTTTATTACCAGTCCGCTTGCTGGTGAAAGCTCGCGTCAGGTTAGTACCAACGGCAGTGCAGCGGTTATTGTAGTTCGCAGCGGAGCGATGGTGGTGGACTCTGTAATAGATCTGCCGTACAACAATGTCGAAGACACAGACAGCAGCGCGCGTGGAATTCCTAATTACTTGATGGCACCAGCGCTATCACCCGACGGACTACGAGCCTTTGTGCCCGCCAAGCTCGATAACATTTATCGCGGTTCAATGCGTGATGGCAATGCTCGTGAACACAACAAGCTGGTGCGCAGCATGATGGCGACAATTGATCTCAACGCAGGTGTGGAGCTTGTATCAAGCCGGTTGGATTTTGATAACAACAGTCCGCCAACTGCTGCGGCGGTCGGTCCGACAGGTAACTATCTCTTTGTGATACACGAAGGAAGCAGGTTTCTGGAAATTGTTGATACTTTCAGTGGCGAGATACTGTTTTCAACAGAGCTTGGGTTTGCGCCTCAGGGTGTAGCTTTGTCTGCAGACTTCCAGCGTTTAGTGGTTGATAACATGCTGTCTCGATCAGTATCTGTGTATGACATTAGCGGATTGATTAATGGTGCAACGGACAACGCTGAACTTGAGCGCACAATCAGTACAGTTAGTCGGGAGGTTCTAGATAGTCAGGTGTTGCTTGGTAAACAGTTGTTCCACGATGCACAGGACGCAGCTCTTACAGGTCAAAAATACATAAGCTGCGCTGTGTGTCATTCAGAGGGCGGGCATGATGGTCGCACCTGGGATTTCTCGGATGCAGGTGAGGGCTTGCGCAACACCATAGATTTGCGCGGGCGAGCTGGTCTGGGTCACGGCAACGTTCACTGGACCGCAAACTTCGATGAAATACATGACTTCGAGAATGATATCAGAGAGATTTTCGATGGCACGGGGTTGTTAACTGACGAAGACTATAATCGCACGCAGGGCACTCTGGATAGTGATAACCCGAAAGCCGGATTAAGTGAACGCCTCGATGCTTTGGCGGCTTACGTGACATCCCTTGATACGTTTCCGGAGAGTCCGTATCGCACTGATGCATCACAAAGATCACCTGCGGCAGAGCGTGGTTATAATATTTTTAGAACAGCAAATTGTGCCACGTGTCATACCGGCGATGAATTCACCGACAGTCCGCTCGAGCGATTCCATAATATCGGAACTGTTGATGCAGACACCGGTGGAAGGCTGGGACAGGCTCTGGTGGGTAACGGGCTGGATACGCCGACACTGCGTGGTGTGTGGAACGGTAGTCCATATCTTCACGATGGATCAGCCCCCGACCTCGAGGCGGCGGTCAGAGCGCACCGTTCAGTGCAGGTTGGATTTAACGTGGCGCAGTTAACTGCCACGCAGATGAGTGATCTGGTTGAGTACCTTTTGCAAATAGATGGTGATGAGCCGCTTGCAACCTCGATGCTCGATAACGACGGCGACGGTGTAGTGAATTCACTTGATAATGATGATGACAACGATTCTGTACCGGATGCACAAGACAGTTTTAGTTTAGATGCAACCGAAAGCCGCGACACGGATGGAGATGGTCTTGGCGACAACGCAGACACCGATGATGACAATGACGGCGTCCCGGACATAATAGAAGATGCCGCGCCTGCAGATATTGACGGCGACGGACTTGCCAACCGACTTGATCTCGACAGTGACGGTGATAGCCTGCCCGACATATTAGAGGCAGGTGGCTTGGACTCAAACAGCGATGCATTAATTGATGGAGTCGGAGCAGAGGGTACTCTGTTGAACGTACCGGATACCGATGGCGATGGACTTGCGGATCTGTACGATATTGAAAGCCTTAATCCTTCCAACACAGGAGCCGGACCGTTCGATATTGAATCGAGCCGCTGGCAATCGCTGGACACAGATAACAACGGCATACTCAACAGTAGCGACGTGGGCTTTGTTGACAGCAACAATGACGGAACTGACGATAGAACAGTAGCCACAGCGGGCTTTAAAACCGGTGGTGGTGCATTAGCCCCGATTTGGTTGCTGATACTGGCGTGGTTTGTTTTCACATGTCGCACCCTGACGCCTCGGAGTAAGTTACTGGTACCGCTCGTTCGTTCCGAGCTTAAGAGGCATAAAGCAGCATTACAATTTTGTGTGTCGCATCTGGCAGGCAGAGTGTAGGTTACACTGGGTTTTTAACTGATTGCCTGTCCCCATTGAACTCACTCCGCTCTGTATTGGCCGTCGCACTGACCACAATTTTTATCAGTGCTTGTCAGTTTCTGTCTCAACCGGACCCGGGGATCGGCAAACCGGTCAAGTGGTCTTCGTTACCTAACTGGAGTGGCGACAACCTGCAGCAGGCTTGGCAGGCAATTGATCAACAGTGTCCGAGGATGAACCGGCGAGAAGAAACCTGGGTTCCCTTGTGTGCCAAAGTCGCTGCATTGGAGAATCCTTCCAGCGATGATATCCGTCAATTTTTGCAGCAGAACTTTCAACCGCATACTATTCATGCAGAGCGCGGCAAAACGCAAGGATTGATCACGGGGTATTATGAGCCACTGTTGAAAGGAAGCCTGACGCGCACAGATAAATACGCGTATCCGGTGTACTCACCGCCTGAAGAAATGCTGACAATAGAACTGGCTGATATTTACCCTTCCTTAAAGGGTATGCGATTGCGCGGCCGACTTGAGGGCAACAAGATTGTTCCGTATTTGTCGCGCGCATCCATTGACAGCAGTGAACAACCTTTGGCTGGCAACGAGTTGTTATGGATCGATGATCCGTACGGTTCTTTCTTTGTGCAGATTCAGGGTTCTGGCCGTGTGCAGTTTGAAGATGGCAGTATCATGGGGCTTGATTACGCAGACCAGAATGGACATCCGTACTTTGCAATAGGTAAGAAGCTGGTTGAGTTAAACGAAATTCCGCTTGAAGAAGTCAGTCTATTCACCATTCGACAATGGTTGCAGGACAACCCGTCACGTGCAGATGAAGTGCTAAACGCCAATGCGAGCTATGTGTTTTTTAGTTTGCGTGAAGACTCTCAGGAAGCAGCGCGTGGTTCACTTAATGTTCCGCTGACGGAGCAGCGTAGTCTTGCCGTAGATAAATCAGTTATTCCATTGGGCACGCTGGTCTGGCTGGATACCACACTGCCAGACGGGTCAGACTATCAGCGCCTTATGGTTGCTCAGGATACTGGTGGCGCGATTGCCGGGCATATCCGTGCCGATGTTTTTTTTGGTGCCGGAGATCGTGCCGAGCGTCTTGCCGGAGAGATGAAGCAGCAGGGTAGTCTCTTTGCATTGCTGCCGCTGGCATCTGCTGAAGAGTGAGCTGCATTTGCGGTGAGGCCTATTGAAAAATAACAATTTCGACCACATGTAGTTAAATTAAGCTACAAATTGATGTTTGAGTATTCGTTTTACAGCACTTGCAAGTGCACTGTCTCTGGAGGGTAGTTATGTTTCAAGAAATGGGTTTGGCTCTGTTAGTTGGTGCGGCAATTCTGCTGTTGCTGTTTTTAAAGTCCTTTATCCGCATCGTGCCTCAGAACGAAGCTTATGTGGTAGAACGTCTTGGCAAATACAATCGCACGCTGCTGGCGGGTTTTCATATTACTATTCCGGTTCTTGAGCGTGTTGCCTATAAGCACTCACTTAAAGAGTATGCGGTAGATGTTGCATCGCAGCAGGCGATCACCAGAGATAACGTAGCACTGGGTATTGACGGAGTATTGTACCTAAAAATTATGGATCCAAAGGCTGCATCTTATGGTGTTGAAAATCTGCAGTTTGCTATAACGCAGTTAGCCCAGACCAGTATGCGTGCAGAGATTGGTAAGTTATCACTGGATGATACATTTGAGTCTCGCGAGAACATCAATGCTCAGGTAACGCATGCTATTGATGAAGCCTCTGAGGTGTGGGGCACTAAAGTTCTGCGTTATGAAGTAAAAGACATCACACCACCGGCCACTATTCTCGAAGAGATGGAAAAGCAAATGGGTGCAGAACGGGAACGGCGTGTGGCGGTAACCACTTCAGAGGGTTACAGACAGGCGCAAATTAATCAGGCTGAAGGTGACAGACAGGCGCAGATACTTCGAGCGCAGGGTACAGCCGAAGCGCTGACCATCGAGGCTACCGCAAGAGGCGAGGCCATTCGTACAATTTCTGCAGCTATCAACACTGATGGCGGATCAGCAGCCGTAGCGCAGCAACTTGCAGAGCAGTACGTAACCGCGTTCGATAAGCTGGCGCGAGAGGGTACGGTAGCATTGCTGCCAGGGGACGGAAATGATGTTGCTGGTATGGTCGCTAAAGCATATACAGCGTTCGATGCGCTAAAAAGTAAAGTTGATGCATCTAAAACTCCAAATGGAGCGAGCTGATGAATCCGTTCTGGTTGTTTTTATTTGCTGGTGTCAGCCTGCTTGCGGTTGAAATGCTGGTATTTCAATTCACTACTTTCTGGTTGTTTTTTATCGGGCTCGGTGCGTTGGTTGCGGCAGCTTTTGCATGGGTTGCTGTGGATGCCAGTTATTTAACTACTACGCTTGTTTTTGTAGTGGCCTCGGTCCTCATAACAGCGGTGTTATTTGCGCCTTTAAGAAAGTGGCAAAAACAACCTTCAGGTATTTCCGGTAACAATGCGGTCGGACAAAAGGTAACCGTTAAAGGCAGTATCAGCAGAGATGCACCGGGTGTTGTAACCTGGTCTGGTAGCGAATGGCAGGCTGAACTGGCCGAAGGACAGGACGATGATATAGCCATTGGTGCAACTGCGCGTGTTGTGAGGGTAGAGGGTATTCGGCTTATTGTGTCGAGTGCCTAGCCAGAAGCCGACAGTATTTAACTGGAAAAACTATGCAGGAACAGTTTGACTGGAAAGCAAAAACACTGGCACACCCGGCAAAACGATACCAGGGGCAGTTTATAGACGGGCTCATCGCTATTATTCTGTTTTTAGTGTTGGTCTATTTATTCCGCGCAATTGATCTTGAAAACACTGCCACCGGTATTTTAAAAATACTGATTCCCGTTTGCTATTTTGTATTTTCAGATGCGTTGCCGGGAGGTCAGAGTCTGGGTAAGAAGCCGTTTGGGTTTTATGTTGTTTCGAAAACCACGGGTGAGCCTTGTACTCTGTTGCAGTCGTTTATGCGTAATTTCTTTTCACCGATATTAGGTCTGCTGGACGCTGTCCTGATTTTTGGAAAAAACCATCAGCGCCTTGGCGATAAGTTCGCCAACACTATTGTCATTAAAGCCTGATCCGCCACACCAGGCGGTATAAGAAGTGCTTGCAAGATACGTGAGTGATCAAGTATTATGCAGCTATGAGCAAGCAAAAAAACGAATTTGTGTTCGCACTACTGGCAGCTTCAAGCAAGATAGAGAGGCGGTTTGATCGTGTGCTTTCGGCGGTCAGAGGTGTCAGTTTCACTGAATACTTCCTGCTGAAGCGACTTAAAGAGCAACCCAACGGAACTGCAGCTCGGGTGGATCTTGCAGCGGCAGTGCATCTCACGCCCTCGGCTGTTACCCGCGCGCTAAAACCGCTTGAGAAAACCGGGTACGTAACTTCGCAAAAAAATGAACGCGATGCACGTCAGACGGTCGCAAAACTTACTGCGGCAGGAGAAGAGTTGTTGCGTGACGCTGATGCGGTGATTGGTGATGAAATAGCGGCTCTTTCAATACCTGCTTCTGAATCGAAATCGCTTACTGCAGCACTTGAAGCGCTTGTAACAACACGGTATAGCTAATGGGCTTATCTGAAAGTGACTATAGCCAATAGCATCGTATAACTTTTAATTCTGCCTATGGCCAATGCGTTACCAATTGCCGAAGTAGCTGATGAGGTATGCCGTTCTCTGAAGGATGGCAATGTTGTGCTGCAGGCTGAGCCAGGTGCTGGTAAAAGCACTGGCTTGCCTCTTGTGATACTTGAGGCAGGTTTTACCAGCAAAATTTTAATGCTTGAGCCGCGCAGACTTGCGGCTTTTAATGTTGCGTCTCGTCTTGCGTCACAGCTGGGCGAGCCGCTTGGGCAACGGATTGGCTTGCGTATGCGTGGTCATACCGTTACCTCTAAAAATACGCAGCTTGAAGTGGTTACTGAAGGGGTGCTGACGCGTATTCTGCAAAGTAACCCGTTACTCGATGGAATCTCATTAGTCATCTTTGATGAATTTCACGAGCGCAGCCTGCATGCCGATCTGGGGCTGGCACTTTGTCTGGATGTACAGCGAGAAGTAAGAGAAGATTTACGGCTGTTGTTAATGTCTGCAACGCTCGATGGTGATGCGCTGTGCTCGCATCTTGGAGTACAGACACCAGTAAGCTGTCAGGTGCGACAGCACCCGGTAGATATAATCTGGCACCACACCGGCCGGACCCCGTGGTTGCAGGCGATAGCACAACTGGTAGTAAAAGCTGTTAATGATCACAAGGGTGATGTGCTGGTGTTCCTGCCGGGTGTTGCAGAAATAGAAAAAACTGCCCGTCTGTTAAATGACAAGCTTCCGTCTACGGCTACAGTACATCGCCTGCATCGAGGTGTGAACGCAAAGTCGCAGACTGAAGCGACATCTGCCAATACAGAGATTAACAACAACCGGCGTATAATCTTAAGCACCAGTATTGCAGAAACCTCGTTGACCATTGACGGTGTCAGTATTGTCGTAGATTCGGGTGTAGAAAGACGATCGCGGCTGGATGCCTCATCCGGTATAGAGCGTCTTGAAACAGTAATGGCGAGCAAGGCGAGTGCGACTCAGCGGGCAGGTCGAGCTGGTAGAACACAAGCAGGCGTTTGTTATCGTCTGTGGTCGGAAGAATCCCATGCATCCCGCGCAGCTAACTGGCAGGCTGAAATCCTGCGAGCAGATTTATCTTCACTGTTACTCGAAGCCGGTCAATGGGGTGTTACCGATGTGTTTTCCCTGCCGTGGATTGAAGCGCCTCCGGAAAGTGCCATTGAAAATGCAAAATCGCTATTAACCATATTGGGTCTATGGAGTGAAGATGGATTAACTCATCGTGGAAGATCGGTCGCGGAGTTGCCGGTAGATCCGCGCATTGGACATATGCTTTTGTGGGGTGCAGAAAAAGGTGCAGCGTCTCAGGTGTCGAGACTTGCTGCATTGCTGGAAGATACACCACGACAAAGCAACGCAGATTTATCAACGCTTTTAAACCGGCTTGCACCTTCGCACAACCGAAGAGCAGCTCAATTAGCGAACTTGCTGCCTGCAACTGGCTTACAAAACGATATTGACCCTGCGGTACTGCTGGCAAGGGCGTATCCTGATCGTATTGCTAAGCGCCGCACTGGTGGTCCGGCAACACACGATGTGCGCTACCAGCTGAGTGGTGGTTCAGGTGCAGTTTTGCATGAGAATGATCCGTTAGCGCAAAGTGAGTACCTTGTTATTGCAAGTCTGGGTGGAAAAGACAAAGAGGCACGCATTTTTTCAGCGCTTGCCTTAGATCATTCACTGCTGCGTGCGTGGTGTGAAGATCTGTGTAAAACAAGTGATGTTGTTAAATGGGACGATAAGCTTGAACGCGTTGTTGCAGAAAAGCAGCAGCGCATTGGCGCACTGGTTATCGAGAGCAAACCAATCACTGATATTAACAGTGACCTGCGTGCATCGGCGTTAATCAGTGGTGTTCGCAGGAACGGGCTTAACAGTCTTAACTGGACGGACGAGTCGCGTGAATGGCAGGCGCGGGTAATGCGCATGCGGAAACTGGAAGGTGCAGATACCTCATACCCTGCGGTAGATAACAATACTCTGCTGGATGAGCTTGAAGTCTGGCTACAACCCTATTTAATCAATGTATCCAGTTTAAAGGCAGTCAGGCAAATCGATCTGATGGCGGTGCTCAATGCAATGATCGATTATTCGCAACAGCAAAAAATGGACAGCTGGCTGCCTGGAACCTACAAGGTACCAAGCGGTGCGCAACACAAGCTGCGATATAGTGACGAGGGTAATCCGGTATTAGCAGTAAAATTGCAGGAAATGTTTGGTTGTCGAGAAAACCCCAGTGTGGCGGGAGGTCGGCTGCCACTGAAAGTAGAGCTGTTATCGCCGGCGCGCAGACTGGTACAGGTAACAGAAGATCTGGGCAATTTCTGGCACAACAGT